>JAVEYH010000022.1:0-36092 GCA_034003585.1 Kiritimatiellia bacterium
GTGCAGAGCTCGCGCACCTGCGCCTTGACGTACTCCAGATAGCGGGTGAGATCGGGCCGGTCGCCCGGCTCGGGCTCGCGCAGCTCGTAGGAGCGTCCGGCGTTCGGGTAGTTCGGGTGGTGCATGTCCGCGCAGGAATAGTAGAGGCACAGGGGGAACTTGCGCTTCCGGCAGGCCTCCGCAAGCAGCGCGAGCGCGTCCTTCGCGTATGGCGTGCGCGTCACCTTGTAGTCGGTCTGCCGCGTGTCCCACATGCAGAAGCCGTCCACGTGCTTGGCCGTGAAGGTCAGGTACCCCATGCCCGCTTCCTGCGCGAGGTCGAGCCACTCGTCCGGATCGAAACGTTCGGGGTTGAAAGCGTGCATCAGCGGCGCATACGCCGCGCGGCTGAGCCTTTTACGGAACATATGCTGTTCGTGCCAGCCGCCGACCGCGTAGATTCCCCAGTGGACGAACAGCCCGAAGCGCCGCTCGAAGAACCAGTCCCGCCCGTCGCCGAAACGGCGCGGCCCGGCCACCCGCGCGCGCGCACACATGGGAGCGGCCGCGAGGGCGGCGAGCCCGCCAAGAAAGCGGCGGCGGCAAAGAGTCGCTGTCTCCGGAATCTTCGGGGTTACCGCGTTCCCCGATGATTCCGAAGAAACCGACGCGCTCGTGAATCTCGAAATCCCTCTCACCTCTCCACCTCCCCCGTTCCGTTACCCTTCGGAGCCGATCTTTTCGCGTTCCCCGGCATGACCGATGATTCCGATGCCCCCGGCCATCTCAACGCTCCCGACTTTACCGGACTTCCAGCGCGACAATCTCGTGAACAGGCACGCGCGGCACCACCACCTCGACGCCGTCTCGGACGGCGCGGACGCGAAGCTTTTCGCCCGCCGTCACCGCGCGGGCGGCTTTAACCGCCAGGGGCAGGTTGAGCCGCACGCGCACGTCGCGCAGCGGCACCGGCGACTCGTGAACCTCCGGGTGCGGCGGGGCTTTGCGGTTCGCGGACCAGTTGACAAGGTGGATCAGATAACGCTCCGGCCGCCGCGCGGCCGCGTCGGCAGCCTGATGCGTCACCGTGATCTCGGTCGAGAGCGGCGCGTCGGTGCCGATGAGGCGCGCGGGCAGAATCCCCTTCAGCACCTGCCCGAACGCGGCGCGGTAACTCCAGTACCCGCTGCGGTAATAGCTCGCGCCCACCGGAAAAGCCATGAGTCCGATCCGGCCGCTGCGCGCGACGGCCGAGTACTCCGTCACATGGTCGAACGGCGTCTGCCGATGACTGGTGAACTGTTTGCCGCTGCGCTGAAAGAGCGGCTCACCCAGCGCCGCATAGGACACCGCCGGCGGACCCGCCTTCCACTGCGCCGCGCCGTCATAGAGCGCGTACTCGTAAACCGGTATGTCCCCCGTGAACTCCGCCTGCGGCACCAGGTATGCAGGCTTGAAGGGCGACGCGCCCGCATACGTTAGCCCGTAGCGTTCCAGCCAGCTTGCGCTGCCGCCCGCGACCAGGCCCGCGTCGTGGATGACCAGCACCGCGCCGCCCTGGTCGATGTAGGCGTGCAGGCGCGCGACAGTCGGCGCGTCGGGCCGGCAGGCTTCGGGGAGCACGACGAGCCCGTAGCGCTCCCACGGCTGGCCCGGCTCGACCACGTCGAACTGCAGGTTCGCCTCCAGCATGAGCTTGGTCACCCCGTAGAGGGACTCATCGCGCAGACGGTCGAACGGCACGGCGGGGATCAGCATGGCGGCTTCCGTCACCGGCGCCGCCCCCTCCAAATAGGGTTCCAGCTCCTTGATGCGCCCGAAGGATTTGCCGATCACATGGTACACGGCGGGATCAAGCCGGCCGTTCGGCGGCATCTGGTCACCAACGTCGCAGCGGGCCGCGTTGGCCACGATGCTGGCCAGCTCGACATCGAGCTGCTGCGGCAGCTTGAGTCCGCCGAAGTCCGCCCAGGACGACACGAAGCGGCCGGTCATGCCATATACGGGAATGCCGAACGTGTGCTGGTAGCGGATCTGCGTCGGCGCGTAGAAATAGCCCCAGCCGCCGGTCGGCAACGCCTCGATGTCGATGTTGTCGAGCAGTTCCGCGCGCTCGCCGACACACGCGAGACCGATGTCGTTGAAGTCGGTCTGGCAACCCGGCCGCGCGGTCCGCACCACCTCGCGGATACGGCGTTTCCAGTCCAGAAACAGCCGGTTCTTGTGGGCGCGCTGCGCCTCCGGGTCGTTGGGGTCTTTGCCCCCGGCAAGGATCTGGCGTTTGCACTCGGGGCAGTGACACTCGTGCGAGATCGGCTCCGCCATGTCAAACCAGGCGCCGTCGAGCTCATACTTGCCCACGAACTCGCGCGTGTGGTCGTCCATGAGCTTGAGATACGCCTCGTGCGCCATGCAGAGCGCGGTCCATCCCGGCGTCTGGCCTGGTTTCGGCATGTAGTCCGAGCCGTCGCGCCGGATGACCCGCCACGCGGGATGTTTCGCCGCCAGATGGTGATCCCACGTCGTGCAGTAGTACGCGTAGACCGCAATCCCGCGCGCCCGGCAGGCCTTGACCTGCTCGCCCAGCAGGTCGAACGACAGGCCGGGATGCACGGGGCCGAACCGGCTGGGATAGTAGAAGAGGCCGTGCATGTCCTTCGCGAAAACCACGATTGAATCCACGTTGCCCGCCAGCAGCCGGTCGCTCCACTCTTCGGCGCTGAAGGCCCCGCCTATTTTCGGGACGTGCGTCGAATTGTGGAAATCCAGATGGATCTTGCGCCATGGCCGCCTGGGCAGGGCGTGCAGGCGCGGGTCGATCCACACGCGCGACGCGGACCCGTGCCCCGCGTCCTCCGCGCCCGCCCACAGCGGGACAACACCTGTCGCCGCCGCCACCACCCCGAGAGCACCCAGAAATTCGCGCCGATTGACCTCGTTCATCGCCCCCCCCGGTTAGTGTCCTGCGGCCTGGCCGCCCAGATAATTGCCGTATGTCAAAAACAGCACGGAGCTGATCAGTGTCGCAAGCGAGACACCTAAAGCCAGCCACGTGCGCGGCCGGCAGCCGCGCCACTCGCGCAGAACCAACCCGAGCGCGTTGCTGATCAGCACCAGCAGGATCATGTGGATCGCCCAACTGGTGAACCGGAAAGTCCCCATGCGCACGTGGCCCAGATTGTAAAAGAAGAACTGGCCGTACCACAGGCATCCGGTGAGAACCGCCAGGCCGAGGTTCTTCGCCAACGACGCCTTTTCCGTTCCTGCGGGCAGCCTGACCCACTCGCCGAAGCTCGCGTGCCGGAAACTCAGCCAGAGGCAATAGGCCAGCGTGGTCAGGAAGGCGCCGGAATTGGCGAAGATGTAGGTGACGTTCCCGTTGAAATGCCCGGCCCCGTGCGCCTCCGCCACGCGGGCGATCGGGGCGCCCGCCTCCAGCGCGAAACCGTACACGGCCGAGAGCACGCCGGCCAGCAGGCACAGCGGCAACCCCTTGGCAAGGCAAAAATCCGAACGCGCGAAGTCATCCGTGAGGTCGATCTCCTTGAGGCGGCCGGAGAGCCCGCACAGGAAAATCCCGACGGTGCCGACCGCAATCCCCGCCATCACCCAAGCCGCGCCCGTCTTGGCGAACAGCGCCGCGAACTCGCCGCGCGCCAGCGGCGGCAGCAGGGTCCCCAGCACGCTCGAAAGGCCCACCGCCAGCGCGTAGGTCAGCGAAAAGCCGATGTGGCGGATCGCCAGGCCAAACGCCGTGCCCCCGACCCCATAGGCGGCGCCCAGCAGGAAAGAGCGCAGCATGGCGTCGCGCGGCGCCTCGCTGAGGACCTGCGCCAACTGCGGGATCGTGAGCCACGCGCCGAGGAGCGGCAAGAGCAGCCAGCAGAACACCGCCTGCGTGAGCCAATAGGTCTGCCACGACCAACCCTTCACCCTCTTCTGGGGCGTGTAACAGACCGCCGCGGAGGTGGCCCCCACCGCGTGCAGCACCGTTCCGAGAAGCGGATTCGCCGTGATCATAAGAACGCCTCACCTCTCTTCGTCGAACTCGCCCAAGCGGAGCGGATAGTTACCGTATTCGCGCACCATCTTGACGATCAGGTCATAGGTCTTGCCGGAGACGTTGCTGGCGACCGAATGGTCCGACTGGAAGATATAACCGCCCCCTTTCGCCGCATTCAGCTTGCGGAGCACCTCGCGCCGGATCGCCTCCGGGTCGCCTGTTTCCCAGACCCGGATATCACTGTTGCCGCAGAAACCGAGCGTATGACCGATCTCGCGCCGCAGTTCCACCACATCCATGCCGGCCTTCGCCTCCAGGGGATTATACGCGTCAATGCCCATCTCCGCGAAATCGCGGATCACCGCATGCACGTTCCCGCACCCGTGATAGATCACCATCAGCCCGTTCGCGCGTGCGTGTTCGGCGATCGCCTGTACCCACGGCTTGTAGTGTTCGCGCCAGAACGCCGGATTCATGAAGGTGCCGCAACGGTAGGCGAAGTCGCCCCAGATGACGAACCCGTCCAACCTGCCGGCCGCGGCCTCGATCTGGGCTTTGGCGCAGTCCAGATAGAACCGGCCGACCGCGGCGATCACGGCCGCCATGCGTTCCGGCTCCAGGCCGACCCACAGCATATGGTTCGCCGGGCCGATCAGGCGCGTCATGCACTCGTTGACCTCGATGATGCTGCCGAAAACCGGGAAGTCGGGCCACAGCGAGTTGACGGTGTCGACCCACGGCGGGCTGTTGCGCTCGAAGCCGTCCCCCACACCGGCGATCTGATTGTCGCCCGCGCTGAAATACCGGCGGCGGTCGAAAGGGCTGTCGAACGTTTTGACCGCCGCCTCCAGTTTCTCCAGAGAGTCGATGTCAAAACCGATGAACTCCGGCATCGGAAAGTCGAACACCTTGCGCATGATCGCGCCGAACCCGGTTTTGACCGTAACCTCCCGGGCGCTCTCTTGAAGCGTCTCGAAGGGCCTGATCCACGGGTCCATGTTCGGCACCGTGCAGATCCAGTCCAAGTCGTAGTGATAATAGGGATTGGCGTCCGCAGACAGCCCCAGCTCCTCGCGCCACCGCTTCACGAAGCCGCCCCAGAAGAAATCGCTGACCGGCACGCGGTCGGGCTCGCAATGGCTCAGCGCCGTCCGCATGCGCCACAGCTTCAGCGCCGTGTTCGCCTTGCGCGTCCCGTTGTCCCCCGCCGCCTTGCCCGTTGTCTCGAACATTCCCATCGTTTCGCGCCCTTCCGCTGAGAGGCCCGGCCTGACTGCCCCGGCAAACCCGTTTTGGAGATTCAGGTTAACCGTATCATGGCACGCGTTTGCCGTCTATATCCGTTCCGGCCAATCTTGTGTCTTTATCGGCCAGAGCGCACGGAACCGTTGACCGCTTCCGGGGCGAAGTTTGAGGTCCGGTTTCTTGACAGGGGCACGATCCAACCCTACAGTACGCGCCTGATGTTTTCGAAAGCCTACTATGCGAAGCTCGGTGCCTATTCCAGCCCTTTCTCGGGACAGGGGATCCCGTTTTATCCGTTGGGCGTTCAGCCGGGCGCCAGAGTGCTTGTGCATGAAGTGGGTTTTCTGGCTGCCCGCCCATACTGGAATTATTTCCGGGTGTTGAGTCCTTTCTGGCGTCTTTACTACGATATGGAAGCCGGGCACAAGGTCTTTTTTCCGGAAACGGGCAGAGCGGTCACGCTTGGCCCCGCACACCTGGTCTTGATTCCCGACCACCAGATGTTTCACACGCAGGGCAATGAGCCCCGCGCCAAGCTCTGGCTGCATTTCACCTGCGCACGCAGAGTCCATCCCGCGCAGGCCCTTCCGATTGTGCTGCGTCTGTCCGCCTGCGAACGGGAGGTACTGCGGGAATTGGCAGGCCTGCTCAAATCAAAAAAAACGCGTTCCGCCACGCCGCGGGTCTTGCCTGTCGGACTGGCGCTGCTGCATCTCGCGCTGAGCCGTCCCGAGATCCGGTGGCTGGAGGAAAAGCCCGGTCATCTTGCGGAGCTTCTCCGTTATATCGAGCAGCACTACCGGGAACCGTTATCCAATCCGGTGCTGGCGCGCCTGGCGCGTGTCAGCGAACGTTCTCTGACCCGGGATTTTCTGCGTTACCAAGGTGTCTCGCCGCGACATTTCCTCATGCAGGTGCGGGTGCGGGCCGCAACCGACCTGATGCTGTCCGGTTCCGCCTCGCTCGCCGAGATCGCGGACCAGACCGGGTTCCCCAACCGCGCGTATTTAACCCGCGTCTTCACGAAGATCACGGGCGTGTCCCCGGCGCGGTTCCGGCGCACGCGCGGGACCGCCGGGGCGACCGCCCCGGCTCAGTCCACGTGAAACACCTCTTCCATCCCGGCCCACCACTCGCCCTCTGCCCGTTCCGCAAAGGGCTCCTGGCAGGGCATGCATTCCGCCCACCACCGCTGTGTCACGGGGTCCGCCGCCATGCGGGCGCAATCCGCGGCAAAATCGTTGCCCTCGTATTCAAAATAACTGAACAGGTAATGTTGCCCATCCGGCAACCTGCGCAGATAGATCGAATAATTCCGAAAGTGGCACTGCCGGATCATGGCGAGCACATCCGGCCACACCGCCGCATGCAGCCGCCTGTACTCTGCGATCTTTTCCGCCTTCAGCCCGATCACGCTTCCGTACCGTTTCATCCGCCCCCCTTTGTCAGCCCGTCGCCGGGATGATACCGCCTCACAGCGCCCAACCGGCGCGGTAGTCGCGCGTCAGATAGCGCCCGGCATCGGGCTGGTTTGTGACGCGCATCGCCGCGGCGTCCCACAACAGGCGTTTGCCGCCCATCCTCAGGGAAACCGCCGCCAAATTGAACGCCTCGGAAATCGGGCCGGCCCGCAGGAAATCGCCGTCCGTCGGCGGGCCGTCCCGGAAGGCCCGCACCCAATCCGTGTTCACCGGCTTGGCCAACGGCATCTGCCCGTCCCATCCCGTTGCGAAGACGCGCGGATTTTTCCCGAGAAAATCGGCCAGGATGACCCCCTTGTCCCCCACGAACAGCATCCCCTCCTGCGGCAGTTCGACGTTTTCGCGCTCCACCGCCTCCGGCGTCCGCGGCCGCATCCCGCCGTCATACCAGAAAAGCTCGAGCTCCGGGCGCTCCGGTTTCGCGGCAAACCGGAAACGCACGCTGGAGGCCAGCGGGAAGGAAAAATCATTCCGGATCTTCACGCTGACGCCGTCCCGGATCTCGCAGGCGTGGCCCGGCGCGGATTCGACCAGGACCGGCGCGTCGAGCCCGAACTCCGAAAACACGTGCCAGAGGCTGTAATGGCCCATATCCGCGAGCGCGCCGCCGCCGAATTCATACCAGCCGCGGAACACCGCGTGCGTGTAGTGCGGATGATACGGCCGGTCCGTCGAGGGCCCCAGCCACAGATTCCAGTCAAAGCCCTGCGGCACCGGCGGCGTGTCCGTCGGCACGGACGCGTACTGGGGCCAGACCGGCCGGTTGGACCAATTGTGGATTTCGCGCAGCGTGCCGATGGCGCCTTGACGGATTACCTGCGCGCACACCGTCACCGCGGCACCGGAACCGACGGGGATGAAGTGGGTGGCGACCCGCGTCGCGCGGGCGGTCTCGATCACCCGGCGGCCTTCGGTCACGCGGTTGGCGAGCGGCTTGTGCAGCAGCACGCGTTTGCCGGCCTTCATCGCGGCGACCGCGATGGCGGCGTGCAGATGGTCCGGCGTCATGATCTTGACCGCGTCGATCCCCTTTTCGCGCTCCAGCATCTCCCGGAAATCCGCGTATGCCGCGCAACCGCGGCGGGGGTCCGAGCCGTTCGCGCCGGCGTAGAACAACCCCACCATCTCGGCACCGACCTCGCGGCCTCCCGGGATCCGCTGGCCGGCGCGCCAGTCGGGTTTGCCGATCGCGCGGCCGATCTCCCTGCGCAGCCCGTCGCGTGACCAGTCGACGTAATCGTCGCTTTCGCGGTTCGGGTCGCATACCGCCACCACCCGCACCCCGGGATCCGGGAGCAGGTGTGCCGTTTCCCGCAATCCCTGCGTGCCGCATCCGATCAGCGCCACCCCGATTTTTTCACCGGGCGAGACGTGTCCCGGTCCGCCCAGCACATGCCGTGGCACAAGGTTAAACGCGGCGGCGGAGACGCCGGTTGATTTCAGAAATCCGCGTCGGTTCAGATTCATGTTCCCCTCCCGTGAACCCGTCAGCCGGTTTCACCGCGAAGCCGGCGTCAACGGATCAGTTTATGGGTTTCCCGTCCGCATCCAGCACGGTGACCGGCCCCCAGCCGAGCCGGCGCAACGGCTCTTCGACCTGGGCGCGGTCCCCGACGACCAGCCAGACCAGACTCTCGGGCCGGATGACCTCGGCCGCGGCCCGCGTCACCTCCGGCAGCGTGAGCGCGCGCATGGTCCCGGCATATGCGGTGAAATAATCCTCCGGCAAACCGAACCGGGCCGCCTGTTCGAGCGCGCCGGTCACCGCGTCCAACGTCTCCCAGCGTCCCGCGAGTTGCAGCGTATGATGCTCCACCGCCTTGCGCAACTCCTCCGCAGTCGGAGGTTTCGTCCCCGTGATTCCGCGGAATTCGCGGTCCAATTCGCGCATCGCGTCCGCCGCGCGGTCGGTCTGGACCGGCGCGACGCAGAGGAAGGCGCGCGGGCCGCGGACCTCGGTGAGGCGGGTCCGCGCGCCGTAACTCCAGTGTTTCTCCTCCCGGAGATTCATATTCACCCGGCTGGTGAAGGCCCCTCCCAGCAGCGTGTTCAGCGCTTCGATCGCGTGGTCCCGCGGGTGACACTTGGGCGGCGCGAGCCCGCCGGCGACAATCAGCGTCTGCGGCGCGGCGGGGCGGTCGATCAGCCAGACCGAGGGGCGGGTTGCGGGACGCGCCTCCGCCACGGGCCTGTCGTCCGGGACAGGCCCCGGCCGCCAAGCGCCGAAGCGGCGTTCCAGACGGGGCAGCAGCGCTTCGAGCGTCACATCCCCGGCGACCACCAACGTCGCGCGGTTCGGTTTGAATTCCTGCCGGTAGAAGCGTTCCAGGTCGTCGCGGGTCAACCCGGCGACCGACACCTCGTCGCCGCTGCCGCTGAACCCCTGGCTGTACGCATGCCGTTCGCCGTAGAGCAGACGCGGCATCACCCGCATCGCCACCCCGTGGGGATCGGCCTTCTCGCGGCGGATCTGCGCCAGCCGCTGGTGCCGCAGACGCCGGAACTCCTCCTCGGGGAAGGCGGGGTGGAGGATCACCTCGGCATAGAGATCCAAGGCACGGTCCAGATGGCGCGAGAGCGTGTTCAGCGACACCACCGTCGCGTCGGGCGTGCACCCCGTGCCCAGCGTCGCGCCCAACCGTTCCAACTCCCGCCCGAGTTCGAGCGCCGAGAGGCGTAGCGTGCCCTCATCCAGCAGATCCGCCATCAGCGTGGCCGTGCCGGGCCGGGCGCACGCATCCGCCGCAAACCCCGCCCCCACGCTCAGCGAGCAGAGCACCAGCGGCGTTTCATGCCGCTCGGCGAGCACCACCTGCAACCCGTTAGGCAGCATGGCCCGTCGGACCGCGGGAAAAGCAGCCCCGGGCAGCGCCGACGGCAGCGGCAGCGCGCTGCGGTCCGCTCCGGCCGCAGCCGCGCGGTATGCGGGGAACGGCTCGATCTCCAGGATGAACGCGCCGTCGGACAGCCACGCGCGCGCCGTCTCAGCCACCTGCCGGGGTGTGGTTTCGCGCCACTCGCGCATCCGCTTTTCGTGATAGGCCGCGTCGCCGGTGAACAGCAGATCCCGGATCAGGATGTCGGCTTTCCCGCTGATCCGCTCGCGCTGCCGGATAAAATCCGCCTCGAAGCGCGCCCGGATGCGCTCCAGCTCCCCGCGGGTCGGCCCCTGCCGGAGCAACCGGGCGATCTCTTCGTCCGCCGTCCGCTCGGCCTCCGCCAGGGGCACACCCGGCCGAACCGTGATTGCCACCCCGAACTGCCCCGCAATCTCGCGCAGATCGGCCCAGGCGTGAACCTCGGTGGCGAGCTGGGCGTCATGCACCAGACGCTTGTGGAGTCTGGAGGATTTGCCCGTGGCGAGCGCCTCCGCGGCCAAGATAAGCCGGTTGCCCTCCGCCGTGCCGTATTGCGGGATGGCCCAGACTTTGTAGAGGCGCGCCTGCGGCACGCGGTCCTGCACCCGCATGCGCCGCACTCCGGTACGCCGCACCGCATCCGCGACCGGCCGCGCGACCGGCGGTCCGGGGGGGATGTCGCCGAAGGCGTGCCGGACTTTCCGCAGCGCCTCCTCCGCGGAGACGTCGCCCGCCACAACCAGCACCGCGTTGGCCGCGCCGTAAAAATCACGGAACCACTCGCGGACATCCTGAAGCGACGCGGCGGCGAGGTCCTCCTCCGAACCGATCACCTCCCACGAGTACGGATGCCCCGGAGGCCAGGCGTGCCGCGTGATGAGCCGCCAGGCGATGCGGTACGGCTGGTTATCCCCCTGCCGTTTCTCGTTCAGCACCACCCCCCGCTGCTCTTCGAGCCGCTCCTGGGTCAGCGCGCCCAGAAGGTGCCCCATACGGTCGGACTCCATCCAGAGCGCGGTATCCAAGGCCTCGCGCGGCACCGTCTGAAAATAATGGGTGCGGTCCTCATCGGTCGTCCCGTTGATCCCGGTCGCGCCGACCCGTTCGAGCGCCTTGAAATAATCGTCGTCGAAATGTTCGCTGCCGTTGAACATCAGATGTTCGAACAGGTGCGCGAACCCGGTGCGTCCGGGGCGCTCATCCTTGGACCCGACATGGTAGGCGACCTGCACGGCCACGATCGGCGCCTTGCGGTCTTCGTGCACCACCAGTCGCAGACCGTTCTCCAACACGAAGACCTGATGGGGTATCGCATCCGCCGCCGCGCACCCCGCGACAGCGGCCAGCGCGCCCGTGATCCCGATGATGCGTTGGCGGCGCCCCATGCCTTACGCTCCCGAACCCTTTTGCGGCGCGGGCCGGCTCTTGCCGTCGTCCACATCCACGACCTCTCCCCCGAAAAGCCGCATGACCTGCTTCAGCGCAGGGTCATCGTGCGGCACACCCGTTGGCGTCGGCACGGCGGCGGCGGGCGGGGCGGGAACCGCCGCAGGCGGCGCCGCGGCGGCGGCAGGTTCCGGCCCCCGCAGCGCGTTCAGCCGTTTGAGCACCTCCTCCAGCGAGACGGCCCGCGCGATGCGCGCGCAGCGGATCAGCGACAATTCGATCAGGGTGCGCATGGAGAGCGCGAAGCGCAGTCGTCCCTCCATCTCCCCGAGCTGGTCGGCGATCTGCAGCACCCGGGACGAATCCGCGTGCGCGGCTTGCGCGGCCAGCCCGCGGATCTGTTCCGGCGTGGCGTCGAGTGTGGACATCTGCTCGCCTACCTGCTGATACACCAGCAGGTTGCGGAAATGCCCCATGAGTTCGACCACCAGCCGCCGCATGTCTTTGCCCGCGCTGTCGAACCGGTCCACCAACCGCAGGATTTCCGCCATGTCGCCGGTCAGCACGGCGGTCGCCAGCCCTTCCAGCGAGGCGCGGGATACCAGCCCGAACACCGCGAGCACATCCTCTTCGGTAAGCGCCCCGCCCTGAAACGAGATCAACTGATCGAGCGCGGACAGCGCATCCCGCATGCCGCCTTCAGCCCCGCGCGCGACCGCCAGCAGGGCGTCCTCGTCGATGCGGATCCGCTCGGCGTTACAGATGTGGCGCAGCCGCTCGACGATCAGCGGCGTCTGGATGCGCCGCAGGTCGAAACGCTGGCAGCGCGAGATGATGGTCGGCAGTACCTTGTCGCCTTCGGTCGTGGCAAAAATGAACTTCACATGCGGCGGCGGCTCTTCCAGCGTTTTCAGCAGCGCGTTGAACGCGGCCGTGGTCAGCATGTGGACTTCGTCGATGATGATGATTTTGAACCGGCCGTGCGTCGGCGCGAACTGGACCTGGTCACGCAAATCGCGCACCTGATCCACCCCGTTGTTGGAGGCGCCGTCAATCTCCAGCACATCCAGCGCATTCCCCGCCGCGATCTCGCGGCAGAGCGAGCATTCGCAGCAGGGTGTGGCGGTGGGGCCCTTCTCACAATCGAGTGCCTTGGCGAAAATCCGCGCGAGGGAGGTCTTCCCGATCCCGCGCGGCCCGACGAACAGATACGCATGGGCCACGCGGCCGCTTTCGATCGCGTTTTTCAGGGTACGCGTGACGTGCTCCTGCCCGACCACATCCGCGAACTGCTGCGGACGCCATTTGCGTGCGAGTACTTCATAAGCCATAACGGAATTCAGTGTACCGTTTACCCCCGGGGAAGCAAAGGGAATCTCGCGCCTTGACGTAACAACCGGGCGTGTAGTACGTTCCGGTCCAGCACACCGCGTCTTGCGCGTCACCCCGCGCGGAAAGGATGAACGCCATGCCCCGTCGCCATGTTTTTCTCGCCACTGTCGGCCCGCTTCTCCTCTGCGTGTCCGCCGCCGCGCCCGTCCGGGCCGCGCCCCCCACTGCGGCCGCCAAGCCGAACGTGCTCTTCCTCTATACGGATGACCAGGCGTTCGACACGATCCGGGCACTCGGCAACAGGGAGATCCGGACCCCGAACCTCGACCGGCTGGCCCGCGCGGGCGTCGCGTTCGACAACTGCTACAATCAGGGGGGCTGGCACGGAGCGGTCTGCGTCGCCAGCCGCACGATGCTCAACACCGGCCGCTTCTTGTGGCAGGCATACGCCGCGGAAAAACGGTTTTCGGCCAACCCCGGGGAACGTCCGCCCTTCTGGTCCGAACTGATGCGCCGGGCCGGGTACCGCACGTACATGACCGGCAAATGGCATATCCGGGGCGTCAACCCCGCGGAGGTGTTTGACGAGACGGGTCCGGTGCGCCCCGGCATGCCCGGCACCTGCGAAGAGGCGTATGAGCGCCCGCGGGCGGGCAAACCCGACGTGTGGCAGGCGTGGGACCCTGCCCGCGGCGGCTTCTGGCAGGGCGGCACGCATTGGAGCGTGGTCACCGCCGATGACGCCATCCGGTTCCTCCGGACGCCCCGGCCGGACAACAGGCCGTTCTTCCTCTACGCCGCCTTCAACGCGCCGCATGATCCGCGGCAAAGCCCCAAACCGTATGTTGACCTGTACCCGCCGGACTCGCTGGCGCTGCCCCCCTCTTTCCTGCCGTCCAACCCGCACAAAGACGCGATCGGCTGCCCGCACACGCTCCGGGACGAACGGCTCGCCCCCGACCCGCGCACGCCGCATGCGGTACGGGTCCATCGGGCCGAGTATTACGCGATCATCACGCACCTCGACGCGCAGATCGGCCGCGTGCTCGACGCGCTGGAGGCAACCGGGCTGACGACCAACACGTTCGTCTTCCTCACCGGCGACAACGGCCTCGCTCTCGGACAGCACGGGTTCATGGGCAAGCAGAACATGTTCGAGCACAGCATGAAGGTCCCCCTGCTGGTCGCCGGCCCCGGCGTGCCCCGGAACCGGCGCATCCGCACCCCCGTCTACCTCCAGGACATCATGCCCACCACACTCGAACTGGCCGGCTGCCCCGTCCCGCCGCAGGTGCGCTTCCGCAGTCTGCTGCCGCTGCTCGCCGGGCAAAGGGAGACCCAGTACGAGGCGGTGTACGGGGCCTACATGCGGCTCCAGCGCATGGTCCGTTCGGGCGACATGAAACTGATCTGGTATCCCGCGTGCGACACGTTTCTGCTGTTTAACCTTGCCGACGACCCGCATGAGCTGAACAACCTCGCGGCTGAACCGGCGCACGCCGCCACCCTTGCCCGGCTCAAACGTCTCTTGGCCTCGATGCAGCAGGAGATGGAAGACCCGCTGCTGCCGGACTCCCCGCAGGGAATCGGGGAGCCGCACCGAACCGCCGAATTCTGACGCCACGGCTTGTCAAGCCCGCGCCAGCGTGTTATGTTGATTGCGGAATTGTTCCAGACCAAGCAGACGGAGTGTTATGCCCAGTGATGATGCCATTGAAGTGATCGGTGTCGTGGTCAAAGTCTTACCGGCCACCATGTACAAGGTGCGCTTGGAGAACGGCCACGAGGTGTTGGCCCACATCTCCGGCAAGATGCGGAAGTTCTTCATCAAGATTGCCGCAGGCGACAGGGTGACGCTGGAGATCTCCCCTTATGATCTGACCAAGGGGCGCATCATCTACCGCCACAAAGTCTGATCAGCCGATCAGCGCCCGCGCCCGCGCGATCTGCTCCCCATCGCCGAGCACCAGCACCACGTCATCCGCCTCCAGCGCCTCGGTCGCCGCCGGATTGACCAGCGTGACGCCGGCGCGTTCGATGCCGATCACACTGGCGCCGCTACGCGCGCGCAAATTGATCTCGCGCAGGGACCGGCCGCAGGCCGGTGAAAGCGTGCCCACCCGCAGGCGTTCCGTGTGCACATCCAGCAGCATGACAGCGGAGCCGATGGGTTCTGTCTCCGCTTCCCTCGTCATCAGCACACCGCGCAGGGTTTCAAGCGACTCTTTTCCCAACCGCCGGAACCGGCGGTACCCCGCCGTCCCGACCACAAGCAGCGTCACGGCCACCAACCCCTGTGCCCACCCCTGTTCCGGCATGATGGTTCCGCTCAGCAGCACACTCTCCAAAAAGAGCACCGCCAGCGTCATCAGCGCGAACGCGAGACGGGTCAGCCGCCGGAACGAGACCGCCCATTGCGTCGCCGCGACCTTGGCCGGAACGAGCGCGTCCGCCACCGCGCCGCCCAATGCCCGCCCGCGGAAAAACAGGATCACGGCATTGGGCACGGTCAGCAGGCACGCCGCGGCCCAGAGCAGCATGCGCTTGTTGGTTTCGATCACAGGCGTGAACCGCGTATAGTCCAACCGCGCCAGCATATCCGCCGTCAGGAAGATCACCGCGACCATTGCCCATTGCAGCAGGGTCAGGGTCAGGTTGAAACGGATCGCGCGCGCGGTCTCCCCGGTTGCCGGGGCGTGGCGGAAGCGTTCGATCCACCGGGCATACGCTTCCAGCACCGCCCGCCAGCGTGCCGGCAACCGCCGTTCCAGCCAATCCGCGAAGGGATCCGAAGCCCGCATCAAAAACGGGTTCAGCAGCGTGGTGAGCACCGACACCCCCACCGCGATCTGATACATCGCGCTGTCCACGCATCGCATGGTCAGACCGATCAGGGCCACCAGATAGGCGAACTCGCCGATCTGCGCCAGACCCATGCCGGTCTGCAACGCATTCTTGAGATCCAGTCCGGTCAGCAGTGCCCCGGTCGTGCAGGTCAGCGTCTTGCCCACAATCACCATCAGCGCGAGTCCGAGAATCACCGGTCCGTGCGCCACCATCTGCTGCGGATCAATCAGCAGGCCGATGGTGACAAAGAAAATCGCGCTGAACAGGGTCCGCAACGGCACGCACTGCTGGTAAATCCGTTTCAGCGGCTCGGATTCCGCTCCCATCACCCCGACCAGAAAAGCGCCCAGCGCCAGACTGAAATCCAGCTTCGCGGCGATGAACGAAACGAAGAAACAGAATCCGAGCATGGTCAGCAGCAGCGACTCGTCATCCTTCAGCCGGCCGACGCGGTTCAGTACCCGCGGCACCAGCAGCAGTCCGAACACCGTCACCCCGGTCAGGAACAACAGCAGTCCGCCCATGCGGAGAGCCATCGCGCGCGCGTCCACTGTGCCGGAGGTGACCAGCCCCGTCAGCAACGCGATCACGCCGATACACAGAATATCCTCGGTGATGGTGATGCCGAACAGGTACCGGGTGAACCGGCGCGTCCCCCATCCCATCTCGCTGATCGTCTTGGCCAGCAGCGTGGTGGCGGAATCGCTGACCGCCGCGCCAAGGAACAGGCTCTGGACATTTCCCCACCCCAAAACCCGCGTGCCCACGAAGTGGCCGGCCCAGATCATGACCGTCATATCCAACAGCGCGGTCGGGAAAATCACATGTCCCACCCTTTTCAGCTTCCGGATGCTGAACTCAAGCCCGAGGGTGAACATCAGGAACACCACGCCGAGTTGGCCCAGAACCTCAATGCTGCCCTGATTGATGACCAGCGACCCGCCGAAGGTGTATTTGCCGATGAGCGTGCCGGCCAGGATATACCCGATCACCCTGGGCCACCCGAACCGCACGAACAGCGCGGAAACCAACCCGACCGCCACCAGAATCAGCGCCAGATCCTGAAAAAAAGAGGTGGTGTCCATCAGACTGCCTCGGCCTCCAAGTCATATCCCCGCCCGCCGGTGACCGTCACGCGCACGAAGTCACCGACCCGGGCCGTTTCCGCCACACCCTTCACACGGGTCTCGCCATCCACTTCCGGCGCCTGCCGCGGCAGGCGCCCGACCCACCCGGTTTTCGCGCGCCGGAGCAGCAGAACGGTATCCTCCCTCCCCATCAGGGCCCGCGCCCGCCTCCGGACGATGCGCCGCTGCAGCGCCATGAGCCGCGCACACCGCTCTTCCGTCTCCTCGCGGGAGGGCGCCCCGCCCATCGCGGCCGCAGGCGTGCCCTCTTCCGGTGAGAACGCGAACACGCCCAAATGGTCGAAGGCCGAACGCTCCACATACTCCATCAGGTGCTCGAAGTGCGCCGCCGTCTCCCCCGGGAACCCGACCAGACAGGTGGTGCGCAACACCACATCCGGCACCGCCTGACGCAGCCGCGCCGCCAAGTCTTGCGTCGACGCGACCGCTTTGCCGCGGCGCATCGCGCGCAGGATTTCCGGATGACTGTGCTGGACCGGCAGGTCCAGATACCGGCAGACGTGGCGCGACGTGTTCAGCACATGCAACACCTCCTCCGTCACACCGGCCGGATAACCGTAGAGCAGACGGATCCGGAAATCCCCCCGGATCCGGTCCAGCCGGCGGATCAGCGGCACGATCGCCGAGTTCCCGCCGCGATCCGCCCCATACCGCAACGAGTCCTGGGAGATCAGGTTGATTTCCCGCACACCCGCCCGCACCATCGCTTGGGCCTCATGCGCCAGGGCGTCCTCGGAACGCGAGCGGTACGCCCCCCGGATGTTGGGGATCGCGCAATACGCGCACCGGTGATCGCACCCCTCCGCGATTTTCAGATACGCGATGGGGCCGCCCGTGAAGAGCAGCGTCGGGTAGGACGGGTTATAGCATTTGACCGGCATGCCGCGCGCCGCGATCACCCCGCACCGTTTTCCCGCGGCCACGCGCCCGGCGACCTCGCCGATCCGCTCCAACTCATCGATGCCCAGGAACGCGTCCACCCCGGGAAACGCGGCTTTCAATCGCCCCCGGTAACGCTGCACCATGCACCCCGCCACGATCACCGCCCGGCAGCCGCCCCGCTCCTTGTGCGCGCAGGCGCGCAGAATCGCATCCGCCGCCTCCTCCCGCGCACTCTCGATAAAGGCGCAGGTGTTCACCAGAATCACATCCGCCGTTTCGGGGGAAGGCGCCAGCGTGATCGCCCCGGCCTTCAGATACCCGGCCATCACCTGCGAATCCACGAGATTTTTGGAACATCCGAGACTGATGAACCCGACCGAAACAGACATGCGCACCCTCCTTGGAAATAATTTATTATAACGAATCCGGCTTATTCATTCCACCTTGAAACGATTCGGCAGGACCCTCGGTCACAACGCTCCCCGGAGCCTTGATCACCAGCGCGCGATGGTCATGAGCGCACTGCGTTCGGCGCGGCCCGATGCGCCGACAACCTGCTCTCCGGCGGCGAGCGCCGTAAACGGATCGCGAACGATCGAATCCGGCAGCATCAATTTTTATGCTGTACGGGGTCGGAAAGTCTTGTATATTGGTTGATATTATTTCGAGACTTTTGCTTGGCCGTTGGACGAGAGTGTGGAAACCCAAGAGGATGCGTGTGGCGAGGGGTATCGATTTCTGAGAGAAGGAGCGGTCTTTTCATGAAAGAAGGACTTACAAAAAAAGAGGATCTCCGCTCCCTGGGTTTGTGGGGAACGGGCCGACTCTTGGCACGAGCGTTTTCCGAGCAACGCGCCTGCATGCGCGCGGTGTACGGAATCGCCGACGGCCTGATCCGCGCGCCGGGCGGGACCGCGCCCGGTTTCGATGTGCGCCTGGGAAAAATCCCGCCCGCGTTTTTCACGCCGCGCAAGAATCTCTTCTCGACGCTGTTTTACTCCATCTATCTGGTGCTGGACATCCCGAAGCCCCGCCGGCTTCTGTACGGGAAACTCAATCACCTGTTCCGGATCTGGGTGACCAGCGCCGACAACCTGCTGGACGACGAGGACAAGTGCGTGCTGCCGCTGGTGATGCCGGGTTCCTCGCGGATCATGCGCGAGGTCGTCGCCATCATGGCGGCCGACCGGGTGCTCTGGAGCGTGCTGAACGAGGCCGTCGGCGCCAAGGTGGTGACGTCCGGCCAGGCGGACGCGCTGGCCGCGCAGTCGCTGCGCCTCCTGCTCCCGAGCGCCGCGCAGGAGGCCGGCGAAGAGGGCGGCGTCCTCACGCGGCCGTCACCCGAATACGTGCTCGAAACGCTCCACGTGCTTAAAACGGGCTTGCTGTTCGCCCTTCCGTTCCTAGGCGTGGACTTGGTCGAGCCCGCAGCCGACCCCGAACAGATCGTGCGGCTGAAGCGCGCGCTCATGCTCTTCGGCGGCGGCTGCCAGCTCTTGGACGACGTCCGCGACCTCGGCCGCGATTTCGTCGAGCGCCGGCACAACTACGTCCTCTCCGTGCTGGCGCAGCAACAGCCCGGCATGCTGCGGGCCTGGTCCGCACGGGAGATCCGTCCGGGCGACCGCTTGTACCGGGAGGCGCTGCCGGTGTGCCTGAGTGCGGTCCGGCTCGGTTTCCGGAAACTCGTGGACGCGTGCGTCGCCCTGCAGGAAGAGGGAGCGCTTCCGCTCGGCGCGCCGGTCGCCAGAATGGCCGCGTCCATGTTCACCGCGCTTGACTTGGAGGATCTGGCCTATGCCGTCGCTTCTATCGGATGAGGCCGCCCCGCAGACCCGCGGACGGACGCTGGACCATGCGGCCGGCGTGTATGACCTGCTCGCCCCGGTCATGACCTTGGGGCAGGAGGGGCGCTACCGCCGCAGGGCGCTCCGTCTGCTCGGCCTGCGGGGCCATGAACACATTCTGGATATCGGCTGCGGGACCGGTGTCCTGACGCGGCTCTTAGCACGCAAGCTCGGCGACAAG
This sequence comes from Kiritimatiellia bacterium, assembly GCA_034003585.1. Classification (GTDB taxonomy): domain Bacteria; phylum Verrucomicrobiota; class Kiritimatiellia; order RFP12; family UBA1067; genus JAPXSY01. The sequence goes on from JAVEYH010000022.1 coordinate 19,190, forward strand.
GAAAACTCGCTGGTGGTGGGGATCGACGCCGCGCCGAAAATGATCCGCGTGGCGCGGCGGCATGCGGCTCACCTCCCGAACATCCGTTTCGACGTCGGCGTCGCCGAGTCCCTCCCGTATCCGGACGCCTCGTTCGACGGCGCGGTCTCCACCTTTTTTTATCACCACATTGACGCGGAGCTGAAGCGGCGCTCGCTGGCCGAGCTGCGGCGGGTGCTCAAGCCGGGAGGCCGGCTGGTCATCGTGGATGTGGACGTGCCCTACACCTGGTTCGGGCGGCTCTGCGCCTGGTCGGGCTATTGGCTTTTCAGGCAGGAGGAGATCCGCGAGAACATCCGGGGCGAGCTGCGCCAGGCGTTGGCGGACATCCCCTTCCGCGAGGTGCGGCGGGTGGCTCAGTACGCCGGGTATGTCTCGGTGTTCAACGTGATCAACTAAGGAGGTTGGAATGAAGCGTCGTGTTCTGTTGAGTCTTGTGGCGTTGGCCGGATCGCTGGCGTGCGACAGCCGGGCGGAGGCCCCTGAGGAAGCGGTCCTCAAAACCGCGGTCGAGTCGTATTTCAACGACCTGTTTCAGCGGCTGGAGAAGGCGGCCGGAGAGGCTCCGACGGAGGAGACGTTCCGGGACGTGATGAGACCCCGGATCGAGAAGGTCGACGGCCTGTTCGGTGCCACGCTGATCAACGCCGACTGGGAGATCCGGGCGGTCTATTTCAAGCGGGATTTTTTGGCGGTCGGGTTCAGCCTGAAGAAGGTCAAGGAGCTGGACGGGTTCCGCGCGCGGATGGCCGAGAACCCGGCCCCGCAACTCAGCGAGCCCGGCCACGGCAACATCATGCAGCCCCGCCTGATCGCCCTGCGGTATCCGATGCTCAAAGAAGGCAAGATGACCGGCATGGTTTCGATGATGATCCGGACCGAGAGCTTTCTGAAAGCGGTGGGACTGAAAAACTGCAAGGCCTATAAAATCACCTGTCAGGGCAAAGATGCCGAAAGCGAAGGCGCCCTCTCGGAGAAACGCAAAGAGATCCGGGTTGCGCTACCCTCAACCGAATGGGTCATCCGGTACGAATAGCCGCCCGCGCCAACCGCCTGGGCTTCTGCGACCGTCCCGCCCAGGCCCTTCCTCCCGATCACGCGGCCGAGGTCCTTCCGGCAACCATGTCCGACACCGTCGGGGGAAAGCCGCGCCCGAGGGAAAACGTTGTCTTCTTTGCCTCCCACTTTTAAAAACGAGGGCTTGCATCTTACCCCCGAATCCGCCATGATGTCGCCCTCATTTCATTACTGAAGGCAATCGGTTGGAGGTTTTTTCATGGGCACAGGCCGTACGTTAAACAAGGCTCCCCGCACGCGACCCATTAAAAGCCAGGCCGGGAAGCGCCGCCGCCTGAAGGCGCAGCGCGCCCGTCTGGTGAAGATCGGCATGGGCGATTCCGTTGTGGCGAAAATGCAGCCGGAAGAGGTCCGCAAACTGGTGCAACACCCCGCCAAAGTGAAAAAGTCGTTGGCGGCCCGCGCCGCAGCCGCGACCGTTGCGGAGGCTTCCCCCAGCGTGCCGAAGAAGGCTGTGAAACGGGCGACGAAGAAGAACGCCTGACGGGCACGCCCCGTTTCCGGTTCCGACGCGTCTCGCCGGCCTTCCGGCAGACGCGTTGCGCTTTTCGCGGCCGGGGAACCACTCATTGAGCCCAACCGGCGCAGTCCGGTGAAAACGCGTCATGGACGGTCTTGCGTGACACGGCGGTAAACGGCCGCCACCGCGGCCGCCATCTCATCCAACCGGTGCCGTTCGAGTTCATCCCGCGCCTGCCCGGCGATCCGCCGCCGCTTCTGCGGATCGCGCAGCAGGGCCAGCAGCGCATCGCACAACGCCTCGGGATTGTCCGGCTCGACCAGCACGCCGGTGACCCCGTCCCGGATCAGGTCGGGAACCCCGCCCACCGCCGCGGCCGCGACCGGCACCCCGGCTTGGAAAGCCTCCAAAACCACATACGGACACCCCTCCCATCGCGACGGGAACGCGATCACATCCGTCAGCCGCATGTGCGCCACCACTTCCTCCTGCGCGACAGGGGCGGCAAAGCGGACCGCGTCGTTCAGTTTCAACGCCCCCGCCCGGGCACGCAACGTGTCGGCCTCCACCCCGTCACCATAAAACACGAACCGCACAGACGGCAGATGCGCCACCACCTCCGCGGCCGCCTCCAACAGCACGGACGGCCCTTTCTGGGCGGTCAGCCGCCCGAAGAACCCCACCCGCAACTCCCCGCTTGCGCGCACCGTGACCTCGCCGGGAACCTTGCCGTCCACCCCGTTCGGAATCAGATGGATCCGGGATGCCGCATAGCCCAGCGCCGCGGCCGCGCGCCGCTCCTCCTCCGAAACCGCGATCACCGCTGCGGTCAGATGCCGCAGTCCGCGTTCAACACGCCGGTACACGCGACGCCTCCCCGGACCGCATGCCATGAGAAAAGGGAAGGCGTGCGGCGTATAGACCACCGGCACGCGGCAGACCGCGCCAGCCATGCGCGCCAACAGACCGCCTTTGGCACTGTGCGCGTGGATCACGGACGGCCGCACACGGCGGATGGCGCCGATCAGACGCAGGAGCCCGACCGCATCCGCGCACGGCGCCAGACCGCGCCGCATGGGAATCTCCACCACCGCAAGGCCGCGCGCAACGTACCCGGCCACATCCGCGCGAAAGGCCGGGTCGCGGCGGCACGAGACCGCCAGCGCGCAACGGAAACCCAGCGGCTCCAGCGCGCCGACCAGATCGCGCAGGTGACGCCGCGTCCCGCCTGCCGTCGCCTCCAGCACATGTAAAACCGTAATCATCCGCCTCCCCGACGGGCCCGCGGACCAAACCGGAACGGATCCCGACGCCGATTGGCAACGGGAACAGGATATCCCGCCCCCGTCCGCGGAGGAAGCGTAAAATGACCGCGCTCGGTTTTGATCGATTGTTTTTGATTTTGATTGTTTTTGCAAATGACAACCGGTTCAGGCGATGGTAAAGTAAGAATTTCACTTTTCAAAAAATGGAGACGTTATGGCCCAGGCAGTGATTTTTCCGAAACTCGGTCAGACGATGGAAGAGGGCGCAATCGTCCAGTGGATGAAACGAGAGGGGGATCCGATCGTAAAAGGGGACATCCTTTTCGAGATCGAGACCGACAAGGCGAATCTGGAAGTGGAAAGTTTTTTTGAGGGCGTCCTGCTGAAGATCTACGTCCGCGAAGGCGTCACGGTCCCGGTCAACACCGTTGTCGGGTACATCGGCGCGGCCGGAGAGAAAGTGCCGGATCAGGCACCGAAAGCCGAAGCCGCCCCGGCACCCGCGCCCAAGGCAGCCGCGTCTCCTTCGCCGTCACCCGCGGCAACAGCCCGCGTTCCCGCAGCGGCGCCTGCGGCAGACCCGGCGCCCGTGCCCGCACGCCCTCCCGCAGCGGTGCCCTCGCCCCGTCAGGCGCCGCAGCCCGCGGCGGCCCCTGTTCCTGCGGCGCGACTCGTCATTTCGCCGCGTGCGAAAACCCTTGCCCAGGACGCCTGCATCAACCCGGCGCGCGTCACCGGCACCGGCCCCAACGGACGTATCGTGGAAAAAGACGTGCGGGCCTATCTCGCCGCATCCAATTACGACGCGCTGCGCATCACCCCGGCGGCCAAACGGCTGGCGGCGGAAAAAGGCGTCGACATCCTGACGGTTCGCGGTTCGGGTGACGGCGGACGCATCATGGTGGAGGACGTCGAACGCGCGCTCCGGCGCAGACCCGTCGCCCTCTCCCGCATGCGCCAGGTCATCGCGCGCCGTCTGGTCGAAAGCAAGCAGACCATCCCGCACTTCTATGTCACGGTCAAGGCGGACATCACCGACCTGATGGCTTTCCGTTCCGGCCTCAAAGCCCGCGGCCTCAGCTATAGCGTCAATGATTTCGTGCTCGAGGCCGTGGTTCTGTCGCTCGAGGAAATCCCGGTCGTCAACTCCGTCACGGATGGTCTGACCGTTTCGTGGCGCGGGGATGTGGACCTCGGCATGGCGGTCAGCGTGGACAACGGCTTGGTCGTGCCGGTTCTCCGCGCCGCCCAGACCCTCACGTTCAGCGAACTCAGCGCACAGGCCAGGACGCTGGCGGAAAAGGCCCGTGCCGGCCGACTCACACCAGATGAGATGACGGGAAGCTCCTTCTCCGTCTCGAACATGGGCATGCTGAATGTGGATCAGTTCACCGCCATCATCAACCCCGGCGAAGCGGGCATTCTCGCGGTCTCCAGTGGACGCCAGGAGCCTGCGGTCGTCAAGGGCGAGGTCCGTATCCGCACCCTGATGGCCATGACCCTCTCGGTCGACCATCGTATCGTGGACGGTTCCGTCGGCGCGCAGTTCGCCAACGCGGTCCGTTCCAAGCTTGAGGACGTCGAGCTCTGGAAGGCGCTTGTATAAGGGCAGACGGTTGATCGGCCCCTTCTCCCCAACTCCTATTCCTAACCCCTAACTCCTGATTTCATATGCACGACTTTGACATCATTGTGATCGGTGCCGGACCGGGTGGCTATCCCGCCGCCATCCGCGCCGCGCAGCTCGGCAAGAAAACCGCCATCATAGAAAAAGAGGCGTTTGGCGGAACCTGCCTCAACTGGGGCTGCATCCCCACCAAAACCCTCATCGCCTCTGCGGAGCGGTATCATCATGCCGCCCACTCCGAGGCGTTTGGCGTCACCGCCAAAGGCGTGGCCTTCGATTACGCCGCGATGACGGCCCGCAAGGCCGGGATCGTCGCCAAGCTCAGCGGCGGCGTGCGGATGCTGCTCCAGTCGAATGGCGTCGAGCTGGTCAGCGGCACGGCCCGCTTCGAAGGCCCGAACCGCCTCTCCGTCCTTCAGGCTGACGGCACCACGCGCTGGCTCAGCGCCGCCTCGATCCTCATCGCGGCGGGCAGCGACTCGGCCATGCCCGGTTTCCTGCCCAGGGATAAGCGCGTGATGGACAGCCGCGCCTTCCTTGACCTCACGGAACTCCCCAAGAACCTGCTCATCCTCGGCGGCGGCGTGATCGGTTGCGAATTCGCCTGCATGGCCGCCGCGCTCGGCGCGAACGTCACGGTCGTCGAGATGCTCGAGGACATCGTCATGGTGCTCGACCGCGACGTGCGCCGCGTGTTGCGCAAGCGCATGGAAACGCTCGGCATCACACTCCTCACCGGTGCGCCGCTGACCGACATCGTTGTGCAGAAAAACAAGGTCACCGGAACCTACAAAGACCAGAACGTGGCGGGCGACGTGCTGCTCGTGGCTGTGGGACGCAAGCCCAACACCGCCGCCCTCGACCTGGCCCGCGCGGGCGTCAAGACCGATGAGCGCGGCACCATCCCGGTGGACGCGCAGGGCCGCACGAACGTCGCATCGGTCTTTGCGGTCGGTGACCTCGTGACCGGCTCGATCCAGCTCGCGCACGCGGCCACCCAGCAGGGCGTGGCCGCAGCCGAGGCTGCCTCAGGCCTCAAATCGAAGGTCGAGAAGGTGTGCCCCTCCTGCATCTTCACCTCGCCCGAGATCGGCCTCGCGGGCCTTACCGAAGACAAGGCCCGGCAGTGCGGGATCGCGGTCAAGACTGCGGTTTTCCCCTTCTCGGCGCTCGGCAAGGCCATGGCCGCAGGAGAGACCGACGGCTTCGTCAAGTGGGTCTGCGATCCGGTCACCGGCCGGGTGCTCGGCGCGCAGGCGGTCGGGTGCCACGCCACCGAACTGATCGCCGAGGCCGCGATGGCGATCCGCAGCGAGCTGACGATCGACGAGGTCGGCAACACGATCCACTGCCATCCGACCCTCTCGGAAGCGTGGATGGAGGCGGCGCACGCATTCCATGACGCCTGCATCCATCTGCCAAAGCGGTAAGGGAGCCCCGTTGACACCAACCCTGATCACCACGGCCGCAGGCCTCGCCGCCCTGAATACCCGCCTGCTGTGCGCCGAAGCCGTCGCGCTGGACACGGAATTCTTCTGGGAGCGCACCTTCTATCCGGTTCTCGGACTCGTCCAACTCGCGACGCCGGACGGGTGCTGGCTGGCGGATGTGGTGCGGCTCGGGGACCTTTCCGCGCTCGCCCCGCTGATCGCCTCGCCGTCGGTGACCAAAGTGTTGCACGACGCGCCCCAAGACCTCGCGATTCTGGCGCGCGCGACCGGTGCCGTTCCGCGTTCCGTATTCGATACGCGCCTTGCGGCCGGGTTCGCCGGCCTCAGCGCCACACTTTCGCTCCAAGCCCTGTTGCAGGCTGTCCTGGGGGTGGCCATCGCCAAAGGCGAGACCCGTTCCGATTGGTTGCGACGGCCGCTCAGCGATAACCAGATCCGGTATGCCGCCGAGGATGTTTTGCACCTGATTCCGCTTCGCGCGGCCCTGCTGGAACGCTGCGCCGGAAAACGGGCGCGGGGCTGGCTGGACCAGGAACTCGCGCGGCTGGACGATCCGTCACGCTACGGGGAACGTCCGCCCGAAGAAATGTTCCGGCGCGTGAAAGGCGCGGCCCGCCTGAACCCGCGGCAGCTTGCGCTCCTGCGCGAGGTGGCGGACTGGCGCGAACGGGAGGCCCGCCGCCGCGACTGGCCCCGCAGTCACGTGCTGCCCGACCCCGTGATGGTGTCGGTCGCGTTACAGGGCCCGTCGGATGCCCGGGCGCTCGCGGCGGTCCCCGACTTCCCTTCGCGCATGCCCGTCGAACTCGCCGGCCAGGTCCTGGCGGCCGTGGAACGGGGAAAAGCGTTACCGGAGAGCGCATGCCCGGAACCTTCCGGACGGAATCCCGCGGCCGCGCGCGCACTCAAAGCGCCGACCGACCGCCTGCTCGCCCATCTCCGCGCCGCCTGCGAGAAAGAAGGGATCGATCCGGGATGGGTCGCCTCGCGCGGCGAAGCGGAAAGCCTGGTCCAATCCTTTGCGCGGGGAGACGCCTCCGCGCACCCGTTCCTGCGCGACTGGCGGCAAACGCTGCTTGCGGGCTTCACGCTCTGACCCGGACGCGGAACGTTGCGTTTCCCGCCCGGCGTGGCGGCTGTGCCGCCTCAACCCATCAGAACGCGCACGACGTGGGACGCCGGATAATCCGGCCGGTCAGGCGTGCAGAAGCGGCCAATCCGCAGATAATCGTCACCCAGCGTGACAATCCCCGGCTCACGCGTGCCGTCCGCCCGGACCTGTCCCAGCCCGATGTTGCCGAACAGGCCGTTGCAGATGCACTTCCGGCCCACGGTGTCCTCCGCGCTGCCGCCCTTGGCCGTGTAGGCCTCAACCGGTTCCGCGGGACACCGGTACCCGATGGTGCCGTCCGGCTTGACATAGGTCTCGCGCAGATAACCGAGATCGCACACCCGGCGGCGCGCCGCATACACCTCGGGCTCGGAAAGCGTCCCCTCGAGCCGCGCGACCTTGAAGGGAAACCCGGTCGGCGAGGCGAGCCGGTCGGTATACACGCGGGCACGGCCCGCGAAGACCTCAGCGATCAGCGCGCGCCGCATCTCCGGCAGCATCCCGGACTCCTCGCACAAGGCGAAAGCAGTGCCGACCTGCACACCGGCCGCCCCCTTTTCGGACGCCAGAACCAGCGCTTCGGGCGAACCGTACTCCCCGCCCAGCCAGAACGGGTGCCCGATCGCGCGCATCGATTCAAGATTCACCACATCACGCGGCCCGTAAACCGGCTGCCCGTCACCACTCAGCCGCAACGGCCCGCGCGGCGGCGCGTTATGCCCGCCCGCAGTGGGGCCCTCGATCACAAACCCTTCCACACTGCCGCTCGCCCGGCGCAGCAGCATGGTGGCCAGCGAATCCGAAGAGATGATGGGCAAGAAGTCCGGCCGATTCAACACCGGCAGGGCACACCCCTCCTCGATGTATTGCGCGGGATCAAACACGCGGCGGCAATCGGTTGCCGGCGTGGCACCCGACACACGGACCGAATAGGTGGCGGCCTCATGCCGCGACAACGCATCCAGCACACCGGGAAACTCCACCGGAATGCCCGCGCCCACGATCACCACCGCCACCCCGGCCAGCATCGCGCCATAGGCTGAGGGCAGATGCGGCAATTGGATTTTCTCAAGGTAATTGATGCCGACCGGGTTGGTGTGTCCCTCGCGGGCCAGAAACACCTCGACGAAATTGGACACCATGCACAACTCGTCCACCCACCGGTTGCTTTTGAGCGTATGTCTGGTCGCGGCCTGATACGGCCGGGCCGCCGGCTTGCCGCCGGGCACAAACAACGCGTCCAGCACCCGCTGCGCCATGTGGGGAAACGGGAAGTGCGAAAGCGCCCGGCGCACGTCACCGCCCGCATCCCCGTCCTGCAAACGCCGGGCGAGCACCTGGTCGAGACCGGTTCCGGAAACCACGCCGAGCTGCCCCAGCCTGGACACGGCCTGGGCCAAACGCCAATGGGAAACGCCGACACCCATACCGCCCTGGATGATTTTCGGCAACGGGATCTTCATCATACGCATGCAATCCTTCACAACATCAACTTTTCCGGAGCACGGCGTCTCACTCGCCGGTCTTTGCCGCGCTCACTCGGCCGCGGCCGGGTTCCGTTCCATCACCATCCGGTAATATTTAATGAAACAGCCGATCACATCATCCCGGGTTATCGCCGAGATCGGATACGTCTGGGGATCCTCCCTGAACATGCTCTCGTATTTGACCAGCCGCTGTCCGCGATTCAGGCGCACCTCCGCCCGCGGCAGGATCCCGTTCTGGACGAACTGTTTCATCACCCGGAACGAGATCTCTTCCGCCTCACCGGCGCGCACACTCAACGTTGCCGAAGCGGGCGCCCGCCGCACTTGCGCGTCACGTCCGTGCTTCTGGCCCAACTCTTCCGCGATCTCGGACAACGCCGGAATGGCCACCGCATCCAAGAAGGCCTCAAAAACGGCGTTTTCCTCTTCCGCACGTGTGGTCCGGGCTTTCCCGCCCAAGATCCCGCCCAACTCCGCTCGCCAATCCATGCCGTGCCCTTCTCATACTCCCAAGATTTGAAGACTATAACACATCTGCGCTGCGCCGCGCAACCTCACACCTGCCCGGAAAAACGTCAGACGGATTCCGGCATTCCGCCCTTGCCCCGCCTCGTCGAATCCCCTATTCTGTCAGCATGCATGTCGAACTGGATCTCCCCGGTTTTGTGGATCTTCAGGTCAACGGGTTTGTGGGCGTGGATTTCAGCGGTCCCGATCTCACGGAAGAGAGTTTTCGACACGCCTGCCACACGCTGCTGGAACGCGGCACCGCCGCTTTTCTCCCCACCGTAATCACCAGCGCCCCGGAGCTGACCCGTCGCAATCTTGAGCGCATGGCGTCCGTTCTGAAAAAAGACGCGATGCTGGCGCGCCACATCCCCGGCTTCCATCTCGAAGGGCCTTTCATTTCGCGCGAGCCGGGAGCGGTGGGTGCCCATGACCCCGCAGCGGTCCGTCCCCCGGATTGCGCGTATTTCGACCGGCTCTGCCAGTGGGCCGGGGACCGGATCCGTCTGCTGACGATCGCGGCGGAAACCTCCGGCGCCGAAGTCCTCGCGCGGCATGCCGCGGCTCGGGACATCATCGTCTCCTGCGGTCACCAACTCGCGGATGCCGCAACCCTCGCGCGGCTCGTTGAGGCGGGGGCTTCGGCCCTGACCCATCTGGGCAACGGCTGTCCGAATCAGGTTCACCGGCACGACAACCCGCTGCTAACCGGTTTGGCCGAGGAACGGTTGCGGATCCTGTTCATTCCGGACGGGCATCATCTCCCCACCCATGTGCTGAAAGTGTTTGCCCGTGCCGCGGGCGCGCGCCGTCTGATCGCCACCACGGACGCCTCACCTGCGGCAGGATTGCCGCCCGGGACCTACAACGTGCTGGGGAACCTGGCCGTGCTGGAGCCGGACGGACGGCTGCACAATCCGGAAAAACAATGCCTGGTCGGTTCTTCCGCCACGCTGATCGCCTGCATGAACGTGCTCCACCGGCTCAACCTGTTCACATTGGAGGAGTTGCTGCAGATCGGATTCCGCAACCCGCTGTCCCTCATCCGCGCCGAAAGCCGCGAGGTGCCCACCTGCCGTTACCGGATCGCGTTCTCACCGGAGACGGGGTTTGTCCTCCGCTAGCGCTCGCTTCACGGAAAGGAAACCCATCCCCCTATGCATCTTCTGGTTCGGTATCTGCGCGTCTCGCTTGTCAAACGTGTGGTGGCCGGTCTGCTGGCCGGTGCCGCGTTGGGCGCGGTCCTGTGGTATGCGGGTGAAACCTTCGGCCTGAAAGCCGGGATCCAGCGCGGCATGCGGTTCTGTTCGCCGTTCGGCTCCGTTTTCATCAGCATGTTGAAAATGATCGTGGTCCCGGCCGTGTTCTTTTCGCTGGTGGGGGGAGCCGCCTCCCTTCCGTTGCATCGGCTCGGACGGGCCGGCGGCAAAGTGCTGGCCTGGTATTTCTCGACCATGAGTTTCGCCGCCCTCCTGGGCATCTCCCTGGCGCTCTGGATCAATCCCGGAGCGGGGGCCTCGCTGCAGGGATGGCAGACTCTCGCGCGCCAATTCGGCAGACAGGCGGACACCCTCGCGCAGACCGGGACCGCGCAAACACTGGCCGATGTGCTGGAGAAGCTGCTGCTTGATTTTTTCCAAAATCCGTTTCAGGCCCTCGCCAACGGTAATTTTCTCGGGATCATCGGCTTCGCGATCCTGTTCGGCATCAGCATCCGCCTGGTGATCGAATCCAACGCGTCCCCGCACATTCAAGCCAAGATGCGCGCGGTCATCGACCTCTGCGAGGCCTGCCTGCTGGCGATCAACCGGATCATCCACATGGTGATGAATTATTCGCCGATCGGCGTCTTCTTCCTGTCGGCGGGCATTTTCTCCGTTTACGGACCCTCGATCCTCGGCCCGTACATGCAGGTGCTGCTGGGTGTGGTGGCCGGCATTCTGTTTTTGATTTTCATCGCCTACCCCCTCTTGATCGCGCTCCTCCTCCGGACCAACCCGTATCGCGTGCTCGCCGCGATTCGCGAAGCCATGCTCCTCGCCTTTGTCACCCGTTCCAGCGCCGCCACCCTGCCGGTATCGATCCGCGTTTGCGAAAGCCGTCTGCGGGTGCATCGGGAACTGGCGAGTTTCGCCCTGCCGCTGGGCGCGACGATCAATATGGATGGCGTCTGTATCCACCTGCCGGTCTTTGCGATCCTGGCCGCCAACATGTTCGGTCTCGACCTCGCCTTCGGCGATCTTGCGCTCATGATGGTGACCACGGTGCTGGCGGCCGTCGGGGCCGGAGGGGTGCCGGGAGGCAGCCTGATGCTGTTGTTCATCATTCTGGGATCGCTCGGATTGGATGCCTCCCAGACCGCCGTGATTGTGGCGCTAGCCATCGGGATCAATCCGATTCTGGACATGTTTGAAACGATGGGCAATGTGACGGGCGACCTGCTCTGCACGTATTGCGTGGCTTCGCTGGAAGGGCTGACGGATCCTGATCCCGCAGGCGACAACCCGCCGAACGCGTGCGCCTCGCAGCCGTTCTGATCCCGCAGCCTTTCGGCCGGCGGCAACGCGAAGGCGGCCGGAGGGGGAAGGCTTGCCGTGCCCGCGTGAACCGGGTATCTTGTGTCGTGTTCATTTTTCAAAAAAGGAGACGTCATGAGGTTCACCCGCAGATCGTTCCTCCGGCATTCCGCCGCCGCCCTGTCGCTCACCGCGATCCCGCCCTTTTGTGCGCATGCGGGTACGCCGGGTATCCGGGTCGGCTCCTGTACGCTCCGTCTCGACCAAGCCCGACAGGCCGGGCTGGACGGCGTGCAACTCTGGGCGGGCGGTGCGGCGGAGGAACTGGAGATTCACAAAGCGGAGACCCGGGCCCGTCTCAAAGCGCAGATGCGGGAGACCGGACTGCCGATTTGCTCGCTCATGTTGGGACTGTTGAACCAGTATCCCCTCGCCACGGATCCGCGGGCCCCCGCCTGGCTCCAGCAGAGCATTGACGCGGCGGCGGATCTGGGCGTGCCGAATATCCTGGTGGCGTTTTTCGGCAAGGGTGACCTCCAAACCGGCCGGAAAATCAAGGAGCCTGAATTTGCCGCCGCGTGCCGGCGGATCCGGGATGCGGCGCCGCGGGCGCGGGACGCCGGGGTGACGCTTTCCATCGAAAACCTGCTGAGTGCCGAGCAGAACCTCCGGATGCTGGATGCGATCGGGCATGAGGCGGTCAGCCTTTATTATGACGTGTACAATACCGGGAAAAGCATGAAATACGACTCGCCCGCCGAAATCCGGTTTTTGAAAGAGCGCATCACGCAGATCCACTTCAAAAACGGCCCGCAGTATCTGGATGAGGACCGTCCCTATTTTGAGGCGGTCACGGCTGCGATCCGGGAGATCCGGTATCCGGGTTGGATCGTGCTGGAGACCTCAAGCCCCTCCAAGGACGGCGTGGCCGACGGCAAGCGCAACGGCGATTTTGTCCGCGCGCTTTTCGCGTGACCCGCGCGGCGAGTCCCTGAACCGCCGCAGCCCCGGCAACAGGGTCGGCACCCGTGAACGCGGCCGGGCGCTTGCCGTTCACGCCGTCGGCAGGGGGATGAGCGTCTCGTCGCGTGTGGCGAGGTGCTTGCGTCGGGCCGTGCCGCTCTCCATATCGTCGGGACCGATGAAAATCGCATCCGCCGCAAGGCCCGCACCGGCTTTGGCGAAAAACGTTTTCGGTTTCTGGCGCGCGAGCTGAAGGTCCACCCTCTCGCCCGCCTCACGCAGACTCCGCGCCAGGCGCATCGCGGGTTCACGCTGTTCGGGGAACATGTATCCGATGACCACCCCGTTCTTTTCCGATGCCGCCGTCTCGCCGAGCAGATCCTTGAGCACCTCCGCGATCACCACATCCCCGAAACCCAGGCCCACGGCAGGCGTGGGCGCGCCCCCGATGGTGGTCAGCAGATTGTCATACCGGCCGCCGCCGAAAATCGCGCGGAATTTACGCGCCGTATCGAACGCCTCGAACACGATCCCCGTGTAATAGGCGAGCCCGCGGATCACGGCGATGTCAAAAACCAGGCGGTCCGCGAAGCCGTAGACCGCGGCCAGCGCAAACAATTCACGCAGCGCGGCGACCGCGGTGGAACCGGGACCGACCCGCTCCGCCGCCTGATCAAGCGTTTGGACACCGAGCAAAGCGAAGGTCTGTTCCACCGCGGCGTCTTCCAGCCCTTCGGCCCGCAGCAACCCGGCGATCTCGTCATCCGGAATCTTGCCGCGCTTATCCAGCGCGAGAAAGACCGCGGCATGGTGTTCCGGCGCGATCCCGGAACCCGCCAGCAATTCGGCGAGCAGGGCACGGTTGCTGACATGAATCCGGTAGGCCTGCTCCGGCAGGCCCATGCGGCGCAACCCCTCTGCGGCCACAGCCAGCACCTCAGCCTCCGCCGACACCTGACCTTCCCCGACCACATCCAGATTCCACTGGTAATGCTCGCGTTTCCGCCCGCGGGTCATCCGCTCATACCGGAAACACTGGGCCACCGTGAACCATTTGACCGGAAACGCGATCTGTCCCTGCCGTGCGGCAATCAGGCGGGCAAGGGTGGGGGTCATCTCCGGGCGCAGGGCCAGTCGCCGGCCGCTCTTATCCTCAAAATGGTAGATCTGCTCCGAGACCTCCTCCCCGCTTTTCCGCTGCAGCAGATCGAGACTTTCCACCACACACGCGTCATAGGGCTGAAACCCGAACGCGAGCGCCGCCTGGCGCCAGGCGTCAAAGATCCGGTTGCGCCAAAGCATGTCTTCCGGATAAAAATCGCGCATGCCGCGCGGCGGATCAAAGGAAAGGGAAACGGGTGCATTCATGATGGGAAACCTGCGGGCGCGCGACAGGGCGCTACTTCTTCTTTGAAAGCATGTCACGCATGCGTTTGCCGGGTTTGAATTTCACAGCGTGCCGGATCGGGATCGTGACCACGTCGGCGGGCTGATTCGGATTGCGTCCGATCCGCGCTTTCCGCCTGACCACCGAAAACACGCCGAATTCGCGGAACTCAACATGCTGACCGGCTTCCAGCGCGTCGACGATGCCATCCAGCGTTCTCTGGACGATCTCCAGAACCTGCAATTGCGTCAGTCCGGTGTCTTTGGCGATCCGGTTGACGAGATCGCGTTTTTTCAACGCCAGCCCCTCCGGCGCTTCGTCATGCTCTGACGGTTTCATGGTGCCCTCCCCTTCCCGATACCGTGAACGCTACCGTTCAACCCCGCTTCTCATTCATTCCCCGCGCCGCGGACGGCGGGCTCGTCCGTTTTCGCATCGAGTGCCGAGGTCAACGCCCTCACGCGGTCGGCGATCACCGCGGCGGCCTGCCCGACCGGCACGATCTCACTCTCCTTACCTGTGCGCAGCCTGATTTCAACCCCGCCCTTCGCGAGGCCTTTCGCGCCCGCCACCACGCGCACCGGGCAACCGATCAGGTCGGCATCCTTGAATTTGACCCCCGGACGTTCCTCCCGGTCATCCACGAACACATCGATGCCGCACGCCTCCAGCTCCGCCTCCAATTGGGCGACCACACCGCAAACCTGCTCATCGCGGGGATCGAGCAACAGCAGACTTACCGCAAACGGCGCCACGGATGCGGGCCAGACGATGCCGTCGGCATCATGGCACTGCTCAATGACCGCCTGCAGCGTCCGGGTCACGCCAATCCCGTAACAGCCCATGACCATCCGCCCGCTCTGGCCCTTTTCGTTGAGATAAACGGCATCGAACGCCTCGGTGTACTTGGTCCCGAGTTTGAAAACGTGGCCGACCTCGATGCCCCGCCGGAGTTGCAGAGGCTTGCCGCAACGCGGGCAACGGTCACCGGCGCCGACAACCGTCAGATCCTCAAACGCGGTCACGCGCGCGTCCCGCGCGAGGGAAACCTGTTGGAAATGCGTGTCGGCGCGGTTCGCACCGGTGATGCGGTCACCCGCACCCTCCAGCGACCGGTCCGCATACACCGGGATCGAAAGCCCCACCGGCCCGGCGAATCCGACCGGCGCACCGGTGACCCGGATGAGGATTTCCTCCTCCGCCAGTTCGATTTTTTTGACATTGAGAAACCGCTTCAGCTTATGCTCATTCACATCGCGGTCACCCGGCACCAACACGGCGACGGGCTTGCCGTCCGCCAGATAGATCAGCGTTTTGATGAACCGGTCCGGCGCACAGGCGAAAAAGGAGGTCAGTTCCTCGATCGTGCGCACTCCGGGGGTGGGCACCTCAGACAGGGGAGGGCACACCGCTTCCGCCGCAGGCGTTCCCATCCTTTCGGCCCGCTCCTGGTTGGCGGCATACCCGCAGGCGGCGCAATCCACAATGCCGTCCTCGCCCGAATCGGCCAGAACCATGAACTCGTGCGACCAGTTTCCGCCGATGTCCCCCGTATCCGCCTCCACCGGCTTGACCCGCAGACCGCAGCGCCGGAAGATCCGCGTATACGCGTCGTACATCGCCTGGTATGAACGGTCCGCCGCCTCCATGGAGGTGTCAAAACTGTACGCGTCCTTCATGAGGAACTCCTTGGCGCGCATCAGGCCGAAGCGCGGCCGGATCTCATCACGGAATTTGGTCTGGACCTGATAAACCGTGCACGGCAGTTGACGGTAAGAGCTGACCTCCCCCGCGAGCAGACTGGTGACCACCTCCTCATGCGTGGGGCCAAGCGCCATCAGGCGCTCCGCACGGTCTTTCAGGCGGAACATCCCCGGCCCCATGGCGGCGAGCCTTCCCGAACGCTCCCAAAGCTCGGCAGGCTGCAGCGCCGGCATCAGGATCTCCTGGGCGCCGGCCCGGTCCATCTCCTCCCGAACGATCCGCGTCACCTTGTGCAACGCCCGCATCCCGAGAGGCAAAAACGTATACAATCCTCCCGCAACCTTCCGGATCAGGCCTGCACGGACCATAAGTTTATGGCTATTGATTTCAGCCTCCTGCGGATCATCCCGCAGGGTATTGAGCAACGTACGCGACCAACGCATTTCGACCTTATCCTTCCTAAATCCCGCTTTACGAAAACATTGCGGATTATTTCACCGAATTTTCCGGTGATTCGCAAGTCAAAAAAGAGTGAGAATAGGCCTTGCCACCCGAGGCGAGAACAGCGACAATATAAAGCTGATAAAAAAAGGCACAGGAGGGTTATGTTTTTTGTGCGGAAAACCGGTTTCACGCTCATCGAACTGCTGGTGGTGATTTCCATCCTGGGCATTCTGGCCGCCGCTTTGACGACACAGGTGGATCGGGCCCGGTCCATGGGCCAGGCGATTCGGTGCAAGACCAACCTGCGCAATCTCGCGCAGGCTTCCCTGAGCTATGCCGTGGAGACCAAACACATGCCGTGGGCTGCATCGTTTCAGGTGCTTTACCCGAGCCGGGAAGGCAGCCGTTACATCGCGAAATACCACGAGCACCGCGGCTGGGTGGGCTGGGTCGGATCCGGAAGCTGGCCCAACAAAGATGTCCAGGACATGGAGATTTCCTGTTTTCACGGGCCCCATGCGTATTACTCACTCACGAACGGCAGTTTGTGGACGTTTGTGGGCAAAGATGTTTCCACTTTCCTTTGCGACACGCACAAGAAAGCGGCCGCGTGGACCGGTCTTGAGAAAATCCACCGCTCGTACGTGATGAACGCGTACTTCGGCTACGAGAACAAAGCCCCCCCGGAAACCACGGATGTCTGGCGCTGGCTGGAGGATCTCTCCTCAAGCGGCAATGCGGCCAGCCGGCTGCTCTTCGCGGAACTGCCCGCGAGGCCGATCGCCGCTTCGGGGGAGGATGCCGACAGCGTGTTGCAGGCGAAGATCGGAACCTATGCGAACCCCGGGTCACCGGAGAGGATCGG
>JAVEYH010000023.1:0-28691 GCA_034003585.1 Kiritimatiellia bacterium
CGGAGTGGCGGCTCGGGCCGAGATGGAGAAGGCGACTCCCGAATCGCAGGGCGTCGAGTCACGGGCGATCTTGAACTGGATCGACGCATGCGAGAAGAAGTTCGACGGCGAGAAGGAGGGACGCGTCCACGGCTTCGTGATCGTCCGCCACGGCAAGACGATTGCCGAGGGAAGCTGGAAGCCGTTCGATACGCTGACGAAGCCGCACCAGCTCTGGTCGCATTCGAAGAGCTTCACCTCGTCGGCCGTCGGCTTCCTCGTGGACGAGGGTAAGCTCGACCTCGACGAGCGGCTCGTCGACATCTTCACGAACGAGCTGCCCGCGAACGTCTCGACAAATCTCGCCCAGCTGCGCGTCCGCGACTGCCTGACGATGAACGCGGGCAAGGCGCCGCACGTCTTCGGCAATTCGTCCGAACCGTGGACGAAGCTCTTCTTCCGCCAGAAGTTCGACCATGTGCCGGGCACCCACTTCTGGTACGATTCCGACGCGACGTTCATGCTCGCGGCGATCATCGAGAGGCGGACGGGCAAGAAGCTTCTCGACTACCTGCGCGGGAAGATGCTCTCCAAGATCGGAATCTGCGAAGCGACGACGGGCGTCTCGCCCGAGGGCATCGCCTGCGGCGGCTGGGGCATGAACATGACGACGCGCGAGCTCGCGCGGTTCGGACAGTTCTACCTGCAGGAGGGCGCTTGGAACGGACAGGAACTCCTCTCCCGCGACTGGGTGCGTCTCGCGACTTCGCGCCAGACGTGGAGCGGCGGCATCGCCAGCCACTCCAAGACGATCGGTTCGGGAAGCGACTGGCAGCAGGGCTACGGCTTCCAGTTCTGGCGCTGCCGACACAATGCGTTCCGTGCGGACGGCGCCTCGGGACAGCTCACGGTCGTGATGCCCGACCAGGATGCGGTCGTCTCGGTTCACGCCGGCCTCAGCGACATGCAGGGCGAGCTGAACCTCATCTGGGAGCATCTCCTGCCGGCGATGCGGAAGGAAGCGCTGCCCGCGAATCCAGCCGCGGCGGCAGCGCTCGAGAAGCGCTGTGCGACGCTCGCCGTCCCGCCGGTCGCGGGCGAACGCCTCACGGACTTCCGCAAGTTCATCGGCTCCTACACGATCGATCCCAATCCGCGCGGACTGCGGGCGATCTACCTCTTCCAGGACGCCCAGACGAACATGTACGTCCGCCTCTATTCGCGCTCGTTCCCGTATTGTTTCCGCATCGGGTACAACGCGTGGAAGGAGGGTAACTGTCATCTCGACCCCGAGCCGTTCGAGGGCATCGGCATGCTGACGGGTTCGCCGCGCACGGCCGCTTCCGGTGCGGTACAGACGAACGGTCACTATGCCGTGCGTGTGTACCTGCCGCAGACCATCTACAAGATCGACCTGGACTTTGCGAACAGCAACGGCGTCAGGACCGTGCGCGGCAGTTTCGCGACGACCGGCGGCGGTGCGTTCACCGGCCACGCCACCGACGAGAATCCGAAGCCGTGGTCGGACGTTCCCGTGCTCGACGTCTCCGGCAACTGGGCCGAACGCCGCAAGTCTCTCCTTTACCAGTTCACCTGCGCAGAGTTCGGCCAGCGTCCCGTCGAGCGTCCCGCCGACCTCGCCTTCGAGACCGTGTCCGAAAACCTGATCCTCGGCGGCAAGGGCGTCCACCGCAAGGTAAAAATTTCGACAAAGGGAGTTTACGAGCCGTGCTCGTTCACCGCGGACGCGTATTTCCCGAAAGATGCGAGGAACATCGGCTCGTTCGTCTCGATCAGTCTCAAGGGACGGTTAGCGGGACAGAAGTTCAATCCGGACGCGGAGGACCCCTCCGTCCATTCCCTGCCCGTCTCCAATGTGCTCGCTCGCGGCTACGGCATCGTGACGTTCACGCACGACGACATCGCGAAAGACGATCCCGCGACATCGTTCTCATCCGGCGTCTTCAAGGCGTTCGGTCCGCGCGCCGACGAGCGCAAGCAGAAGGACTGGGGCGCTTTGAGCGCGTGGGCGTGGGGCGCAAGCCGCGTTCTGGACTGGATCGAGACGCAGCCGGAGTTCGACGCGAAGCGCGTCGCGGTCATCGGCCATTCGCGCGGCGGCAAGGCCTCGCTCTGGGCGGGCGCAACGGACGAGCGGTTCGCGCTCACCTGTGTCAACTGCTCGGGCACGGGAGGCGCGAAACTCAACCGCATGACGCTGCCCTGGAGCGAGTCACTTGTCGCGATCCAGAAGGGGCTTCCCCATTTCTTCTGCGGCTACTATCCGGTCTTTGCGGAGTCGCCGAAAAAAATGACCTGCGACCAGCACCAGCTTCTCGCGCTCGTCGCGCCGCGGCGGCTCTCGGTCGGCTCGGGTTCGGACGACGCCTGGGCGGGTCCCGCGGGCGAGAAGGCCGCAACGGAACTCGCCGCCCCGGCCTGGGAGGCGATCGGCCTGAAGGGGCTTGGCGACCGCGTGCGGTATCACGTCCGCAAGGGTCCGCATGACCTCGCACCTTTTGACTGGAACGAATACATGAACGCACTGGAGGAAACGAAATGAACAGAAGGGACTTTCTCAAGGGGACGGCGTGGATGGGCGCCGCGGCATTCGCGGGCGGATTCGCGCGTCCGCTCTTCGCCGGGGAAGCGGGCGGAAAGATGGCGCTTTGGGCGGACAAGCCGTTCAAGAAACTGCGTGTCGGCGTCGTCGGGCTCGGGCGGGGACACGTTGCGCTCTGGAACATGCCGAAGATCCCCGGCTGCGAGATCACGGCGATCTGCGACATCACGCCGATCCGCGTCCAGCGCGCGCTCAAGATGGTCGCGCAGACCGGACAAAAGAACGTGCCGAAGGTCTATGACAAAGGACCCGAGGACTGGAAGAATCTCTGCGACGACCCGAACGTCGACCTCGTCTGGAACTCGACGCCGTGGGAGCTCCACGTCCCGATCGCGCTCTACGCGATGCGCGCGGGCAAGCATGTCGCCGTCGAGGTCCCGGCCGCGTTCACCGTCGAGGAGTGCTGGGAGCTCGTCGAGACATCGGAGAAGCTCCAGCGCCATTGCATGCAGCTCGAGAACTGTTGTTATGGCGAGATGGAGATGCTCTGTCTCAATCTCTGCCGGAAGGGCATGCTGGGCGATCTCGTCCACGGCGAGGGCGCGTACATCCACGACCTGCGCGGTCACAACTACGCGCGGTGGGATCCGAAGACGGGATACGCGTGGGACATTCCGGGCGGGGCCTACTGGAACCACTGGCGGCTCAAGCACAATATTGCGCACAAGGGAAACCAGTATCCGACGCACGGGCTCGGTCCGATCTGCCAGTACATGAACGTGAACCGCGGTGACCGCTTCGACTATCTCGTCTCCCTCGAGTCGAACCAGTTCAACTTCGAGCAGTACGCGAAGCGGAACTGGCACAAGGACTGGCGTCCCGAGGCCAAGGTCGCGATGGGCGACATGAACATCACGCTCATCAAGACGAAGGGCGGACGCTCCATCATGGTTCAGCACGACGTCTCTTCGCCTCGTCCCTACAGCCGCATCAACACGGTGTCGGGCACGCGGGGCATCTTCGCGGACTATCCCTACCGTGTCGGCTGGGAGCCTGCGGACAAGCGCGGCAGTGGCGTCCATTCGTTCTTCGACGAGAAGAAGGCCGAGGAGGTCCGCCAAGAGTACAAACATCCGCTCTGGAAGGACTACGGCGAGCTCGCGGCAAAGCAGGGCGGCCACGGCGGCATGGACTTCATGATGACGCTCCGCCTCGCGTACTGCCTGCGGCTCGGGCTGCCGCTCGACCAGAACGTCTACGATCTCGCGAGCTGGAGCTCGCTCTGCGAGCTCACGGAGAAGTCAGTCCGCTCGGGCTCGACGCCCCAGCAGATTCCCGACTTCACCCGCGGCGCCTGGCAGACCACCGCCCCGCTCGGCATCGAATCGGCCGACCTCGCGAAGATGGGGCTGGAAGGCTGATGAAAAGAATCGCGTTCGCCCTTGCCCTGTTGCCCGTAGTCGCCGTTGCGGCCGCGGCCGAGCCGTTTCCGAATTCGTACTCGAAGCGCGAGGCCGGGGATGTCGACCTCTGGCCGGAAGGCCGGATTCCAAGTGTCCAGACGAATCAGTGTATCCCCTGGCTCCGCTGGTACGCGCCGCCCGAGCAGAAAAAGGATGCCTGTCTCATTGTGTCTCCGGGAGGAGCCTATGTCGGCTGGGGCCATACAGCAGAGGGCGAGGACATCTGCCGGTGGGCGAATTCGATCGGCATGACGGCGGTTCTGCTTCGCTATCGGACGCCGCGCCCGATCGGCCTCGCAAAGCACGTCACGGCCTGGCAGGATGCGCAGCGTGCGATCCGCCTTGTCCGCAGCGAGGCGAAGAAGCGCGGATTCAGTCCGGAAAACATCGGCTTCATCGGTTTCTCCGCCGGTGGGCACCTCACGCTCATGGCGGCGCTTTCTTCCCAGACTCCCGCATACGCGCCTGTTGATGAACGCGATCGGATTCCCTGCCATCTCAACTGGGCGGTGCCCGTCTATCCCGCCTATGTCCTTTCGGATGGCGAGGACGGCCCCAACAAGGGCAACGACCTGTCGCTCGCAATCAATCCCAAATTCAAGTTTGATGCGAAGACGCCTCCGATGATTTTCTTCCATGGCGACGGGGATCCGTTCTCGGCGATGGGGTCCTTGCGAATCTACAACCGCCTCCGCCAGATGGGCATATCCGGCGAGGTTCACATTCTCGCGAAGCGCGGACATTGCTTCCATTTCTATCCGACGCCCAAGAAGGATACGTTTTCCGCGATGTGGCTCGATACGCTCCGTGCCTGGCTCGTTCAGACCGGAAGACTTTAAGAAAGAGGAGATTGTCATGAAAAAACTGATGCTGCTGTTGAGCCTGACGGTCGGGGTGTCGGGCGCGTTTGCGGCGGAGGCGCCGCAGGTGAAGGTCGAGACGTTCGCGGATCATGCGGACTGTCTCTATTCTGTTGGCGACAAGGCCGAGTTCGTCGTGAAGGCGACGTATCCGGACGGTTCGCGGTTGACGAACGGGACGGTGTCCGTTTCGGTCTTGGGCGTGGATGGAAAGAACTTCGACGCCGCGAAGGATCGTTCGTTCGCGCTCAAGGTGCCGGTGCAGAAGCCCGGATTCCTCCGCTGTATCGCCTCCTACAAGGGACCGGATGGCAAGAGCGTGTCCGCGCCGGAGATCGCTATCGCGTGTGACCCGCGTGACATCAGGCCCGCCGTCGAGCGGCCGAAAGACTTCGACACGTTCTGGGACAACGCGATCACGAACCTCGACAAAACCGTGCCGGCCGACATCCGCTACGAGAAGGAGGCGCATTCTTACACCAAGACCCACACCGCGTTCCGCCTGAGCTGCGCGACGGCCGGGGGCAAACGCACGTGGGGACACCTGTGTATTCCGAACGAGGCGCTCAATCCGAAGGCGTCAAAGAAATTTCCCGTCCGACTGACCGTTCCCGGCGCCGGTCCGGGCTGCTATTGGTTCACGCCGCGCGAGGGCGAGATCACGCTCACGATGAACGTCTTCGACTTCGAGCCGGGTTGGGATGCCCACAACGAGTGGAAGGTGCATTACGACCGCTATCATGAGATGCACAAGCGCTGGACCGAGAAATACAAGCTTCAGAAGGACTATCAGGGCTGGGCCGCCGGCTTCGGCGTGAGCCGCGAGGAGGTTTTCTACTACGCCCCCATCCTCGGCATGAACCGCCTCGTCAACTGGCTCGCCGCGCAGCCGTATGTCGATACGCGCGACATAACCTATTCGGGACAGAGCCAAGGCGGCGCCTTCGGCATCTTCCTCTCGGCCCTCAACAGGCACATCACCGGCGCGACCATCTCCGAGCCGGCGCTGACGGGGCTTACCGAGCAGTTCGGCGGACGCCAGAACGGCTGGCCGAATCCGATTGCCGCGCAGTCGACGAAGGAGGCGCAGGACATCGCGGCGAAGGTCGCGCCGTATTTCGACGGTGTCAACTTCGCCCCGCGCATCACGTGTCCCGTCCGTTTCGGCGTCGGCTACATCGACACGCTCTGTCCGCCGCACTGCGTCTACGCGGCCTACAATGCGCTCAAGCCGACCGTCGACCGCCGCATCGTCCTCGGCCCGGGCGTCGGCCACGGCACGCCGAAGGAGACGTACGAGCCCTTTGACAAGCGCCTGACGGCCAGCTGGATGAAGGCGAAGCCGCTCGCGTGGTCCGAGGAACTCTTCAATCCCGAGCATCCCGAGCTCACCGACCGCTACGCGTATCCCGACCGCAAGGTCTCCTCCCGTTACCTCTATGTCGCGCCGGACGGCGACGACCAGGCCGAGGGCACGATCGAGAAGCCGCTCCGCTCGCTCGAGGCCGCGCGGGACCGCGTGCGCAAAATGACGTCGAACGGACACGTCTACTGGCCGGTCGGCGGCATCACCGTCTTCCTCCGCGGCGGAACCTACGTCGTCACGAACACCGTCGCCTTCGACGCGCGCGACGGCATGGGCTTTGCGGGTAGCCCGACGGTGTACCGCGCCTATCCCGGCGAGAAGCCCGTCTTCACCGGTGGCATCACGACGCGCGGCTCGGTGCCGCTGACCGATCCCGAGAAGCTCGCGCGCCTCCCGGCGTCGGCGAAGGGCAAGAACGTGCGCGTCATCGACTTCAGGGCGGCGGGATATGATGACTTCGCACCGCAGGCCGCCTACGGCTACCGTCCGATGAAGCCGTGCCACACGGTGACCGATCTCTACCGCGACGGCAAGCCCCTCGACGTGGCGGTGTCGCCGAACGCCGACGTCCGCCTCGAGGATTATTACCGCATCGGCGAAGTGCTCGACAAGAAGCACGATGTCTTCAAGGCAAACTTCCCCGACATGGACAAGTGGGCGAAGGAGGAGGACGTGATGGCGCAGGGCTGGTGGACGTTCCTCTGGGCGTCGACGACGATCCCGGTCGAGAAAATCGACCCCGTCGCGAAGACGGTCTCCGTTGCGCGCGAGACGAACATCTTCTACTACACCGCCACGTCCAACAGAGTCTTTACGCTGGAGAACGGCCTTCCCGCGCTCGACCGCGAGAGCGAGTGGGTGCTCGACCGCAAGCGCGGCTCCGCCTACGTGCTCGAACCCGAGGGCGCGAAGGTGCCGGTCTACACGATCACGCGCCTCGCGAAGCCGATGATCACGGCGACGGACGTCAACAACTTCCGCATGGAGGGCCTTACCTTTGAGTACGGCAGGACCGACGCGATCATCGTCTCGAACGCGGCGAACTTCGCCTTCCTCGGAAATACGGTCCGTAACTTCGGCGGACGCGGCCTGCAGGTCTACGAAGCGAAGGAAGCGCGCGTCCAGAACAACACGTTCCACCACTTCGGTTTTGCCGCGCTCATCCTGATGGGCGGCGACCGCCCGACCCTGACCCCCGGCGCGTGCATCATCGAGAACAACGAGATCTCCTTTACGGGACGCCGCCAGCGCACTTCGCCCGAGTCCAGCACCTGTGAAGTCGGCGGCTGCGGCAACGTGCTCGCGCACAACTGGTTTCACGACACCCCTGCCAGCGCGCTCCGCCTCGGCGGCAACGACCACCGCATCTCCTTCAACCGCTTCGAGCGCTGCTCGTTCCTGAGCGACGACAACGGGGCGATCGACATGTGCAACAACATGTCCTACGCCGGGAACCGCTTCGTCTTCAACGAGTTCTACGACATCGGCTACAAGAACCCGCACTGCGGCAACGCGGGCATCCGCCTGGACGATTTTATCTCGCAGCAGTACCTGTACGGCAACCGCTTCGTGAACGCTTCGGGCGGTAAGTTCGGCGCGATCCAGCTAAACGGAGGACGCGACAACGTGTCCGAGAACAACTGGATCGAGGGCTCACAGTGGGCGTTCAGCGTTGACGGCGCGGCGGGCGCGTGGTGGAACCGCAACCAGACGATGGAGTACAATGTGAAGAAGTTTTCCGGGGACGTGAGTGTCTACGACGAGCCCTACATCTCGCGCTTCCCGCGCACGCCGGAAATCATCCGCGAGGCCAATTCGTGCGTCAACTCCTTCCGCCGTAACGTCATCATCGGCGCCGAGGCACTCAAGGAAAAGCGCACGTGGCATCAGACGGCCTTCGAGGACAACTGGATGTTCGACAAGGCCCCGAGCGCCGAAGAGCTCGCGAAGACGGCGTTCAAGCCGATTCCGCCCGCGGGCAGCGCGGGCACGTACAAGGCCGGGCCCGAGCTCGAAGTGCCATTCCAGGCACCCGTCGAGTTCCAGCTGCGCGAGGGCATCGGCCGCACGCTCCGCAAGCTCGAGGCGGGCGGGGACGTGAGGATCGGCTTCTTCGGCGGCTCCATCACCGCGATGTTCGGCTGGCGCAACGCGATTCTCGCGAAGCTGCAAAAGGACTATCCGAAGGCCAATATCATCGAGGTCAACGCCTCGCAGGGCGGCGCGGGTTCGCGCGTGGGCGCCTACCGCATGGAACATGACCTCCTGCACACGAAGTGCGACCTCGTCATCTTCGAGTACGCGACGAACGACACGGAGGATAGCCCCCAGAGCATCGTCCGGTCGATGGAGGGGTGCGTGCGGAAGGCGTGGGCGAAGTATCCCGAGATGGACCTTATGTTCGTCTACACGATGAACATGTCGCAGTTCGAGTCGTACGCGCAGGGCCGCATCTCGCACACGGCCTACGTGCATGACCGCGTCGCCGACCACTACGGCATCCCGACGGTCAACTTCTGCCCGCGACTGATGAAGCTCATCAAGGACGGCAAGTGGATCTACATGCGCAGCGAATTCTTCAAGGAGCACGGGCTCCAGTCGTCCGACCCCGACTTCAAGGCGAAGCTCGCCGAGGCGCAGAAGAAGGATCCGCGCAAGATCTTCACCTTCGACAACTGCCATCCGAGCGGCGAGGGACACCAGCTCTACACGGAGATTCTCGCCGAGGCGTTCGACAGGCTCAAAGCGAAGGGCGATCCGGCGGCCGACCACGCGGCGAAGATGAAGAAGCCGCCGATGGCCTCGGACAACATGGAGAAGGCCAAGATCGTCGTTCCGGACGCCTCGTTCTTCTCCAAGGGAGACTGGTCGGTGTTGCCGAAGGACCATCCCGAGTCGAAGAAGTTCGCGCGGTCGACGGACCGCATCTGGTTCACGGACAAGGTCGGCGCAAAGATCCGCTTCCGCTTTCGCGGACGGGCCGTGCAGCTCAACAACATCCGCGGGCCGAAGAGCTGTGCGATCAGGGTTTCCGTGGACGGCAATCCGCCGTTCCTCCGCGTTCTCGCCGATCCGTGGAGCGCGGGCACGACGCTGATCTGGCCCGAAAAGATCTTCAGCGGCTGCGACTCGATCCATACCGTCGAAATCGAAATCCTGCGCAACCCGAAACACGGCGGCACCGAGCTTGAGCTCGCCGGTCTCCAGCTTGACGGTGAACTGATCTGATTTTCGGTTCCGTCTGGAAGCCGGGCAAAACGTTCTGAAGGGAAAATTAAATGACAAAGGTGACGGTAATCTTGGCGGCGTGCACGGTCACATTGGCCGCAAACGCGTTCACGATCGCTGAGAAGGGAAAGACGACGCGGGTGAGCGTGCCTGCGAATCCTTCCGCATGCGTCGGTTATGCCGCGGAGGAACTCGCGCGGTTTTCCGAGCGTATCACGGGCGGCAGGGTCGAGACCGTCACCAATTCCGCCGCCGAGGTGGTCCTCGACGATACCGCGAGGGGCGTGCCCGAGCAGGGGTTTCGGCTGAAGGTCGACGGCAAGGTCCTGCGCATCACGTCCGGTGCGGACGCCGGCGTTCTCTATGGCGTTTATGAGCTGTTGGAGAAATATGGCGGCTGCCGGTGGTACACAAGCTGGATGGAAAAGATTCCCGCAAAGGACATTTTTGCCGTTCCGGACCGGTTGAATGACGCGCAGGAACCGGACTTTCGCATGCGCGCGCCGTTCTGGTGGGACTTCAACCAGCACGCCGATTTCGCGGTGCGCAACCGCGTGAACGGCGAGTGGTGTGGACCGAAAGCGAAACACGGCGGCGCGCCATACGCTTTCGCGGCGGGACTGGGCGGGCATTCCTTCAACATCATCTGTCCGGTGAAGGAGTACGGCCCGACCCATCCCGAGTGGTTCTCGAAGGACGTGAACGGCGCGATGCTCGGCAAGACCGGACGCTACTGCCAGCTCTGCCTCACCCAGCCCGAACTCACCGCGTTCGTTATCTCCAACATGACGGAGCGCATCCGCAAGGACCCGGACAAGAAGATCGTGGGGCTCATGCAGAACGACAACCAGCACGCGTGCTGCTGCCCCGCCTGTGCGGCGATAGCGAAGGAGGAAGGTTCGCAGTCCGGTCCGGTCATCCGGTTCGTCAACACCGTCGCCGAGGCACTGGAGAAGGAGTTTCCCGACCTCAAGGTCGTCACCTTCGCCTACCAGTACACGCGCCATCCGCCGAAGAAAACGAAGCCGCGCCACAACGTGATGGTCGAACTCTGCAGCGTGGAGTGCGATTTCTCGACGCCGATCGACCAGTCGTTCTCGCGCGTCAACCAGAAATTCCTGAAAGACCTTGAGGGCTGGGCGGCAATCACCGACAGGCTCTACGTCTGGGACTACGCGACAGACTTCGGCCACTACCTCGCGCCCTATCCGAACGTGATGGCGCAGCAGGGCAACTACCGGCTCTTCAAAAAGAACAAGGTGGATCTTCTTTTCGCGCAGGGCTCCTACACGAGCTGCAAGGGCGACTTCGCGGAGCTGAAGGGCTGGCTGCAGTCCAAGCTCATGTGGAACGTGGACACGAAGGTTCAGGAGCTGCTGGAAGACTTCTTCGACGGCTATTACGGCAAGGCCGCGCCCTGGGTGCGCACGTATTTCGACGCGCTGCACAGCTATTTCCGCGACACCGCGAACGAGCCGATGGGCATCGGCATGAACATCTGCACGAAGAGCTTTCCCGACGATTTTTTCGACCGGTCGGAAATGCTCTGGGAGCTCGCCGCAAAGGCGGTGGAGAACGAACCCGACTGCTACCGGAAAAACGTCCGCCACGGCATGTTCGACGTCTGGTACGCGCAGTACGTCCGGATGGGCGGTTCGAAGGGCAAGGCGGCATGGCTCATGGACGATCCTTCGAGGCTGCTCGCGCGCATGAACCGCCGGAGCGACTACGTGAAGAAAATGATGGACGTGAAACGTGAACTGGGCCGGACATTCCATCCGTACGAATGGCCGACGTTCAAGCCCGATCCGTTCTTTACCGAGCTTGCGAGCGCCGAGACGAACGGCTTCCCCAAGGTGACGGCCGTGCCGGGCGCGAAGCGGGCGACGATCGAGGAGACCTTCATACGCGTGCCCGGACACTGGGGCGAGACCGTGGACGATCCCAAGGCGGGCGACGGCAGGGCGGAAAAGCTCTTCACGAACAACTCCGAATGGTCCTGCAACATTCCGCTCGACAACCTCGCCGTCGATGAGTGGAAAAAGTTCCGCGTGCGGATCCGCGTGCGCGTGCAGCTCAGGGAGGGTGCCGATCTTGCGAAGGACGCCTTTGCCGCCGGAATCTACGACTCGGAGGCGCGGCGTCCCGTGGACGGCGGCAAGCGCTGGAAGATCGGGGACATCGCCGACAACGAGTATCATTGGTACGATTTTGCCGTCTGGCCCGGCAAGATGGGGGGACAGCAGTTCGTCTGGGTCCAGCCCGGCGGTTTCGACAGGACCAACAAGGAGAATCCCGGCATCGAGGGCATTTACGTGGACTGTATGGAGTTAGAGGAGATCGAATGAAAGCGAACACGCTCAGGATTTTCGTGCTTGTAACGGCGGGAGCGTTGGCCGCAAACGCGGCGACGATCGTGGAGAAAGGGAGAAGCGGTTACGCGATCGTGGCCGGCGCGGATGCGGCGGAAACCGTCGCGGCGGACGAGCTCCGCGAAATCATCCTGAAGTCGACGGGCGTCGATCTCCCGGTGGTCTGCGCCGCCCATTCGGATAAACAGGCCGGTCTCGAAAAGGCGGACCATTTCCTCTTTGTCGGGCGCACCCCGGAAGCGGAATCCGTGTTCGGCAAGGACGACCTCGGTGAGAACGAATACGCGGTGACCGAAAAAAAGCCGTTCCTCGGGCTCTTCGGCGGCGGCGACATCTGGCTGCGCGGAAACAACTGGAACGGGACGCTGCTCGCGGTCTACGCGTTCTGCGAGGACGTGCTCGGCTACCGCCACTTCTTCCCCGAGGACGGCGGCGAGAAGATCGTGAGAACCGACCGCGTCGACACGGCGGGCTATTCCCTCCGCAAGGCCCAGTCGTTTGCGTTCGGGCGCGGGCTCACCCATACCTACCTCTACGGCTCGACCAATCTCATCCCCTACCTTTTCCGCAACGGATCGATCGGGAAGAAGAGCTGGGCGCAAAAGACCAAGTACAAGGACATGGAGCCTCCTTTCCCGATGCGCGATTCCGGACATGGCTTCTGTCTTTACATGCCGTGCAAGCGGCTGTACATGGACGCTTATCCCTGGGATGAGAAGATCGACTTCTTCGCCGAGCACCCGGAATGGTTCTCGATGACGCGCGACGGCAAACGCACGGACCGGATGCAGCTCTGCTTTTCCAATGCGGACATGCGCAAGGCCTTCACGAAGCGTGTCCTCGAACGGTGCCGCCGCGTCGGCGGAAACGGCGTTCTCACGATCGGCGCGAACGACGTCCCGGGCGCGTTCTGCTGGTGCCCCGCGTGCGTCGCCCTGCAGAAGAAGTACGAGACGCCGTCGGCACCGTATTGGGATTACCTCCCCGAGCTCTGCGCAGCGGTCGCCAGAGAGTATCCGGAAATCCGCATCGAAACGCTCGCCTACCGCAAGGAGCAAAGCGAGAATTTCCCGAAGGGCATCGATAAATTTCCGGACAACTTCATTTGCGATTTCGCGCCCGTTGACGACGACCAGGGACATTGGATCGGCGGGGAGCGCAACGAGAAGACGCTCGACAACCTCAGGAAGTGGTGCAAGGCGTGCAAGAACGTGGACTACTGGTTCTACTCCTGCATGAAGCATCCGTTCGGCCCCGTCAGCCGCGTCGCCGGCGATCTCCGTCGCATGGACGAGGCGGGCACGGACGGCGCGAAGCTGTGCGGGCTCTACACGCCGTCCCTCACGTGCCTGCAGGACTATCTGTTTCTCCGGCTCGCGCTCGATCCGAAGCGCGACGAGTGGGCGATCGTGAAGGAGTTCTGCAGTTTCGCGTACGGTCCGGCGAGCGACAAGATCGTCTCGATCATCCGAGACTGGGACCGGCTCTGGTTCGAAAAGCAGTCTTTCATGGGCATCGACGAGGCGGCGACCACCCGCAAGATCTACCGCGCGGCGGATCTTGTCCGCTGGCAGAAAGAGCTCGACGAGGCCGAAAAACTTCTCGGTGACGACAAGCACGTCCGCCGTAATTTCGGCATCTTCCGCTGGGACGTCGACTTCCTGACGCTCACGTTCTGGGGCGATGTGCGGAAACGCAAGGATTGTCCCGCGGACTTGACGCCAGACAGGATTTATGCGCGCATGGAGCCGGTCGTCCTTTGGAAGCGCTACGGTGCCGCGCCGAAGCCGGGGAAGGAACCGACGGGCATGTACGCGCAGGCGAAGAACGCGTACCTCGTCTCCAAGGCGCTCGACAAGCCCATTCCCGCGCCTCTGGATAAGCTTGGCACCGACGTCGCGGTCTATCAGCTTCCCCAGTGCGGCGGTTTTCACGGCATCATTGATCCCGACGCCGCGTGCGGCGGGGCGAAGAGCGAGGTCTTTCCTACGAACAGCACGGTCTTCGCCACCCACAAGGTCGGCTTCGACTACTACGACAACAACCTCAAGCGCATGATCCGGCACGGGGAAGTCGATTTCAAGGGGTTCAAGCCTGACGAGTACAAGCTTTACTTCGTCGCCAAGGTGAAAATCGTGCCCGGCGCGCTCATCACCTTCGCAAGCTGGTGGGGCATCGGCCAAAATCTTGCCAACTACTATCCGGAAGGCGACGCCGACCGCGAGTTCGAAATCTGGGCTTCGCTCAAGTTCATCGGGCCGAAATTCGGCTCCGAAACAAAGGACGGCAAAAACCGCATGGCCTGCGACCGCCTCTTCCTGGTCGACAAGAACGGCAAGAAGTACAAAGGGGAGACCAAGTGAATCGACGTGGCTTCATCAGGCTCGCCGCCGTGTCGCCGCTCGCCGCCGCGGCAGTGCCGATATCTCAAACCGATCATTCTTCTCAAACCTCTCAAGCCTTGTCTTTTGACATTGCCGTCATCGGCGGGAGTACGACGGGCGTTTTCGCCGCCGTGCGGGCGGCTGAGAAGGGCATGAAGGTGGCGCTCGTCGAAAACAACGCGCTTTTCGGCGGCACGGCGACCGCAGGTTTCGTGCCGGTGTGGCATTCCATGCAGTCGCTGGACGGCTCCAAGGCGGTCATCGGCGGCCTTACGAAGGCGATACTCGACCGTCTTGCCGCGCGCGGGGAGGCCGTCACCCATAACAAAAACAAGGCGCCGGTCTGGCGGACGTCTTCGCTGAATGTCGCCGCGCTGTCGATTGCGCTGGATGAACTGGTCGCGGAACATCCGTCGATCACGCCGATGCTGTCAACACGCTTTGTCGCGGCCGAAACGGACCGTCCCGGACACGTCACGCGCGCCTACGTCGAGGACAAGGACGGCCGTAAGGCGCTGGAGGCGAAGTTTTTCATCGACTGTTCCGGCGATGCCGACCTCCTGGAGCGCGCCGGCTTCCGGACTTGGAAACTCAAGCCCTGCGACATGCAGGCCCACACGCTTTGCGCGATTGTCGCGAACGAAGCAGTCGTAAAAAAGCGTCACCCCGATTTTTCGTTTCACGCGGTGCTCGATCCGCGGAGCGGCGGCGGCTTCAAGCATGTTTTCGGCTGGGATCATGCCGTGATCGGGTGTCCGGACGTGACGTTCAACGCGTTCACGCGCGTGTCGGACCTTGATCCGTCTCTCGCCGGTGACCTCACCCGTGCGATGCTGGAAGCGCGCGCGCAGCTCAGGCGGATCATCGACCACGCGAACAAGCTGTTCCCGATGCCGCCGGATGAGCCGAAGCTGGCGATCGTTTCAATCGCGCCGATGCTCGGCATCCGCGAATCGCGTCACGTCACGTGCCTGTATTCCGTCACGCGCGAAGACGTCCTTTCCGGACGCATGTACGACGACGTCATCGCCCGCGGCACCTATCGCATCGACGTGCACGAGGGGAAGGGCATCCGGTTCCTCAATCTCGACGGGACCGAGAACCTGATGTACGTGGACGACGCCGGCATCGTCCGGTGGAAGAATTCCCGCTGGCGGGCGGAGGGCACGCCTTCCCCGGAGTGCTACTCGATCCCCTACCGGGCCCTTGTCCCCGTCGGCTCGGAGAACGTCCTCTGCGCCGGCCGGATGCTGGACTGTTCGCGGGACGCCTACGGAGCTTTGCGCGTGATGGTGAACTGCAACCAGATGGGCGAAGCCGCGGGACTCGCCGCGGCGAAAGCGGTGAAGGACGGCCTTTCCGCCGCCAAGGCTTATGCCGGGATGCCCGACGACGCGTAAAGCAGGCCTCCGGAAAGAAACGGGAATAGGCAACCGCTTGTGCGGGTTCTTTCAACCGGAAGAACGGTTTGCGCAACCCTTCGTCACTGCGTTTGCGCAAAATGTGCCTTGTTGCGACAACTGCGCCAATGCTACTTTGAGGGCATTGATTGTTACCTCTTTTTACGTGATTTGCTCCGGGAGGCTGGCCATGGGACTGCGAACTGGAAAACTGAATAGGGTGTTACTCGCCATCATGCTGATTTTCGCCGTGACGCGGGGCGCATTCGCGGAGGAGCAGAAACCGCTTTGTCCCATGGGCACGGGATGGGCGTTTGTGCCCGAATTCAGCGATGAATTCAACGGGGCGCAGTTGGATGCCGCGAAATGGTGGGACTTCAACCCGTCGTGGCACGGTCGGAAACCAGGGTATTTCTCGCGTGAGAACGTGGCCGTGCGGGACGGGCTGCTCCGCCTGACGGCCCGGGTGCAGAAGCCGGAAAAGGTGACGGTCGAAAACAAAGTCCGCGGCCACGATAAATTTACCACCGCGAGCGTGAAATCCAAAAAGCGGGTACGGTAAAAGTGGCCAAAGGAAGGGACCTGATGATTCGATCACCTTACATGACAGGGCTCCTTCTCGCATGCGCCCTGGCCGCCCCTGCGGCGAAGCCGGCGGCTGAGGAGTGGACGTTCGACGATACCGGCAACCCCCTCCAGGCCAGTGTGGAGACGCGGCGTTCCGCTTGCATGCCGCAAGGCAAACCCGTCGCGCTGTGCGACGGCGTGACCGGTAACGCGCTGCGCTTCGACGGCGAAACCAGCCGCTTGTTTTATGAAATCCCGTCCGACGCCTCCCTGATAGACGGACAGAAATCCTTCACCGTCGAATGTTACGTCAAAACGGGCAATATCGGATACTACCTGTTCGCCGGAAGCCGCTGCGTGCCCTCGTGGTACAAAAATCGGGGGTGGGCGCTCGGCCTGCTGAACACCGGCAACATCATGTTCACGATCGCGGACGGCGAAAACCGCAGCTATTCCTGGGTGAACCATCTGCAGGGGTCGTGGGACGCGGAGGAATGGAATCACGTGGCGGCCGTGCGCGATGCCGGCGCCAACACCATCCGGCTCTACGTGAACGGCGAACGCACGGACAACGTCAAGCACTACCGGGAAAATAAGATCGTGTCCGTTTGCGCCGTGGGGAGCATCGCCAACGACGCCGCGATCCGGATCGGACGCTGCTCCATGACCGGAGGCTACTTCGATGGCGCGCTCGACGGGCTGCGCATCACTGCCGGCATCGTGCCCGAAGAGGAGATCCGGAGGCGCGCGCAAATCGCCCGGCAGGCGAAACCGGCCTCCGCCGCGCCCGCTGCCAACCCGGAGACGGCGGGAGGCATCGAGGTGTTCGCGCCGGCGCGCACACCGCCGGTCCCGCTGACCCTCCAGCCAGCGCCCAAAGCGTTCGGGCACTCCGCGGAACGCGTCACCCTGCCGCTGCGCTTCACGATTCTTCCTGGCAACCGGCCGATGCTGCGGGACGCCGCGCAGGAACTGGCCGCGGAGCTGACGCGCGCTTTCGGCGTCACGAATCCGGCCACAGCTTCCACGGTACCGGAAGCGGGCACAACCATCGAACTCCGGGACAACCCCCGTCTGCGTCCGGAGGGGTACGCACTCCGGGGCGCGTCAGAAAGCGGCACCCGCTACGCGATCACGGTCGAAGCCAACGCGCATGCCATCTTTTACGCGGTCCAAACCCTGCAGCAATTGCTGCGGATCACCTCGCTGGAGAACGGGTGCGCGCTCTCCCTCCCCCGGACCTTCACCATCGACGACTGGCCCTCCACCCCCCTGCGCATGACCGTGACCGGCCTCCCCCGGCGGTTAGGCGAAACCGATTATGACCGCTTTATGGCGCAGATGGCGGCCCGGCGCTTCAACGCGATCCACTATTCGCCGAGCGAGGCCACGGTCGGGGAACTGACGCGCCTCTGCCGTTCGGGAAAACGCTACGGCGTGGATGTCATCGCCTGGTTCTCCTACCTGCATTACAAAGAGCCGCTCTCGCCGCTGCGCGAGGAGGACCGGCTTGCGCTGAAGGCCTTCATGCACAAAATCGGGGAGGCGGGCGTCGCGGGCGTCACCTTCGCCTTCGACGACCTGAGCGGCAAACACCTTGAGATCGTGACGCGGCCGGAAGAGCGCAAGGCCTACGGCGGCCGGCTCGGGCGCCTGCACAATGCCGTCATGATCCAGGCGCTCGCGTACGCCAAACCCGGCACGCTCAAGCATCGGCTGGCCATGCCGTTCCTTTACTCGCGCGGCTGGGAAAAAGCGGTCGCGGCGGAAGGTTCCGGCAAAGATTACTTCCGCGACTTCTGCGCCGGGTTCGCGGAGAACGGCATCACCCTGCTCCACACCGCCGCGACCCTGCGGGAGGTCGAAGACCTGCGCCGCGCCGGCGCGCCGGAAGTCGGGTATTACATCAACGGCTTCTGGCCCACCCACCTTTTCTTCACCTGGTTCATGGGGGACGAGCGCCTCGCCTGGTCCTGGAACCTCTTCCGCATCGATCGCAACGGCCGGGGACCGGAACCCTTGCCGGACGCCATTCCCGAAGTGAAACGGCGCGGAGAGCGGGCCAGGGTGATCTTCGGCGCGTCGTCATCCAAAGGCACGCATCTCTGCGGCATCTTCGCATGGGATCCCGCCGCCTATGACGAGGAGCGGGCCGGCCGCTACCTGGCGCAATGGCGCTACGGGGCGGGAATCTATGAGCCTCTCCGCCGCTACGCCGAGAACGTCGGCCCGGTCATCGCCTACTTCCGCGCCCACAAGACCTCTTGGGCCAACGAGGCCAAAGCGCCGGAGACGCCGCGCGAGGCGCCGGTCACCGTCGCCGAACTTCAGTCGTACTGGCGAAACTACCGCGATGCGGCGAAGGCTTGGGAAGAGATCAAAACGGCCGCATCCAACCAAACCCATGTGCTGCGGCAACGCGTCGCACCCGATACCGGCGCGCCGCCGGAGTGGACGCTCATGGAATCGAGCCTGGACGCCATGGGCCGGAAACTCACGCGGACGTTGAGTCGGAAGGCGCCCGGTTCCGCATCCGGGACAACGGAAGCCAACTGAGCAGCCAACCGACCCAAGCGGGAGCGGATCCTTACGCGCCGGCCCGGATGATCGCTGCGAAGGAGTCGGCCTTGAGCGCCGCGCCGCCGATCAGCCCGCCGTCGATATCGGGCTGGCTCATCAGCTCCTTGGCGTTCTCCGGCTTCATGCTCCCGCCGTATTGGATGCGGATCGTGTTCGCCACATCGCCCCCACCGATCTCCGCCAGCGTGCGGCGGATCAGCGCGTGAACCTCCTGCGCCTGGGCCGGAGTGGCTGTCCGTCCGGTGCCGATCGCCCAAACCGGCTCGTATGCAATCACCACGCGTCCCAGATCCCCGCCGAGGTCCGCCAGGCCCGCCTTGGTCTGGCGCACCACCACCGATTCCATCTGACCGGCATCGCGTTCGGCCAGGGTCTCACCCACGCAGACGATCGGGATCAGCCCGGCGGTCAGCGCCGCACGGGTGCGGCGGTTCACCGTCTCGTCGGTCTCGCCGAAATACTGGCGGCGCTCGCTGTGACCGATGATCACGTACCGCACGCCCAGATCCTTGAGCATGGACGCGGAAATTTCGCCCGTGAACGCGCCGGAGGCCTCCCAATGCACATTTTGCGCGCCCAGCATCACGTTCGATCCGGCGCAGGCCGCCGCCGCGTCCTTCAGGTCCGTGAACGGCGGGCACACCACGATTTCGACCGCAGAAACGCCTTCGGTCTCTTTTCGGATCCCCTCGATCAGGGCCGCGGCCTCAGAGGCCGTCTTGTTCATCTTCCAGTTTCCCGCAACGATTTTCTTCCGCATGCTCTTCTCTCTCCTTATTACAACGAAAACGTGAAAGGTTATTATGAAGGCTGAACGCTTCGGATGCAAGTCCGCTTGCTCCCTTGACACAAGACGGCAGGCCACATAAGATGCGCGGTGTTCGGTCCGCCCGGTCGCGGGAACCCCTTCCCTTGGGACGGAAAACCGGACACGGTCCACCCCTCACCCACGGTTCTTCATGCACCTTTTTCTGTACGGTCCACCGGGAAGCGGCAAATCCACCATCGGCCGCCTGCTGGCACAGCGCCTGGATCTGCCCTTCACGGATCTCGACGCGGTCATCGAAGCCTCCGCCAAACAACGGATCCGCGACATTTTCGCCTGCGAGGGTGAGGCCGGATTCCGCGCCCGCGAGACGCGGGCCCTGGCCGAGACGATCGACGCCTCCCCCGCCGTGATCGGCCTCGGCGGCGGGGCGCTGCTGAAAGAGGAGAACCGGGTTATGGCGGAAGCCGCGGGCGAGATCCTCTGTTTCGACGCGGATGCCGCCACGCTGGAGGGGCGTGTCGCGCTGGCGCCTGGCGTGCGGCCGCTTCTGAGCGCGCCATCATCCGACTGCGCGACCCCGCCCGCGCCGGGACAAGGCAGACCCATCGCACAGTTGCTGTCCGAGCGTGCGGCCCATTACGCCTCCTTCCCCCTGCGTGTGAAGGTGTCGGACCGTCCGCCCGAAGAGACGGCGGATGCGGCGCAGGCCGCGCTCGGCCTCTTTCGCGTCTCGGGCATGGGCGCGGCCTACAATGTCCGCGCGGGCGACGGGCTGCTCGACACCCTGGGCGCGCGTTTCCGCGAACTCGCCTGCGGTGACCGAACCGTGATCGTCGGCGACACCCACACCCTGCCGCTTTACGGCGAACGCGCCGCAGCTTCGTTGCGCGCCGCAGGCGTAGCCGTCTCGTTCGTCACCCTCCCCGCAGGCGAAGAAACCAAGACGATCGCCACTGTGGCAACGCTCTGGTCGTCCTTCCTGAAGGCCGGCATCGAGCGCGGCCATGCCGTGATCGCGCTCGGCGGCGGCGTGGTCGGCGACCTCACCGGATTCGCCGCCGCGACCTGGCTGCGCGGCGTGCGCTGGATCGGCCTGCCCACCACCCTGCTTTCCATGGTCGACTCCGGCCTGGGCGGCAAAACCGGCGCCGACCTGCCCGAAGGCAAAAACCTGATCGGCGCGTTCCACCCGCCGTCCCTGATGCTGGCCGACACCGCCACCCTCACCACCCTGCCCGTGCGCGAGCTGCGGTGTGGCTTGGCCGAAGCCGTCAAACACGCGGTCATCGGCGACCCCGGCCTGCTCGACACCCTCCCGCATTTCGCCTTCTGCAAGGACAGCGGCGACGACGCGCCCTGCGCCGGTCTCGCGGGTGCGGCCTGGCTCGCGCCGGTCGTTGCCCGCGCCATGGCCGTGAAAATCCGCATCATCCGGCAGGACCCGTTCGAGAAAGGCATCCGCGCCGCGCTCAACCTCGGCCACACCCTCGGCCACGGTATCGAAACCGCCACACGCTTCGCGGTGCGGCATGGCGAGGCCGTCGCCATCGGCACCGTGCTCGAAGCCAGGCTGGCGGAGGCGCTGGGCCTCGCTGAGCCCGGCTTGGCCGCGCAGCTCGCGGCGCTTTTCTCCGGCCTCGGCCTCCCTGTGGCCCTGCCGCCCGGCATCGACCTCGCCGAGGTACGGGCCGCCCTCTCCCTGGACAAGAAGAAAGCGGAAGGCAAAGTGCGCTTCGCCCTGCCAGTCCGCCTCGGCGAAGTCCGCACCGGCATCGCCGTCGATGACGCGACCCTCGGGCGCGTGTTGACACGCGGCTGAACCCTGCGGCGCGATTGATTCAAACGCCGAACGCCCAACGTCCAACGCTCAACGTTAAAGCGGAATTCGTTTTCTCCCGTTCTGTGTTCTGATTTCGGCGTTCATTGCTCCGCGGCGGTTTCGGGGAAACCGCCCTACCCCTCCCGGTTCCCCAGCCCCACTCCGCGCTTTCTGCGCCTCCGCGTTACCCCCCCCCACCCCATCCCGTTCCCTTTTTGCCGCCTCACACCTGCTCCGTGCGCAGGGCCGGGTCAAGCAGGTCGCGCAGGGCGTCGGCCAGATGGTTGAAGGCCAGCACCAGGGCGAAGATGGCGAGCGTCACGAAAGTCATCTCCCACCACACGCCCTGCCACAGCCGCAGCCGCGCGTTATTGATCATGATGCCCCACGAGGGCTCCCCCTGCACGCCGATCCCGAGGAAGCTGATGAAGACCTCGGTGGCGACCGAGGCGGGAAAGCGGATCGAAAACGCGATCAGGATGATGTGCGTCACGTTCGGGAGGATGTGGCGGAACATGATCCGCGCGTGGCTGTAGCCCAAGACTTGCGCGGCCTGCACGTAGGCCCGTCCGCGGTGTTTGATCACCTCGCCGCGCACGTTGCGGCAGACGCTCACCCACGTGGTCAGCCCGATCCCGAGATAGACACCCAGCAGGCCCTGTCCCACCACCATCGCGATGGCGAGAATGAAGAGCAGACCCGGCATCGAGGCCACCGTGGCGCAGAGCCACACCACCAGGCTGTCGGCCCGGCCGCCGAAGTAGCCGCCCAGACAGCCGAGGATCACGCCCAGCGGGATCGCGATCAGCGAGGTGATGATCCCAACGTGAAACGCGATGCGCGCGCCCTGAATCAGCCGCTGCAGCACGTCGCGCCCCAGGTTGTCGCTGCCCAGCGGAAAGAGCGGCTGCTGCGCGGCCGCCCCGCTTTCCGCCGCGAAAACGCGGACGAACGCGGGCGGCACATAACGGGACGCTTCGTTAACCTGGTTGTACGACGGCGTGCGGTCCGCCCACCGCGACACCTGATACACGGCCTCGCCGTACACCGCCGCGCACGCGTACAGCGCCACGACCAGCAAACAGAGCCGCGTGTCCCACCGCCGCCACAACCGCCTTAGGATGCTCTGTTCTTTTGCCATATCACCCCAGTCTCACGCGCGGGTCGAGCCAGGCGTAACACAGGTCGGTGACCAGATTCACGCCCTGGTAGAGCAGCGCGCCCAGCACCACCACCGCCCGCACCACAGCCATGTCCGACGAGTGCAGCGCGTTCAGGCTCACGCTGCCCAACCCGGGGATACCGAAAAAACTTTCCAGCATCAGGCTGCCGGTGAAGAGGAACGGGATCGACAGGCTGACATACGTCACGATGGGGATCAGGCTGTTGCGCAAGACGTGGCGCACCATGATGCGGCTGCCGCGCAACCCCTTGGCCAAGGCCGTGCGCACATAAGGCTTGTAGACCTCGTCGAGAATCGCGGCGCGGAAGAACCGCACGTCGCGTCCCAGTCCGCTGACGATGCCGATCAGCACCGGCAGCGTCAGATACGCCGCAGACTCGAAGCCCCAGATCGGGAAGAGCCGAAGTTTGAACGCCAGCAGGAACTGCCCCGCCAGCACCCACACCACGTAATTGACGCTCATCAGAACCGTGGAGAGGATCAGCACCGCCTTGTCCGCCGCGCCGCCGCGCCATGCGGCGCAGACCAGACCCAGCATCACACCGACCAGCGTGCCGCCGATCAGAATCGGAACCGTGAGCGAAAGCGACGGGCCGACGCCGTTACGGAGGATTCGCGCCACCGGCAGATTGTGCTCGGAGGAGACCCCGAAATCCCCCCGCGACAGCGAGAGGAGGTAACGCGTGAATTGCGAGTCCGACACGCCGGCGGTGCGCCGCCGCAGCCGGATGACAGCGGGAAGCGTGCCGCCGACATCCAGCGACACGGCCCGCCAGCCCTCGCGCACCGCGAACGTCAGCGGCACGGGCCCGTCCACCACCGCGTCATCGGTCAATCCGGTCACACTCTCCCGCAACCCGATCCGGACATGCGGCGCATGGATACGGTACGAACCGGCGGGCAGCGCATACGCAAGGGGAAAACGCCGGAGCCCCGCGGCATCCGCCGGCGCCAGACGCTCGCGCGGGGTGTCCCCCGCGGCGCGGAGCCGCACCCACCGCCCGAACACAAGCGGTTTATCATACCCGTAGCGCGCGTCAAACGCGGCCAACGCCTCGGCCGAGGCGTTCTTTCCCAGCACAACCTCCGCGGGCGACCCGCCCACCACATGAAAGAGCACGAACGTCAGCAGCACGATACCGAACGTGGTCGGAATCATCTCCAGCACGCGCCGTATGACATACCGCCGCATGGCCCGTTTCAGAGCTCCTCGTGCTCACTGCTGACGGCAAGACCGTCATCGGTGAAGAGGTTGACGTAATAAACCCTTGCCGCCGGGGGGATTTCGAGCGCCACCTCTTCGAGGCAGGCGTTCAGCTCGACCGGCACGGCCTCCCACTTCCGGTCCTTCCAGACGCCCGTATCCGCCGTATGGTTCAGCTCGGCCCGGACGACGACGCGCTGGTTGCTCTGAAACGCAATCTTGACCTTGCGGCCCTCGCGGGTGACGCGCTTGATTTCCGGCAGGGCGGAAGCGCCCCGCGTGACGTGTTCCGCGAAGGCGAGGATCTCGGCGGGGTTCTCACCCGCCGCGCCGTGGCCGTGCGGCATGCGCAGACGGACGCAGAGCGTACGCGGAACCGGAAGCGCCCGGTAGCTTTTCTGCAGCGAGTCCATCGGATAGGCGAAATCGTTACTGCCCGTCACCCAGAGGAACGGCATTTTCGCCAGCGGCAGATAGGCCGAAGGATCCCACAGAGCCAACCACTTCTCCGCGTTTTCGCGTTTCATGCTCTGGAACCGCGTCAGCCACGCAGAATTGTCGCCGAGGAAGCCGCAACCGTAGACCGGCACCGCGAACGTGAACCGGTCGTCCACACCCGCCACAATACAGGTGAGGTATCCCCCCCACGAGATTCCGGTCACCCCGATGCGCGCGGGATCGACGCCGGGCAGCGACCGCAGCAGCGAGTGCCCGCGCACCGCCGCAGCGACCGCATGGTACGTCCACTGGCCCCGCACCGGATCCGCAACCTTGTCGAAACCGCCCCAGCCCGCAGGACCGGACCACGCATGGCGCCGATGTTCGCTCTGCTCGTTGCCGAACGCGTTTCCGCTCACCGCGCCGCAGGTGTCCATCGAAATCGCCGCATACCCACGCCGGTTCCACAGCTTCACCCAACGGATGAAAGCGGAGCCGCCGCCGCCGTGGATGAGCACGATGCCCGGAACCGTTGTTCCCGGCGCGCAAGAGGGCACGCCGTAGTAGGCGAAGATCCGCGTGGGCTTGCCCTGATACGCCTCCCCCTCATAAAAAACCGCCTTCACGCCGTTCGTGGCGTGCTCCGGCGCATCCCAAACCCGCGGGGTCCGATACAGCGCCGCGCGCTCCCACGGGCCGACCTGGCCCTCCGCACCGAATCCGGCCAGCGCCGCCATCATGACCCCTGCCCACAACACCTTTTCTTTCCGCATGTCTGATTTTCTCCCCTTTATTCCGGACCCGCAAAACGCGAACGCCCCATGGTTCACTGCGTCAGCCGCAACATGGAACTTCCCTTGGGCGGGATCAGCGCCGGCCAGGGCGGATGCCCCGAACGCAGGCGGCTCAGATCCGCCAACACGCGTTTCCAGTCGCGGTGACGGTGATCGGGGTGCTTGGCCAGCATCTTCTCAAGCAGCAGGGCGAACGCGTCACTCGCCTCCGGCGCGAGCGTGCGGACATCCGGTGCCTGCGCGTCCCCCGTGTGGCAGCGCAGGGTCTCGTCTTCCGACTGGCCCTCAAACAGCATCTTTCCCGTGACCAGATGATACAGCGTCGCTCCCAACGCATAGATGTCCGACCGGCAGTCCAGCCGATCGCTGCCGCACGCCTGTTCGGGCGACATGTAGGCCGGTGTGCCGAGGATCTCATCCGCCCGGTCCGCGCCCCCTCCCTTACGCAGCGTGAGCGAGCGGCAGAGACCCAGATCCGTGACCTTCACCGTGCCATCGGCATCCGCCATGATGTTATCGGGCTTGATGTCGCAGTGGATCATCTGCGCGGCCCCCCAGGCGTAGTCCAGAACCACGGCCACACTCTCGGCGACGATGAGCGCGTCCTCCACCGGGACGCGGCCTTTACGGCGAACCAGATTGCCCAGCGTATACCCCTCCACCAGTTCCATGATGAAATAGTAGACGCCGTCGGAGAAATTCGCGTCATACACCTGCACGATCCCCGGATGCTTCAGCCGGGCCGCGGACTGTGCCTCCTGACGGAACCGCCGGATATCCTCGGGGTCGGAGGAGAAATCCGGCGAGAGGATTTTGACGGCCACGAGACGGTCCAGCGACACCTGGCGCGCCTTCCATACCGAAGCCATGCCGCCGTGTCCGATCACCTCCAGCACCTCGACATTCGGCAGGGAGAACGAAGTCGGACTACGCATGACCCCAGCCCTCCTTCGCCGCATCCTCTGCGGGCGCATCGGACGGCATCGCCTTGTACTCCCGCAACTTGCGGTGCAGCGTCCGCCGGCTGATCCCCAACTCGTTCGCCGCGCGCGTGCGGTTTCCCCCGTTCTTCTCCAGCACCGCCATGATTTTCCGCCGTTCGGTATCGGCCAGCGAACCGGACAGCAACACCGGCGCGCGGGTCGCGGTGCCCGCGTGCCCCCGGACCGCCTCGCGAATGTTGGCGGGCACATCCCGCGCGGACAGCCGGTCCGACCGTGACAGCACCACCATCTTCTCGACCGTGTTGCGCAATTCCCGCACATTGCCCGGCCAGGCGTACGCGGTCAGCAGCCCCATCGCATCGGGTGTGAACCCGTCGATCCGCCTGCCGTTCCGCTCCGTGTACTCCTTCAAAAACCGGTCCGCCAGCAGCGGGAGATCCCCTGTCCGTTCGCTCAGCGGCGGCAGCAGGAGATCCACCACGTTCAGCCGGAAGAAGAGGTCTTCGCGAAACTTGCCGGCCTCCACATAGGCGCGGAGATCCCGGTTGGTCGCGGCGATCACGCGGATATCGGTTTCGATGGTTTCCTCCCCGCCCACCCGCTCGAAAGTCCGCTCCTCCAGCACGCGCAGGAGTTTGACCTGGATCGAGGGGTCGATTTCCGAGACCTCGTCCAAAAAAAGCGTGCCGCCGTCGGCCATCTCAAACCGGCCTTTGCGCTGCACGGTCGCGCCCGTGAAGGCCCCGCGCTCGTGTCCGAACAGCTCGCTCTCCAGCAGGGTCGGTGAAAGCGCCGCGCAATGCACGGCCACGAAAGGCCCTTTGGCGCGGGGGCTCAGCCGGTGGATCGCCTGGGCCACCAGTTCCTTGCCGGTGCCGCTCGGCCCCTGGATCAGCACCGACGCCTGCGTGGGCGCGGTCTGCCGGATGATCTCGAAGATCTGCCGCATGGCCGGCGACTCGCCGATGATATTCTCCATCCCGAATTTCTCATGTAACTGGTTCTCGAGCGTCTCCACCTTCTTTTCAAGATCGCGGGACTTGATGGCCCGCGCCACCAGCAGATCGAGATGATCGAGATTGATCGGCTTGACCAGGAAATCATACGCACCGTGCTTCATGGCCTCCACCGCGGTTTCCACCGAACCGTACGCCGTCAGCAGAATGCAGACCGTCCCGGGATGCTGGGCCGCGACGCGCCGCAACAAGGCCAGGCCGTCCATGCCCGGCATGCGCAGATCCGAAAGCATCACGTCCGCCTGCAGTCCCCCGGCCAGCAGCGCCAGCGCCGCGTCCGCGCTCTCCACGGCCTTCACCTCATAGTGGCGCTGCAGCGCGCGCTGCAGCCCGTCCCGCGTGTTCTTGTCGTCGTCCACAACCAGCACCACCGGTTTACCTGCCTGTTCCATGTGCCTCCTCCCCCGCCGGGGTCCGGAGCAACCGGATCCGCCGTTCCGAACGCGGCAGGCGGATCTTGAAACAGGTTCCCTCCCCCGGTTTGCTGGACAGCTCGATCTCGCCGCCGTGCTCCTCGATGATGCGTTTCACGATCATCAGCCCCAATCCGTTGCCTTTGGCTTTGGTGGTGTAATACGGGTCGAACACCCGTCCGAACTCGTCCGGCGAAAGGCCCTTGCCCGAGTCCAGGAACGCGATCTCCACGAACGCGTCCCCCACCGTGAACGCCACTTTGAGCGTGCCGCCGTCCGCCATCGCCTCCAGGGCGTTCTTGATCAGATTGAAAAACACTTGCTTGATCTGCGCGCGGTCGAGCCG
Source organism: Kiritimatiellia bacterium (assembly GCA_034003585.1). GTDB lineage: Bacteria > Verrucomicrobiota > Kiritimatiellia > RFP12 > UBA1067 > JAPXSY01. The sequence goes on from JAVEYH010000023.1 coordinate 27,689, forward strand.
GACCGCCGGCAGGGTGTCCGGCATATCGACCGCGACCGTGATGCGCCGGTTCTCGAATTCACTCTTCAGCACGCGCAGCGTTTCCTGCAGCACCTCCGTCGGGGATTCGGGCTGAAGCACCGGCTTGGAGGGGCGCAGCGCGCGCAGGAACTGCGTGATGATCGCGTCCAGACGCCCGACCTCCGCGCGCGCCACGTCCACCAGATCCGCCAGCGGCTTGCGTGTCTCCTCCGGCACCCCGCCCAATTCGCGCGCCAGAAGCTGCAGGTGGATGTTGAGCGCATTCAGCGGGTTGCCGATCTCGTGCGCCACGCCGGCCGCCAGCAGCTTGACGGCATTCGACCGTTCGTTTTCCAGCGTCGAGGCCTCCTGACGGCGGTCGCGCGTCACATCGCGGAGAATCACCAGCACGCCTTTCTCGGTCACCCCGTCCTCATCCAGCGGCACGGCATAGACACTGACGAACCTATGCTCCGGATAGGCGATCTCGATCTCGCGCGTCACCATCCGGTTCCACTGGCTGTTCTCCGCCGGCACATCGAACAAATGCTCCCAATCCCATTCGCGCAGCAGACGCAGGATTGAACGGCCTTTGGTGCGCGAAAACTCGAACCCCGCCAGCTTTTCCGCCGCGCGGTTCGCATACAACAGCCTGCCCGCCTGATCGAGAACCATCACCCCTTCCTGAATCGTCTGGAAGATCGTCTCCAAAAACCCGCGTTCCCGCGCCAGACGCATCATCTGCGCCTGCAGACTCTCCGGCCCCAGCTTGTCGATCCGCGCCACCAATCTGTCAAAAAATCCGGATGACATGAGTGTCACACCCTTTCACAGTGTCACTTTGGCACAAAAGTATACGGGGCCGGCACTCTGGCCACAAGAAGTTTCGCGGGGGCGCATCTTGTCTGACGATTCCGATATCGATCCCGACGCCGATGCTTCCGCCTCCGTCTTTGTCCCCGAACCGGCAAGATAAAGAATCGAGAACGAGGACGAGAACGAG
>JAVEYH010000023.1:28791-35173 GCA_034003585.1 Kiritimatiellia bacterium
TGTCACGGAACCGGCGGATGGCGGTGCAGCAGGCGGTACGCTTTGGGCGAGCAGGACATCATGCGCCGAAAGGTGCGCGTAAAATGGCTATGGTCGTAAAACCCCACGGCCAGGGCGATGTCGGCGAGGGTGCGGTCGGTGGTTTCCAAGAGCGTGCGGCTGGCGCTGACGCGCACGCGCAGCACATATTCGCCCGGCGAGGTGCCGAGAAGCCGGCGGAACCGGCGTTCGAGCTGGCTCTGCGAGACGCAGGCCTGACGCGCGAGCCCCGCAAGCTCCAGCTCCTCGGCGTAGTGCTTGTGAATGTGGTCGATCACTTTCGAGAATCGGCCGTACCAGGCCGGCGTGTCGCGCAGGCCGTCCACGATGCGGTGCATGCCCGCCACGCCGATGACGCGCCGCTGTTTGTCGTAGACCGGCACCTTGCTGTAGACGATCATCTTGTCCGAGGCTTCCGGGGCGGGCGCGATGGCGTTGAGGATCGGCTTGCCGCTGCGCATGACCTGCTGGTCGCCCTGCACGTAGAGCGCGGCGCGGTCGTTCGGGAAGAAGTCATAATCGGTTTTGCCGATCGTCTCCCGCTCATGGTTGACCTGGCAGTACTCGCAGGCGCGCTGGTTCTGCAGCACGAAACGCCCGGCCCGGTCTTTCATGAAGAACGCCACGTCCGGCACAAGGTCCAGAAGCTGCCGGAAAGGGGTCAGGTCACCGATCTTGGCCAGAAAGTCCGCTTGGAACCGCTTGGAGTTCATGCGGCTAGTGTACAAGGATCTGATTCAAAATTACAAGCAAGGGAAAGACGGAAGCGGTACAGTAAAAGACAAATCAGGAAGAGAGTCGGCGGGTAACCGTAACGAAGCGGGAGCAGGGCAGACGAGGAGGCATGGAGTATTATGGCGCAGTCTCGCAGAACGTTTCTGAAAGTGATGCTGGCGACCTCAACCGCACCGCTGGTGGTGCCGTCGCGTGTTCTGGGCAGAGGAGGGGCGGTCGCGCCGAACAACCGGATCAATCTGGCCATGATCGGGACCGGACGACAGGTGTTTTTTTCGAATCTGCCGTGGTTCCTGTGGTCCAAAGACGTGCAGGTGACGGCCGTCTGCGATGTGGACGCCTGGCGCGCGGACCAGGCCCGGCAGGTGGTCGAGGCCAGCTATGCGAACGCGGCCAATGCGGGCACGTTCACCGGATGCGCGTCGTACCGCGATTTCAGGGAGGTGCTCGCGCGCAAAGAGGTGGACGCGGTCATGATCTCCACGCCGGACCACTGGCACGCCCTTATGGCGGTCGCAGCGGCTCAGGCCGGCAAGGACATCGCGCTCGAGAAACCCGTCTCGCTCTGCGTGAAAGAGGGCCGGGCGATCGCCGACGCCGTCACGCGCCATGGACGCGTTCTGCGCACAGACACGGAGGTCCGCGCCTGCAAGCCGTTCCACCAGCTCTGCCAAGTCGTGCGCAACGGCTGTATCGGCCGGGTCCGGCGCGTGCTGGCGACCGTGCCCAAAGATCCGCCGCCGCTCGATGTGCGGCCGGCCGTCCAGCCGGTGCCGCCGGAGTTAGACTACGACCTGTGGCTCGGCCCCGCCCCGGCGCGGCTTTATACGGAGCAGCGCGTGCACTACCGCCAGACGGGGTTGAACTACGCCTGCGGTAAGGGCCCGGGCTGGATGCAGATCAGCGACTATTCGCTGGGCATGATCCTGAACTGGGGCGCGCACATTCTCGACATCACCCAGTGGGCTCTGGATTCGGAGCGCGGCGGGCCGGTCGAGGTGAAGGGGACTGGCCGTTTCCCCAAAGACAACCTGTGGGATGTTCTGCAGGAGTTCAAGGTCCGCTACCGGTATGCCGACGGTGTCGAGGTGCTCTACACCAACGGCGGAGCGCCCTGCGTGCGGGTGGAGGGGACCGAGGGGTGGATCGAGTACACCTGGTTCAAGGACAAGAGCTTCAAGGCGAGCGCGCCTTCGCTGCTGACGTGGAAGCCGGGGCCGAACGACCTGACGCTGCCGTGCGTCGGAGAGAAAGAGGATTTCGTGAGTTGCGTCCGGAGCCGCAAGGAGCCGGTCATCACGGCGGAGATCGGCCACCGCACGGCGACGATGTGCCAGATCGGGCAGATCGCGGCGTCGCTCGGCAGGCGTCTGAAATGGGATCCTACGGCGGAGCGGTTTGTCGGCGATGCGGAGGCCGACGCGTTGCTGACGCGGCCGTACCGGGCGCCGTGGCAGGTGCCGGGGTGCTGAACGGCACGCGACCGGCGCTGTCTGTGAAAAAAAGGGGGGTCAAGGGACAAGCGGGCTGCCGGTTGCGGAGGGCGGACCTCCGTGTCCGCCGCGGACGGCGAGGAGGCCGTCCCGTTATGGGCGGCGCAGAAGACAGATGGGTGCAGATCGCAAGGGAGACGGCGATGAGAAACGGACTGAAGAAAATCGGCGTTCTGGCGGCCTGCGTGCTGCTGGCCGGGCGTGGCGTGGCGGCGGAGGAAGGGGTGTGGCCACCGGCCTTTTTCGCGATGGACACGGGGCTGCGCGACGGTGCGGGCCGGACTCCGGCGGAGCAGGCGCGGCTGCTCAAGGAACTCGGGTATGCGGGCGTGGGCTGGGGCCAGGAACAGATTCCCGAGATGCTCGCCGCGCTGGACGGCGAAGGGCTGAAGCTGTTCAACGTCTATGTCGGCGCGGAGATCGGCGGCACCAACCGCGTCGTGCCCGCGCACATCCTCCACGCGATCAGGCAGCTCAAGGGACGGGACACGGCGCTCTGGCTCTACCTCACCAGTAAAACGTACAGGCAACCTTCGGACGCGGCCGGTGACGAAGAGGCCGTAGCGTTGTTGCGCGACATCGCCGACCGGGCCGGAGAGGCCGGTCTGCAGGTGTCGCTCTATCCCCATACGTGGTTCTGGATGGAGCGCGTGCAGGACGCGGTGCGCCTCGCGAAAAAAGCGGAACGTCCCAATCTGGGCGTCACCTTCAACCTGTGCCACTGCATCAAGGCGGGGGATGCCGCCCGCATCGGCGAGCTGTTGGCGCAGGCTGAGCCGCATCTCACGTTCGTGACGGTCAACGGCGCCGACGCCGAAGGCGGCTGGGACCGGCTGATCCAGCCGCTCGGCTGGGGGACGTTCGATGTGGCCGCTTTGCTGGATTCCCTGAAGGCGATGGGATATCGCGGGCCGGTCGGCCTGCAGCACTACGGCATCAAAGGTGACGCGCACGAGAGGCTGGCGCAGTCGATGGCGGCTTGGCGCGCCATGCAAAAGGAAAAAAAGAAAGGGAGGGAAGACAAATGAACACTCGGAACGGTCTTATGGTTGGCGCGTGCGCTCTTTCGCGGCGGCGCTTTGTCACCGCGGCGGGAGCCGCGGGGTTCGCGGCGGTCACGGCGCCGGTCCGGGCGCAACCGCCGGCGGTCACAGGCCCGAAAATCAAACTCGGGCTCATCGGGTGCGGCGGGCGCGGCAAGTGGATCGCCGACCTGTTCCTGAAGCACGGCGGGTACGAACTCGTCGCGGCGGCCGACTACTTTGAAGACCGCGTGAAGGAGGCGGGCGAGAAATTCGGTGTTCCCGAAGCGCGGCGCTTCACCGGGCTCGACGGCTACAAGCGCGTGCTCGACGGCAAGCCGGACGCCGTGGCAATCATCACGCCACCGTATTTCCGCCCCGAACAGGCGGCGGCGGCGGTCGAGGCCGGGTGCCACGCCTACCTCGCCAAGCCCGTTGCCGTGGACGTGCCGGGCTGCCGCTCCATCGAAGCCAGCGCCCAAAAGGCGGCGGCGAAGAAGCTTTGCTTCCTGGTCGATTTCCAGACGCGGGTGAATCCGTTCTATCAGGAGGCGCTCCGGCGCGTGCACCAGGGCGCGATCGGCGACTTTGTTTTCGGGGAGGCCTCCTACCAGTGCGGGCGGCTGGGAATCCAGGCGCCGCCCGGAACGGCCGAGGCACGTCTGCGCAACTGGGTTTTCGACAAGGCGCTTTCGGGCGACATCATCACGGAGCAGAACATCCACGCGCTCGACGTGATGAGCTGGGTGCACCGGCGCCCGCCGCTGCACGCGTTCGGGACCGGCGGAAGGAAAGTGCGCCTCGACGTGGGCGATTGCTGGGACTATTTCACGCTGCATTTCCAGTATCCGAACCAGGTGGGCATGGTGTTCGACTCGCGCCAGTTCGACGGGCACGGGACCGCCGAGGGCATCCTCTGTCGCATGTTCGGCACCAGGGGCGTGCTGGAGACCTCCTACGGCGGCACCGTGATGATCCGCGGCGGAGGCGAGGCGTTCTACCGCGGCGGCAACACCAAGCAGATCTATTCCGAGGGGGCGATCGCCAACATCGCCGCGTTCCACACGGCGGTCCGGGATGGGGACTGTTCCAACGGCACGGTCGCGCCCAGCGTGCAGAGCAACCTTGTGACGCTTCTGGGCCGCAAGGCCGCGTACACGGGGCGGCTCGTGACCTGGGACGAGATCGCCCGCGACACCGAGCGGCTGGACGGACGGCTCGCCGGGCTCACATGTTAGCGGCGGTTCTTCTCCGCAAACCGGGCGGCGGCCGGCGGGCGGCGGATCCGGTTGCCCGAGCCCGACCCAAACAGAGGGAGAAGGGAAAAGGCGTATGAGCCAAGAGATGGAGGCGCTGTATCAGGCGCGGCTGCGGCGGTTCGTCACGGCGCTCAACAACAAGAAGCCGGACCGCGTGCCGGTGCGGCCGTTCGCGGCGGAGTTCACGGGACGGCACGCGGGGTTCACGTGCCAGCAGCTGACGCAGCACTACCCCGACGCGTTCGAGGCGATGGTCCGCTGCTGCAAGGACTACGACTGGGACGCGGTGCCGGCGAGCATGGTTTACGTGTGGACCGGGATCACCGACGCGGCGGGCGTCCGGTACTACGGCGTTCCCGGCATCGACGTGCCGCCCGAACACGGCTTCCAGTACCGCGAGCCGCCGGAGGACGCGGCGTTCATGCGCGAGGACGAGTACGACCGGCTGATTGACGACCCCACGGCTTTCCTTTACGAGGTCTGGCTGCCGCGCGCCTCGCGCAGGATCGCTGCGGCGGGCGAGCCGGTGACGTTCCGCCACAACGTGGCGCTGGTCAACGCGGCCATGGCCATGACGCAGTACTTCCACGCCTTCGGTCCGCACTGCGCGCGGCTGCGCGAAGAGTGCGGCATGCCCGGCGCGATCGCCGGGATCTTCAAGGCGCCGCTCGACATCCTCGGCGACAAGCTGCGCGGTTATCTCGGGCTGACGATGGACCTGTTCGAGCGGCCCGAGAAAGTGATGAAGGCGTGCGAGGCGCTGATGCCGCACCTTTACTGGGTGGCGGCCGCAACGGCCGACCCCGCCTCGCAGCTACCGGTCGGCTACTGGATGCACCGCGGCTGCGTGCCCTTTGTGCGGCCCGACCAGTTCGCCTCGCACTACTGGCCCACGGTGAAACCGCTGATCGAGGAGCTGTGGCGCAACGGGCACCAGACGATGTTCTACGCCGAAGGCAAGTGGGACGCGCATCTGGACGCGTTCCGCGAGTTGCCGGAGCGCAGCATCGTTTATCACATCGACCGCGGCGATCCGCTGCTGACCCACCGCAAGCTGCATGACAAATTCGCGCTGAGCGGGGGGATCAACAACGTCACCCTCGCGATCGGCACGCCGGAACAGGTGCGGCAGGAGGTCCGGGACCTGATCGGAACCGTGGGGCGGGAGGGCGGATACATCCTGGACGCCAGCGCGATCATGCAAAACGACACCTCGCCGGAAAACATGCGCGCGCTGATCACGGCCGCGTATGAGTTCGGCGGGTACGAGGCACCCGACCTGCTCCCCGACCCGCTGCGCGTCGCGCCACCGACGCTGCTGCCTTCTTCGGGGCCTGCGGCGAAGGCGGGGCGTCAGCCGGGCGTGTGCGCGCCGTGGCAGGAACGCAAAGCGGAGCTGGCGGGACCGGTTCAGGGCAGCGAGGAACTGGCGCAACGCGTGTGGCAGGCGGCGGACGCCAACGGCGCGATGTTCATCTGGCAGATGCTGCTCTCGTTCTGAACCCGCGCTGCCGGAACAATGCGCCAACAGCCGGCTGTCCCCACGGGGCAGCTCCGGAGGCCCCGGGTCCCCGGGCCGCCTCCGCCTCTTCAGCCGAGGCTGCCTGACTTCCGGAAGCGTGCGTTTTATTTTGCACTTCGCGGGGGGATCATCCTGGAGGGAATCCATTGGACGGGTTGCCGCGGCACGGTGTACACTGTCTTCATCGGTTTCGGGGGCGCGCCCCCGAGCAACCCGGGTATCCACTTTTCATGGCCTGTAGGCTACAGGCGGACGGCCCCGAGACCAGCATTTTCGGGGACAAGGCTCGACTCCTTTTGCCCTGCATACTAG
>JAVEYH010000024.1:0-34825 GCA_034003585.1 Kiritimatiellia bacterium
CAGCCGTTCGGATTGCTCCCGCAGCAGGCGGCTCGCCTCCTGATAGTCCTCGTCGCGCGTCTGCAGACGGGCCAGCGCCGCGCGGTCAGGCGCGTCGCGCCCCGTGCGCACGATCAGCCCGACAAGCAGCACCAGAACGAGGGCCAACAGGAGGAAGAGGAGGATGAACAGATTCATGACAACAGAAAAAAGACTACGACCGGGTTCCGTCCCTACTCGAAGTATACCGCCACATCGTCGAAATCGATCATCCCGGAACATTGACCGTTGGACAATTCGATATTTACACTGACCGCCTCTTTAGGGACCGGCCCTTCTCTTTCGAAACTGTTCCAAGTGCTTTTGCGATTCCATTCGGTACATAAATAAAAAAACGGTCTCCCTTCCTTTAAATAGGAAACCAATTCCGCCCCCTTGTTTTTGAAACAGATCGAGACTTGCGGGAATCTGGGATCTGTCTTTGCCCGGCTGACGCAGTTCAGGGTCCGCATGCGTGTAACCAGTTTCAGTTTCCTTGCCCCCGAGGGGATGGCGATATCCGTTTGCCTAAGGCTCCTTGTCTTCGCGACTCCATCCGCACTGGCCGTCTCATTAAAACGCACAAACCGGTTTCCTTTTTCCGTAACGAAGATCTCCGGGGTTCCGAACATCCATCCTTCCGGGCAGCCATCCGAGTCCAGTTTCTCAAAATCCCCGTTGACAACAGCGTTCTTTCCTTGTTGCGGTTTGTGCGTTTTCCCGTTTTCCGCCATCCCGTTTGAGGCACTCGCCAGCAGCAGCGCTTTTTCCGCTGCGACCTGTTTCGCCAATTCGGACTCAGGCCCCGACTTTTTTTCTATGGCCGTCAGGACGCCAAAGTATTGGCTGTCCAAGTGTTTCTTGCGTCCCGCCGCATCGCTGTTAATCCGGGCGAGTTTAATTTGAAGCGCCTTGCGTACGCCTTGCAGCCGCAAGGCGGGGAGTTCCGGCGGCATGTCCGGCTTCAACTCGCCGTTCAAGGCCGCCTGCCGCTCTTTCGCAAACGCTTCGAGCAAAGTGATCTCCCCTTTGGCTGTCGCGCCCTTTTCAAGCTGGGTGAGCGTATCCACATAGGATTTGGCGGCCCGTGCCGTTTCCGCGAGGCGCCGCTGTTCCAACGTCTCGGCGGCTGTCCTGTATTGTTTCGCGGGGCCGGCCAGTTCAGGAAGCAAATCCTGCGCGGGAATTGTCCCGTTGAGTATGATGCCCAACAAGATGAACACGAGATGGCGCATACATGAATTCCTTTATGGTGATTTCACTATACGCCGTGAAACGTTACCCGTCAAGCCGTGCCGCGGGTTGCAACAGTTTATGCCGGAGGCCGGACATGCGCCGGGTGCGCTGCCGCACCGCGTCCTTGAAAATCAATTCGTCGGCCCAGACCGTGCAGCGGGCGCGGGCGCGGGTGATGCCGGTGTAGAGCAGTTCGCGGGTCAGCACCGGCGTCGGGTGGGGGGGCAGAAGCAGCAGCACCTCGTCAAAACCCGAACCCTGGGCTTTGTGCACGGTCATCGCGAAGACCGGCTCGTGCGCGGGCAGATCGGCGGTGGCGAAGGACCGGAACGCGCGGGCGGGCGGGCAAGGCGCTTCGGCGGCGGACCCGGAGGGGGCGGGATCGGGGAACCAGACGCGGACCCCGTTGCGCTGCGGGTCCCGCAGGCAGAGGCCGATGTCGCCGTTGAAGAGGTTGCGGGAGTAGTCGTTGACCGTCACCATGACCGGATAACCGTGCTCGTAGGGGGTGACGCCGAAGCGTGCCTGCACACAGCGGTTGACGGCGTCCACCCCGCACGGACCGTGCCGCGTGGCGCAGAGGATCCGGAAGGCGTCGAACCGCGCGAACGCTTCGGCGGGTGTGGCGGCGGTGAGATAGGCACGGACGGGATGATCGCGGAGATGGGAGGCCAGCGAGGCTTCGAGGTCCGCATACCGGACGGGCGAAACGGCGCGTCCGAGCGCGTCGTCGCCCGTCGTGAGAATCTCCCAGGCGCGGTCGGCGTCGCCCGCGCGCACCGCGTCCTTGAGCCGTCCGATGCCGCGTCCGGGGTCGAAACGGTGCGACCGGGTCAGGCGCGCGACCACGCGCGTGCCTTCCCAGGCCGCGCACATCTCGGCCAGTGCCGCGCCGGTCTCCACTGCGGCGAGCTGGTCGCTGTCGCCCAGCAAAATGACGTTGCATGCGGGCGGCACGGCGTTCAGCAGACCGACCATCAGCGGCAGGTCGATCATCGAGACTTCATCCACGATCAGCGCATCGGCGGCCAGCGGGTTGGACGCATGGAAAGCAAACCGGCCGAGCGGGGGCCGTGCGCGCAGCAGGCGGTGAAGGGTTGCGGTCTCCAGCGCGAGCAGCCGTTGCCGGAGATCCGCGTCATGCTCAAGCCGAAGATGGCGGTTGATCTCCTCGTCCAGCGCCTCCTTGAGGCGCGCCTGGGCTTTGCCGGTCGGTGCGCAGACCCGGATGATCCGGCGGGGGTCTTCCCGCAGCAGGGCGGCGAGCACCACACTGACGAGGGTGGTCTTGCCGGTGCCGGGACCGCCGGTGATCACGCAAAGGCGGTTGGCCAGGGCCTTCCGGATGGCTGCGCGCTGGGCGTCGTCCAGGTTGAGGCGCGTGAGGGTTTGCGGCTCCGCGAGGTCGGAATCGGGCCGCGGAGCCTCGGACGCGCGCGCGTTGAGATGGGCCGCCAGGGTGTTCTCGTCCAGCCAGTAGCGCTGGAGATAGAGGCGGTCCTGTTCAAGCACGAGCGGGGCATGGGGCACGGCGCCGGGCGGCGGGTCCACCGTGACCGCGAAGGCGCAGTCCTTGCCGCGGAGCGCTTCGGCGAGGTCGTCCAACCGTGCGGAGAGAGGGTCCCCGTTGGCGGGCAAATCCACCGCAATGGACTCCGGAGGCAGCAGATCGGCCAGGCACAGGCCGGGGCCGAGGGTCAGGCAGACGTGTTTGCGCGCCACGGTGTTCTGCGCGGTCAGCGCCGCAGCCAGCCACACGACCTCCGGCGCGTTGCCCTGTCCGTTTGGCGCGAGCCGGCAGACCGCGTCCGCGAAGTGACGGGCATACGGATCGAGCCTGTCGCAGACGGGAAACGCTGCGGACAGGTTTCGGAGATGGCAGGGTGGGGCGGTGGCGGGCATGTTTTGATGTGATGGGGCCGGGGTTCTGCCGACGCCCACTTTCGCAACCAGTGTCGTGATTCTGCCGGTGCCGGTCAAGCGCGTTTTGCCTCGGCGTCAATTCGTAAGCAGGCGGGACCAGGCTTCGAGTTCGGCGAGCGGGGGACGGAAGGAAAAAAGTCCGTTGCGGGCATCCGCGCCGCGCACGAAGAAGTAATGGCCGCCGCCGAAATGACGCTCGTAGTCATACGCTGACCCCAGGCATTGCGCGAGATGCGTGTGGAGGGCCACGGCGTAAAGGATCGCCTGGAAGAGGTAATTGCGCTCGGTCATGGCGGCAGCCAGCGTCGCGGGCGTGTAATCGGCGAGCGTGTCGGTCTTCCAGTCCGCGAATCCGGTCCGGTCGCCGCGCCGGAAGACCAGGTCGATCGAACCGGTCATGAACCCCGACCGCGTGTCGCTGCCGGGTTTGAAGGTCAGGCCCCTCTCCCGGAATGGCGCGAGCGTGATTGCGCGCGGCACGCGGAAAAAGAATTCCCATTCGCGGCGCGTGTCGGCAAAGGGGATCGAGGAGAGCGAAAAAGTCGGGTCCTGCGCTTTGCATTCTGGGCCAGCGGTTTGTCCGGCGTCCGGCATCGCGCGGGTCAGGGTTTGGGTAAGGAGGCCGACGATTCGGGCGCGGCGGGCAAACGCCAGCGGGGAGTCAGCCGTGTAGAGCCCGTGGAAAGCGGCGTGCCGGTCGATCAGCGCGAGGTCGTCCGGGGCGGGCTGCCACGCCGGGGTGACGCGCGTGTAATCGAGCTGCTCCAGGATCGCGTGCAGACAGAGACCGGTGGCTTTGCCCCCGGGCAAGGCATCCCCGGCAAGGTTCCGGTCCGGTGCGGGCAAGAGGGGGTCAGCGACCTCATCGGTGCCGGCATCTTGCTTCAGGTGGGGCGGCAGGACTGCGGCGTGAAGGGTCATGCCGGAGTAACTGAGCACGGCCCAGTCATCCGGCGGCAGCGGCGGGCTTGCGGGCGGGACGAGGTCGCCGCGCGTGTCCGGCGGCGTGTAACGCGGCTCGGCGCGCGGACGCTGGAGGGTTTCGGTGGTGACCTCTTCCACCGAAAACGGCGCGCCGCCGTCCGGCATGGGCTCCGCCAGGCTGGTCAGGTGCGCCACCGCGCTCCGGATCGGCTTTTTTTTGTAGGTGACCCCGGTGCCCGTCATCAGCACACAGCGGTTTTCGGCGCGGGTCACGGCGACGTAAAGCAGGCGCAGGTGTTCGGCAAGGGTCTCGTCCAGGCGCTGCCTCTCGAACTGGCCGCGGGCCGCGTCGCCGACCGGCAGCACGAGGCGCATGACGCCCTGCGCGTCCGGCGCGTGGACGGTCCACCCCTTCTCCATGCCTTTGCGGATATCGTGCGCGAGCAGGTAGGGCACGAAGACGATCGGGAATTGCAGCCCCTTGCTCTTGTGGATGGTCATCAGCGTCACGGCGCGGCGGTCGCTCTCCATGCGCTGCTCGCAGGTTTCGTCGTCGGTGTCGGGTTCCGCGATCTGGCGCTTCAACGCGCGCAGCAGCGCGTCGGGCGCGAGACGGGCGGCGCGTTCGGTCTGGTGCAACAATTCGGTGAGGTGCCGCAGGTTGGTGAGGCGGCGCTCGCAGGCGGGATCACAGGCGAGCCGTTCGAGGCTGTTGAGGCGGGCGAACAGAAGTGTGAGCGCGGGGACGATTCCCTTTTCCCTCCAAAGACGGCCGCATTCGGCAAAGTCACCGGTACGGCGCTCCAAGTCGGCGGCGGCGTCCGGGTCCTTCTCCGCCGCGAGCAGGTCGCGGACGGTCATGCCCCCGTGCGGCGTCAACAGGGCGGCCTTGACGCGGGAGACCCGGCTGGGTTCGGCCATCGCGCCGAGCAGATGGCAGAGGTTGACCGCGTCTGCTGAGGCGTAGATGTTGCCGGCTTTGTAGATCACGGACGGGACGCCGTGAAGGCGCAGCCGCTGCTGAAGCGCTTCGGCTTGGCTGTTGGTGACGGTCAGCACGGCGATGTCGCCGGGCGTGACCGGGACCCGCGACCGGTCCGGTTTCCGGAACGCGGTCCGTCCGTCCGTCAGCAGCGCGGCGATGCGCGCGGCACAGTCGCGGGTGAGGAGCGTTTCCAGCGAGGTGGCGGCAACCGCCCTTCCCGTGTGGTCCCCGGTGAAGCGGAGGATCTCGAACGGCTTTGGGTCGCGGCGGCCGTCGCGCAGCAGGGTCCGCTCCGGTTCGCGGCCGCTCTCCGAGGGCGGGTAGCCGAGCCGCTGTTCACCGAAGGCGCCCGGCGGCGCAAAGAAGCCGTTGACGGCCTCGATGAGTTCGCGGGCGGAACGGAAGTTGCGCGCCAGGGTGAAGCGCTTCTGCGACGCAAGCTCGTCGCGAGCCTGGAGGTAAGTGTAGAGGTCGCCGCCGCGAAAACCGTAGATCGCCTGCTTGGGGTCGCCGATCAGGAAGAGCCGGGAGTCGGGGTGCGCGAAAACCTTCTTGAAAATTTCGTACTGCACCGGGTCGGTGTCCTGAAACTCGTCGATCAGCGCGGCCGCGTAGGTGGCGCGCATCGCGTGCGCCAGCGGGCAATCCGGGCCGGTGGCCAGCGCGTCGCGCAGGATGCGCAGCAAATCGTCGTACCCCATCTGCTGCCGGCGGCGCATGCGTGCGGTCAGGCCGTCTTCCGGGTCGTGCAGGCGATCGCGCAGGCGGGCGAAGACTTCGAATTGGGGATCGGTCACGCCGCCGGTTTCGATCCGTGCTTCTCCGAGATGGCTCATGGCAAGGCGCGCGTGGTTGAGGAGGTCCTGCGGCAAAACGAGCGGTTCCCTTTGGGCGTACCGTTCGCGGCGGAAGAAGTCGGCGACCAGATCGCCGAGCAGCTCCGAAGCGGAGGGGATGAGTTCGCAATCGAACATCACCTGGCTTTCAAAGGCATGGCGGTCAATCGTACGTTTGCAGAAACCGTGGATGGTGAAGATCGCGGCTTCATCAAACGCGGCCAGCGCGAGCTGTAAGGCCGCGCGCAGCTCATCGGGCGTGCGCTGCGCCGCGGCCTGTGTGAGAATCGCTTCCATCAGCGACGGCGTCTCCCCCGGCTCCGGCCCTCCGAGCTTCTCCAGCGCGGCTGCGAGGCATTGTCGGATGCGGTCGCGCAGTTCGGCGGTCGCGGCTTCGGTGAAGGTGACGACCAGAATGCGCGACGGTTCGAGGTTGTTTTCGAGGACCAAACGCAGATAAAGGTGTTGGATGTTGAAGGTCTTGCCGGTGCCGGCGTTGGCCTCGATCAGGAGACGCGTGCCCGGGACGAGCGCGACGGAAAGGGGGTCGAACGGGATCATGGGCGTCCTCCCCGCCGGATTTTCTCGCTCGTCTTCGTCATCCCGCCAAAGAGTGCGCGGGCCACACGCTCCAGCGTGCGCAGGGGTTCCGAATCGGGTTCGGGGAGTGTCGCGCCGAAGGCATGCCGCAGGTAGGCGTCGACGCCGGAATCGGGCTGGAACGACGACCCCGTCCAGTCGTTTTCAGTGAGTGCCTTGCCTTCTGCAAGCTTGCGGCCGATGGCGGGGTCGAAACACAGCGGCCGCGTCATGCCTTCCGCGCGCAGCGCGACCAGCGAGGCGAGGGTGCGGCGCGCCGCGTCCGGCTCCAAAGGCTGGTAACAGGTTACGGTCGTTTGGGTTCCGTCAAAGACCCCCCAGGTGGTGACGCCCGGGCCGGCGGCGCAGGCGGCGAGGTGGGTAAGCCATGCGGTTACGATGTCCTTGGCTTTTTCTTGGGCGGGCCGCATGAAGAGTTGGGCGTTGCCGGCGCGCAACGCGTGTAGGGTACCCTGCAGCCGCAACCCGCCGGGCAAATCGAGATCGAACGGCTGGGGGTCGAGCGGATCGCCGAGATGGAGCGCGTTGACTTTTTGGATCACCCCGTCTGCCTGGTCGCAGGCCGCCGTCATGTGCCGGTCGGCGTCAACCGGCAGTCTGCCTTCGGTTTGCCAGCGGTCACGCAGACGGCTGACGGTAAACCCGCCGCCGCCACGCAGCATCGCTTCGGCCAGTTCTTGCCGGATCTGGTATTGGACCAGCGAGTCCGGCTCAAGCGTTTCGAGGTCATCCGGCAACTCGTCGTCGCGTTCCGTGAGGGCGACGTTGAGGCGCCGCGTGTAGAAGACTTTGCAGGGCGAGAGGAAAAAAGCGATCAGGGCCTCAAGCTGGAGCGGCTCGCCGGGTGGGGCGGGTTCCGCAGGCGGAAGGTCCATTTGCGCCTCGGGCTGCGGTGGCGCGTTTCCGTTCGCGCCGGCCAGGCGGCAGGCGACGCGGAAGGCGGCGGCGTCGAACACGCGGAGGCGCGGGTCGGGCTTGGCGCGCGTGAAGTAGGCCGGACTGAACGGGTGGAGCGGGTGGCGCACGGTGAGGGCTGTGGCGGCGGTTTGCGGGAAACCGTCGCGCGGCGGAAAGGCGAAGGCGGCGTCCGCGGCGTCGAGCAGTTCGCTGACCAGTACTGAAGGCGGCAACGGCTTGTTGTCCTGATCGCTCTGTCCGGTGTATGTGATGATCAGGCGCTCGCGCGCGGCAAGCAGGGTTTCCAAAAAGGCGTACCGGTCCTCGTCGCGCGGCTGGCGGTCGCCGATGCGGCGGTTCTCGCGGCGGTCCATCAGGTCGAAACTCAACTGCGGCGCGTTACGGGGGAAGGCCTTATCGCTGAGTCCGAGCAGGCAGACCACGCGGGCGGGGACGTTGCGCATCGGCTGGAAACGCGAGAAGGTCACGCGGCCAGTGACGAAGCGTTCGCTGCCCGGCGTGCCGCTGAGCTGCGCGGTGAGCCAGGCGCGCACCACCGCGAAGGGGACCGCAAGCCGCTCGCAGCCCGCGTGTTCGATGTAGCGGGCGAACTGGTCGAAGGTCTGCCGCAGCAGCAGCACGCCGTAGGGCGCGCGCTCGTCCGCAGTGAAGAATCTCGCGAGCGCCGCGTTCAGGCCGGCGTGCCACGCGGCGCAGGGGCGAGCCGGGCGGGAGAGGCAGAAATCGTGCAGTTCCGTGAGCGCGTCAAGGAACGAAGCGAGCCTACCGATCAGCGCGGCGTGGCCTTCGGCCTCGGCCAACGGGAGGCACTCCCCCTCAGCCAGTTTCAGCGGCGGGGCGTCACCGGACGGGTCCAGCATGGCGGCGCCGAAAAGAAGGCGGTCGAGGGCGAAACGCCAGGTGTTGGCATATGCCGGACTGGCCCCTTGGCGTTCGCGGAAGGCTGCGTCCAGACCCCAGGCGAGCCGCGCGGCCCGGAGCAGGCTGCCGAGGCGCGGCAGGTCGGCCTCTTCGAGGTTGAACCGTTGGCGGAGCGCGGCATGCTGCAGCAGTCCGAGCACCTCCGAAGCTTTGAATCGTCCGGTCACGGCGGTGAGCAGGGCGAGCCAGGCCCGGCACTCGTCCACCGTGTGCAACAGCGACTTGTCCGCGATGGCGTAGGGGATATGGCCGGGCGTGCCGGGGGGGGCTTTGCCGAAGACCGCTTCGATGTATGGGGCGAAGGTCTCGATGTCCGGCGTGTAGACGCTGATTTCGCGCGGCGCGAGATCGGGTTCATCGCGGAACAGGGCGAGAAGGTGGTCGTACAGGGACTCGACCTCGCGCAGAGGCGCGTGGCAGGCATGGATCACAAGGGAGCGGTCGGAGGGATTGAAAGCCTGCCGGGTTTCGGGAGGGACGTTGTGGAGGATCCCGCGCTGGAGGGTGCCGAGCACCGTGCCGTCAGCGGCATCCGGTTCCGCAAACAGGCGTTCGTCGCGGATCTCGTCATAGGCCAAGAGCAGCGAGAAAAACTCGCGTCCGCTGCGGCCGAGCGAGCCGAGCAGCGGGTTGGCGCGGATCTCATAGGCGGGGGCGAGACGGGGACCGAGTGTTTGGACCAGGGTGACCCGGTCGCGGATCTGAATTTTGAGGCTGCGCGCGTCACTCCACTCCTCGCAACAGGGGTTGGGGGTGAAGAAGTGGATCTCGAAGCCGTCGAAGCGCGCCAGGCGGATCAGGACATCCAGATGGGCGGGCGGCAGGGAGGAGACACCGAAATACGCGATGCGGCGCCGGGCCAGCAGCGGGGCGAGGAAGCCGGGCGGCCGGTCGGGGCAACGGGTGAGATCGAGGAAGCGCCGGTAGAGTCCGGAGAAGTGGCGCACGCCGCCGCAATCGAGCGCGATGAGTTCCCGCCAGAGGCCGGCCTGCCATGCGGCGTCTTCGCCGGCCAGCGGTTCGTTGCCCTGTTCCCAGGCGGCCAGCAAATCGGGCCGGTAGGTCATGTAGCGGTCGTAGAGCGACGCCAGCCGGCCGGCGAGCTGGTAGCGGCGCAGCGGGTCGCCGCGGGTGAAGGCGCGGACGCGCGCGAACGTTGCTTCCGGTTCGAGCTGTTCGAGCAGCGCGAACAGGCGCCACTCCACCGTGGCGGGAGCGAAAGGCAGGTCCGGTTGGGCGGGGTGGGAGGGTCGCCCCATCATCGGGTCAAACAGATCGCGATAGAGGAATGCGCCGGGATAGGGGAGGTCGAGAGGCGGGCAGAGTTTCCGCCGGGCGGCGATTTCGAGGGCGAGCCAGCGGGCCAGGCCCTGATTGGGGACCACGACGGTCTCCTGCCGCAGCGGGTCCGGCGCGGCGCCGGCCGCGGGCGGTTGGAGGATCCGGTCCGCGAGCGCCGCCGCGAGCTGGTCCAGCCGGTTGCCGTGGTACAGCGTGAAACTCATACGGCGGAGCCCCGCTTTCCGCTGACCGGCTCCCGCGCCGCCTCCGGCGCGCGGTTCTGCGCGCGCAGACCCGTCATGGTGCATCCGTATGTGCGTTTGAAGAGACGGCAGAGGTGGTTCATGTTGCGGAAGCCGCAGCAACGGGCGATTTCGGAGAACGGGCTTTCGGTGGCGGTCACCATCTTGCGGACCGCCGTCATGCGCACGGTATGGATGCGCTGGTGCAGAGACTCGCCCAGCGTGGTTTTGAAGAGCCTTTCCGCCCAGCGCGGCGTCACGCCGAGATGTGCGGCCACATCCGACACGCGGATGTTCAGTCCGGCATTGATGCGGATGAACTCGAGCGCCCGGATGACCCGTTTGTCCGTCACCCGCAGGTCTGCGGTGGAATCGCGTTCGACCAGCCGGCTGGGACCGAACCGGACGATCCGCCCCGGTTTCTCCTCCCGGCGCATCAGCAGATCCAGCAGGCGCGCGGCCTCGAAGCCCGCGCGCACGGTGTCCGCCTCGATGCTGGACAGCGGCGGGATGCAGGTTTCGCAAATCAGCTCGTCATTGTCGACCCCCAGCACAAGAGCCTCGTACGGCACGGCGATCCCGGCGACCAGGCAGGCATCCAGCACCTCCCGCCCGCGCGTGTCGTTGGCCGCGAAGAGGGCGGCCGGTTTCGGTAGACGACGCAGCCAGGCGCAGAGGCGCGGCCGTTCGCGAATCCAGTCACGCTGGTCCCCGGGCGGCAGCGGATAGAGGTGGCAGCGATGGCCCGCGGCCGCCAGACGGCCCCGGAACGCCTCGCGCCGGAGATGGGTCCAGTGTTCCTCCCGCGGATGGTCCACAAAGGCGTAGTGGCGCGGGGAGCGGCCGAGAAAATATTCGGCGGCCAGCCGGCCGATCGCTTCGGAGTCGAGCTGGGTGCGGCTGAGGCGGGAGAGCGGGTGCGACGGCTCCAGAAACGGGCCGGGCGGGTTGAAAAGCACCGTGGGCAGGCGTGCGGCCAGAAGGGCCCCCGCGGTGGCCGGGTTCGGCACCCGCGCGATGATGCCGTCCCCTTTCCAGCGGCTGCGGTCAGGAATCTGCCCTCCGCCCCGGCCGCCCTCGATGACGGTGAGGCTCCAAGGGCCGTACACGCGCACATAGCCGATGACCCCCTGCAGCATGGCGCGCGACACGCCGTAGGCCGACTGGACCAGCACGGCAATCTGCGGCATGTTTTTTTGGACGGCACGTCGCATTGGGCAATCGTTTCCCGGAGGGAGCCTTCAGCACAGGACTAAAAATAACGCAACCGGTCACCGACGCCAATCAAAATCCGAAACGCGCGGTTCCGAAAATATCAAATCGAGTTCCCGTAAAGATGATTGCGGAAAGGACGGCGCAGGCGTATGGTAACCAATGACGATCGGTACAGGTTGCGGGCAGCGGAGCACTCCGCTGTTTCTGATGGCGGGACGTGCGGTTTGCGTGTAGGGAGAAGAACCATGATCGGCAAAAGAGCGTGCATCACGGTTTGGGGCGTGTTGTTGTGGGGTTTCCAGGTTTGCGCGGAAACCAATTACTGGGTCGCGGTGTCCGGCACGGGGCAGTGGCATGAGGCTTCCAACTGGAGTTTGAATGCGGTGCCGGGCGAGGGGGACACGGCGGTCATCACGAATGCCGCCTCTTCGGGGAACGGATACACGGTGGAAGTCGATCAGGCGCCGGCGCGGGTTTGGCGGCTGACCTGCGGCGCGCCCGCGGGCCAGACGCTCACGCTGAATGTCCGGACCAACCTGGCGATGCTCAACAACAGCTCGTCGGACAGCGACTGGTCCTTCGGCCCCAAAGGGAATGTGACGATCCATGTGTTTTCCAACGCCCTGTTCGAGGCGGTCTGCCAGATTCTCGGCGCCGGCGCGAGCAACAACTATCACATCGCCCGCGGCGGAACCCTGACGTTCGGCACGACGGTCAGCAAGCGCTTCCGGGCCTATGGCGGGCTCCACGTCCAGGGGAGCGTACTCGGCGGTCCGCGCGCGGGTGAACTGGTCTATGTCGGCCCGTCTTTCGGCGGTCCGCTTTTGCTGGACGGGGGATATCTGCGCGCCAATCAGGTGACGTGCGATCCGGTTTTCACCAACAGCCCGGTGCTGGACATGGGCGCGTACACGCTGGCGGGGACCACCGTGTCGCTGAACGGCGGGACGGTGACCAACCGGGCCAATCAGTGGGCAAACGGAAAACTGGGGATCGGCGGACCGGCTAGCGCCAACGCCTCCGCGTATCTGAATCTCGCGGGCGGGGGGATCTGGATGCAGCAGGGCCCGACCTACGTGTGCGAAAGACCGCGCGGGTATCTGACCGTTTCAGGAAACGCGCTCTTTTGGTCAACGAACCACGTCTGGGTCGGCTCGAACAATTCGGGAACCCAAGTCTATCTCCCCGGATATCACGGGTATCTGACCGTGGAGGGCGGGACCTTTGCGGTGACCAATCAGACGGACAGCGCCTCCCTCTTCCTGGGGAACATCACGGACGGGTATCTGACCGCGGCGGGCGGCACGTCGGTTGTTGACCGGATTATCCTCTCCAATCCGGCGGACGCGCTGGGCGTTGACGCGGTCGGCAGCGTCACGGTGTCCGGCGGCGTGCTCACGGCACGCCATGCGTTTCTTGCCACCAACGGTCTTTTCTCCCCCATCGCGTTCCTCTCCGGGACACTGAACCTCGGTCATGCGGAGGTGGCGAACACGCGGCCGTTTCTCGCGGGCAACGGCACGGATCCGGCCGTGTTGGGATTGCTCTCCGGCGCGCACCGTTTTGCTGACGGGATCGTGGTCACGAACCACGCCGTGCTCAGCGCCGGCGGGGTCGGAAGCCGGGCCTCCGCGGAGGTGACGGGGGATCTCACGCTGGCCGAGGGCGCGGCGCTGCACTGCGATTTTCAGGATAACGCGGGGGACAGCCTTTCCTTGGCCGGCAAACTGACTTTGCCGGCACAAGCCGCAGTCACGCTGACCTCGTTGGACGGCTCCCTGCCGCAGCAGGTGGTTCTGGTGGCGGCCGAAACGCTGGACGGGACGCTGGACCTTTCGGGGTGGACGGTCGCGCCGATCGGCGAGATCGGATACCGCGCGACGGTCGAGGGGAGTTCGCTGGTGCTGGTCAAAAAACCGAAGGGGACGTTGATCGGCGTGCTGTGAGGGGCGTTGCGAATGGAGCGCCGGGAGGATGCGGAAACGAGGCGGCCGTGCAGCAGGGGAGAAGTCTGACGGCTGGCTTGCCACTCTGGCTGACCCCGGCTGGTATGAGAGCGCGGGGCACGATGGCGGGGAGGCGGTAGGGGAGGCGGAATGCTGCGCAGGGATTTTTTGCGGTCGGGGGCGCTGGCGGCGGGCGGAGGGCTGATGCCGTCCGCGCGGGCGGAGGGGGGCGGCGAAGGCGCGGAAGCGTGCCTGCACTTGTTCTCGAAACCGCTCCAATGGCTGGGGGTGGAGCGGATGGCCGAGGTCGTGGCAGAGGCCGGCTACGGCGGGATCGACCTGACGGTGAGGCCGGGCGGGCATGTGGAGCCCGGGAAGGCCGGGACAGACCTCCCGCGCGCAAGGGAGGCCGCGCGCAAGCAGGGTCTCCGGGTCAGGATGATGACTACCTCTCTGACCGACCCGGAAGATCCGGCGTCAGAACGTCTGCTGAAAATCGCGGCGCAATGCGGGATCCAGACGTACCGCACGGGGTATTTGCGGTATGCCGGTGGCCGGCCGATGGGGGAGGAACTGGAGCGGATGCGGAACGTGATGGCGGCGTTTGAACGCCTCAACCGGACATGCGGAATCAGCGGCGGCTACCAGAATCACCGCGCGTGGGAGGAAGACCTGTTCGGCGGCGTGCTGTGGGATTTGCATGCCGCGCTCAAAGGGCTTGACGCGCGTTGGATCGGCAGTCAATATGACGTGCATCATGCGGTGGCGGAAACGGGCGGGTCGTGGGTGGCGGGGATGCGGCTCATTGCGCCGCACATCACGAGCACCTGCCTCAAAGACTATGTCTGGCCGACGGCCGACAAGCGCCGGCACCAGGGGGTGTTCGCGGGGGAGGGACTGGTGCCGTGGAGCCGGTATTTCGCGCTGGTGAGGGAGCTCCGGATCGGCGGACCGGTTTCGGTTCACTGCGAGTGGGAATTGTTCACGAAAGCGGAGCAGGCGTTGGGGGAACAGGAGCGTTGCCGGATCGCGGCGCGGAAGCTGAAGCGCGACAGCGACTTTTTCCAGGCGCAGTTCGCGAAGGCCGGGCTGACGGTGGAGTGAGCCACGGATGGTCGCGGATGAAACGCGGAGAGAAGGACGGCGGTGAAGTGATTGGCCACGGATGAACGCGGATGAAACACGGATAGGGAAAAGATGGAACATGAGAACATCCGTGTCAATCCGTGGCTGCAACAGGAGGGCAACCATGAAGCGCAGGGATTTTCTGAAGGCGGCGGCGCTGGCGGCGGGTGCCGCGGCAACGGGCGGGTGCGCGACGGCGGCTAGGACGGGAGGGAGACGGCCGATGGGGAAGACGATCACCGTGGCGGATACGGGGTGTGAGTTCGAGCGCGAGCCGCTGCTGCGGCCGTTCGGATTCAAGGGCGGGTATCTGACGAACATCTGGCAGAGCGCGGCGATGGTGCGGAGTACAAGCGGGCAGCGCGGGATCGGCCTCTGCACGCACAGTACCTTGTGGAGCGACGCCAAAGTTTTTGCGGAAAACACGGAGGCGGGCGGGAACGCGCTGATGTTCGCCATGACCGCGTATGCGCTGCGTGTGCTGAAGGGGCGGACGTTCACCGACCCCGTGGCGCTCAACGATGACCTGTTCAGCGAGGTTTACGAGTATGGCAAAACCGTCACGCGCAACCCCCGTCTTCGGCAGACGTTCGCGCTGAACGCGCTGGTCGGCGTGGACAACGCGATCTGGCTGCTCTACGCGAAAGAAAACGGGATCACGACGTTTGACGGGCTGATCCCGGAAGCGTACCGGCCCGCGCTGTCCCATCGTCATCCCAAAGCGGCCTCCATTCCGCTGATGGCCTATGCCATTCCGATCGGGGAGATCGAACAGGCGGTGGCGGACGGCTCGTTCTTCATGAAGATCAAAATCGGCCAGCCCGGCACGCAGGAGGAGATGCTGGCCAAGGACATGGCGCGGATCAGCGAGATCCACAAGGCCTTGGACGGCTGCCGCACGCCGTACACGAAGAGCGGGAAGCTGCCGTATTATTTCGACGCCAACGGCCGTTATGAGAAAAAAGAAACGCTGCTGCGCCTGATCGATCATCTCAAAAAGATCGGGGCGTACGATCAGGTTGCGGTGGTGGAGGAGCCGTTTGACGAGCAGTACGAGGTCGATGTCCACGACATCCCGCTGCGGCTGGTCGCCGACGAGAGCGCGCACACGGATCGGGACGCGTTGACGCGCATCGGAATGGGGTACCGGGCCATCGCGCTGAAGGCGATCGCCAAGACGCTCAGCATGACGATGAAGATCGCACAGGCGGCGCACGGGCGGAACGTGCCGTGCTTTTGCGCGGACCTGACGGTCAACCCGATCCTGGTGGAGTGGAACAAGAACGTGGCGGCGCGGCTGGGCTCGTTCCCCGGTCTTGAGGGACTGGGCCTTGTCGAGACCAACGGGCACCAGAACTACCGGAACTGGGAGGTGATGCGCGGCTACCACCCCTATCCGGACGCGCCCTGGTCCAAAACCAGCAGCGGGGTGTTCAACCTCGACGCGGACTATTATGCCAAGAGCGGCGGGATCTTCGCGCCGCTGTCGCACTACGAGGCGATGTTCCCGGAAACGTGAGGGGAAGGCGCAGGTTCGCGACAACGCGGTAACGGATCGGGCGGCCACGCGGCGAGTGAGCGGCGGCGTCCGTGAAAAAGGGGGCGGGAGGATGCGTTTTTTTCGGATCATCATGGATGCGGTGGCAGCCGTGTGACCTCTGCAGCCACGAGGGGGGGGCGGCCGAGCCGTTCCGGACGGACGCGTTGCCGCTGCGTTGAAGCGGGTTAAAATCAGGGGTGTAGAGATGAGAACGAACTTTGCGGTATGCGGTTGTTTGCTTGCCGGGATGGTGCTTTCGGTGCGGGCCGAGGCGGTGCGGGCGGTCCCGCAGTTGGAATATGTGCGGATGCGGCCGGGGCAAATCCGGGAGGCCATCACAAACGGCCTCGCGCTGCTCATGCCGATCGGGGTGCTGGAGTACCACGGGCAGCACAACCCGATCGGCCTGGACGCGCTGCTGGCGGAGGGGATCGCGAAACGGGTGGCGAAAGAGGTGCCGTGCGTGCTGGCCCCGACGCAGTTTTACGGGTATTCCGGCGAGTGGGCGGGGGGAATCCGCGAGGGCGAGATCCACATCGGCGGCGACGCGTTGTACGGCTACGTGAAGCCAATCCTGAAGGCGTTCTACAACCAGGGCTGGCGGAGGGTCTATGTGATCTGTCATCACCAGGGAACAAGGGGGGTCACGATGATGTCGTATCAGCGCGCGGCGACCGAGGCAGCGGTGGAGTTCGCCCGCGAGCGTTACGGGCCGGGGTGGTCGGAAGCGCCTGACGTGCCGAAGGATGTGTTCCGGCGCATCATGGTGGTCGGCGATGCGGAGTTTTCGAAGATCGGGTACGCGGGGCACGGCGGCAAGGGCGAGACGCAGGCCATGCTGTGCCTGTGTCCGGGCACGGTCGATCTGAGCGTGTGGAGCAAAGCGAACGATTCGCGCTGGGCGCAGGATTCGGATCAGGCTACCGCGGAAGAGGGCGAACGGATCGCGCGCGCGATCGTGGCGGGATGGAAAGAGGAGCTGACGAAGGTGGAGCCCTGAACTTCGGAAAAGGAGAAGAAACGATGGGACGGACAGGACGGATCGGTCGGAGCGGAGTGATGGGTATGGCGTTGACAGCCTTTGCCCTTGCCTCCTTTGGCGGAGCAAGGGCGGACCTGACGGCCGGGCGGATGCGCGTGGCCGCGACGGCCGACCGGATTTCCGTTTCGCTGGAGGGCGCGGAACGGTTCGCGTTCCCCGCGCGGGTGGCGGTGGATGTGGAGGGGGGGTCGCGCGACCGCGATTTGTTCGAGCCCGCTTTCCGACAAGAGGCGGGACGCTGCGTGTGGACGTCGCGCAGCTCTAACTGGGAAAAGAAGGAGGTCACGCTTTCGGTTGAGGGGGACGCGGCGGTGCTGCGCGTCACGGTGCAGGGCAGGGGGAAGCTGGGCAAACTGCGGTTCTTTCCCCAGACGGATCAGACCGGCCCCCTCGCTTATGAGGTCTCGCGTTATCTGCTGCCCGTCGCGCTGGGCGGCGCCCGGTGCGTGCCGCAGTGGCGCAACACGATGGAGAGCGCCGACATCGGGCTGGGCTACATGACACCGCCCCTGTTGGCGTTTCCGTTCGTCGGCACGTTTCCGGGCAGTTGCGCGGTCGGGCTGGCCCCTCAGCCGGGCAGGTATCACATCGACCATTTCCGCTGCGAGTTCGCCGCGTTTCGGGACGGCCTTTTCTCCACGGACTTTCTCGGTTACACCGAGGTCGACGGAAGCCTCACGCTGCCGGCGCTGGTGCTGACGTGCGGCGACGATCCGTTCGCGGCGCTGTCGGCGCACGCCGAGTGGCTCTACCGCGAAGGCGGGTGCCGTCGGGTGGAGCGGTCGCAGGTGCCGCGCTGGTGGCTGGGGCCGTTCTTCTGCGGCTGGGGCGAGCAGTCGCACTACACGCCGGGCAATGTGTTCGCGGGGGCGAACCAGAAGGCCTACACGGACATGTCCGCGCGGTTGGACGAACTGGGGCTGAAGCCGTCGGCCATCATTGTCGATGACAAGTGGCAGGGCCGGTACGGGGAGCTGCTGCCCGATCCGGCAAAGTGGCCGGACCTGCGGGCCTTTGTCGACGCCGAGCACGCCAAGGGCCGCAAGGTCGTGCTCTGGCTCAAGTCGTGGGATAACGAGGGGCTCTCCTCCGAAGAGTGCGTGAAGTGCCTGTGTACGCCGTACGGGGCGGACCCGACCTCGCCGGCCTACCGCAAGCGCATTCAGGAGGCGATGCGACGCCTGCTCTCGGCGGAGCCCGGCTGTTTCAACTGCGACGGGTTCAAGATCGACTTTGCCAACTGCATGCCGCTGGGACGGGATCTGGCCACGCACGCGCGCGGGGTCTACGGCATCGAGCTGCTGAAGCGCCTGATGACGCTGTTCTACGAATCCGCTAAGGCGGTCAAGCCCGACTGCCTGATCAACAACAGTTGTTCGCACCCGTACTTCGCCGAGGTCACCGACCAGTGCCGGCTGCACGACTACAACGGGCAACTGCGCAGCCTTTGGGAGGTGCGGGAGTTCCGCGCCAAGCTGTTCCGTTGCGCGTTTCCCGGCATCAGCGTGGATACGGACGACGCGCACTCGTCGTCGCACGCGGAGACGATGGACTATCTGCGGCGCGCGCCGGGGCTGGGCGTGCCGGATCTCTACACCCTGCACGGCCGGTTGAGCGACGCCGATTTCCGTGAGCTGGCGGGGATCTGGGACGCATATTCGAAGAAGCTGGAGAAGTCTGCCGACCGGGCTGGCCGGAACAGGTAGTTTGAACCTCGGGCGTTACACGACAGGCACCGAAAGAAAAAGGGGGCACGTATGGTTACGGGATGGGTGAAGGGGATGGTGGCGGGGATCTGCGCGGCGTTGTCGCTTCGGGCTGCCGAGCCGGCCGTGGTGTGGGTGTCCCAGCCGGTGGCGCCGGGGGAGGCGGTGGTGGTTTACGGCGGACCGTGGACGAACGTTTCGGGTGTGGTGCTGAAGGGGCCCGCGGAACAGACCGTCACGCCGGTGCGGGCCACGGACGACTGTGTGACCTTCGTGTATCCCAAAACGTGGCCGCTGGCGGCGTTCGACGCCCGGGTGGTGGCCCAAAACGGGGCGGCGGAGCTGCGGGTGAATGCGCCGGAGGTGTGGTGGGTGCAGGGTGATGCCGGCATGCGGGCGACGCCGGGCGGATGGTTGCGTGTGTTCGGCCGCTGCATCGGGTATGACGGCAAGGCCTCGTTGACGCTCCGTGACCGCGCGGGTAAAACCATCACCTTGGCCGCCGGGGAGAGCGACCTCCACGCCTTGCGTGTCAATCTCCCCCGGGATTTTCCGGCCGGCGCATTTGAAATCACCCTCCGTAACGGCCTGGACAGCCGGGCGGTGCCGGCCGGCGCGGTCGAGATCCGCGCGGCGCGCGAACCCTGGCCGGAACGGGTGTTTGACATCACCGCGTACGGCGCGGTGGCGAATGATTTCAACGACGACACCGCCGCGATCCGCGGCGCGCTGGCGGCGCTGGAGCAGGCCGGCGGCGGCGTGTTGTACATGCCGCGCGGCCGTTTCGGCATGCGGGGCGAGTTGGCGCTGCCGCCCAAGACCCTGCTGCGCGGGGCGGGCATGGCGCTCACCCAACTCTACTGGCTGGACGAGGACAATCCGGTTGGTGCGCTGGTGAGCGGCACACGGGATTTCGGGATCGAGGAGATCTTCCTGGCAGCCGGGAACATCGATCAGGGCATTCAGGTGGTCCGTCCGCAGGAGGGCGAGACTTGGGTCAACGGGAATATCCTGCTGCGCCGCGTGCGCACGCGTTTCCTGCACACCGACACCGTGCCGCATGAGGAGTCCTACCGGCGTTCGCGCGGCGGGCAGTCCTTCAGCATCCACGGGACGTTTGTGCGGGTCATTGGGTGTGACTTCTACTCGTCCAAGGGCTCGTCAGGATTGGGAGGCCAGTATCTCGAGGTGCGGGACAACCGCTTCGACGGCGAGAGTTGCGGTTACACCGGAGGCCGGTACGCGATCTTCGAGAACAACAACCACGAGCGCCAGAGCCTGAGTTTCGGCAACGGCAGCCGCTGCGTCTATTTCAAAGGCAACCGACTCGGGGGGATCTACGGCAACGGGGACCGTGAGACCTTCACCTTCGACGGCGGCGACATGGGATATCTCGATACGCTGCAGGAGATTGGCGCGGGACGCGTCACGCTCAAGCCCAAACCGCTGCGGCGCGCCGCAGCGCGGTGGATTGACGAGCCCCTGTATCTTGCGGGCGGACGGGGCGCGGGACAGTTGCGGTACATCCGCTCCATCACAGGCCAGGTGGTCGTGCTAGACCGGCCGTGGGACATTCTGCCGGACACGAACACGCTGGCGGTCATCGCGCCGGTGCGTCACCGCCTGCTGATTCTGGAAAACCACGTGCGGGACGGCAATCCCTTCGCCATGTACGGCAGCGGTGCGGAGATGGTGCTGCGCGGCAACCGGATGGCGCGCAACAGCGGACTGCATGCGCACGGCATGTGGAAAGGCGTTTCCGAACCCTGTTGGTTCGTCGAGTTCGTCGGCAACGAACTGATGGAGGGCAATGCGGTGCGAGGCCCCTGGTCGTATCAGGTTCCCGCCGCGGACGGCTGGATCGGGTTTTTTGACCGGGGCATCGCGCGGCCGTACAGCTATCCGCAGAATCGGGTCGGCATCATGCGCCGCAACGTGCTCCAGAACAATGCGTTTCTGGCCAGCCACGGCCGCGTCAAGAATCTGCTGGTGGAGAATAACCTGATCCGGGACGCGGACCGGGGGATCGTGATCGCCGAAAGTGTGGCGGATGCGGTTTTGCTGCGCAACCGTTTCGTACGGGTTCTGCGCCCCTATGCGGTCGGCGGCCAGACGCGGATCGGACCGGCTG
This sequence comes from Kiritimatiellia bacterium, assembly GCA_034003585.1. Classification (GTDB taxonomy): domain Bacteria; phylum Verrucomicrobiota; class Kiritimatiellia; order RFP12; family UBA1067; genus JAPXSY01. The sequence goes on from JAVEYH010000024.1 coordinate 20,590, forward strand.
ACAGCCTGATTGCCGGATTGTCGGCGGTGGAGGCGGAGCGGGGCAGCGCGGTGCCGGAACTGTGGGCTGCCTGCCGCACGGAGGCCGAGGCCCTTGCGGCGTTGGATCTGCCGCGGGAGGAGGAGGCGAAACGGGTGTGCGCGATTCTGCTGCGCGCGGTGCGGGCGCTGTCGGAAAGCCTGCGGGGAAAGACGCTTTCCTCCGCGACGGTGACCTCGCTGCTGGGGGTCGATCTGAGCCAGCGATCCGTGTGGCAGTTCAACCGGGTGTCGCCGGGTAACCCGAGGAAATTCGCTGTGGGCGGCCCGCTTTTGCCGGAATGGGGCCTGCCCGCCGCACTGACCGGAACCGCCGGAACGTTTGGCGGGTGGACGGTCCGGGTCGATACGCCGAAGCCGCTGGAACCCGGCAAGCCGGTAGTCTGCGACCTGCAACTGGCATGCGCCGCAGGACCGTTGCCGCCCTTCACGCTGCCGGTACGGTACACCCTTGCCGGTGAGGGATGGAAGCTCGCGTTCGAGGAGCGGTACGGATGGGATCAGCTCGCGCTCAATGCGTTTCTGGTCGCGGGGCCATTCGCCAACGTGAGCGGCAAGGCGATCGACACAACCGTGCATCCGCCTGAAATCGAGCTGGACGTCAGGGCGTCGTACGCGACGCGCGACGGAAAGCGCCCGTGGGTGCCGGTCAGCCCCGACGCCAAGGGCGGGGTGGATCTCGCGCGCGTCTTCCGGTCCGGCGAACTCGCCACGGCGCATCTGGTGGCCATCGTGCGCGCGGCGCGCGGGTTGCGGGTCAATGTGCCGCCGGGCGGGCACAACGCGCTGCTTTTCGTCAACGGCGAACGCATCGGGTCGAGCGCGCGCCGCGACGCGCCGAGGTGTGTGGATCTGCGTCCGGGGGACAATCTTTTCCATCTCATCTCGTCGCACACGTCCGGCGCGTGGCCGATCCGGCTTACGCTCACCGTGGTGGATCCGGTGCGGCCCGGGGATCTGACGGTTGTGCCGGCCGGGGAGATCGCGTCGTCGCCTGCGCTGACCGCAAGCGCGCTGACCGTCCCGGAGGGGACGGGGTTGCCGGATTCGATGGGCATCGACTGGAAGCTGGTCGCCCGTGACGATTTCGACCGGATGCGGCTGGGGGATCAATGGCGCGGGCTCGCCGTCAGTTGGATGGCCCAGGGCGTGGGGATTCTGGGGGGGGCGATGCGGCCGGAGTTCGGGTTCGGCTCGCTGCTCTTCCATCGCGAGGTGAAACTGCCGGTACGGATCGAATGGAAGGTCCGCAGGGACGGGCCGGATTCCAAATGGACCGGTGTTTCGCTGGCGCCGAAAGGGCTCTCGTACCGGACGTTCTGGCACAACCTTCAGGGTCGCGGATACTTCCTGTCGCTCGGGTGGCATGACGCGCAGAACAACCGGGTGTTGCGGGATACCGAGACGGTGGTGCTGGATGAGAAAGGGCCGATGCTCAAGTCGGGGGTCTGGCATCAGGTGGTGGCGCAATTCGTGCCGCCGCACTGCCAGATCTATTTGGACGGCAAACTCGTCCTGTCCTATGAGGATCCGGCCTTTCTTCCGGAACTGAACGAGATCGGTCTCTACAGCAACGGGCACAGCTTCGACAACGTGCGGATCTACGGGAAGAACAGGACAGGAGAGTGAGATGAGCGGAAACCGGGAGATCATGCGGATCGCGCGGGCGATCGTCGCGGGATGGAAAGAGGAGCTGACGAAGGTCGAGCCGTAAACTTCCTGGAGCGGTGCCGCCGGATGGAGCCGTCCGTCTCCCGGGGTGGCCGGGACATGCACGATGAACGCCGAACACGGAACCTCCGGCGCCGAAAGGAAAAAGGGGCACGTATGAACACGGTATGGGTAAAGGGGATATTGATGGGAGTCTGCACGGCGGCGGCGCTTCGGGCTGCCGAGCCGGCGGCGGTGTGGGTGTCCCAGCCGGTGGCGCCCGGTGAGGCGGTGGTGGTTTACGGCGGACCGTGGACCAACGTGACCGAAGTGACGCTGGAAGGGCCGAAACGGGAGACGGTGGTCCCGCTGAAGGTGACGGATGACTGCGTCACGTTTGAGTATCCCCCGGCATGGCCGCTGGCGGCGTTCGACGTGCGGATCCGCAGCGGCAACGGCGAGGCGGTGCGGCGGGTGAACGCGCCGGACGTCTGGTGGGTACAGGGCGATGCCGGGCAAAACGTGACCGCGGGCGGTTGGTTGCGCGTGTTCGGGCGCTGCATCGGTTATGACGGCAAGGCCGTGCTGGAATGGCGGGACGGTGAGGGGAAGACACGGAGCCTGCCGGCGAAGAGCGGGGACCTCTACGCGCTGAGGGTCGATCTCGATCCGGCTTTCCCGGCCGGCGTCTATGAGGTCTCTCTGCTGAACGGTCTGGACCGGCGTGCCATCCCGATCGGCAAAGTCGACGTTATGGCGCGGCGCGAACCCTGGCCGGAACGGGTGTTTGACATCACCGCGTACGGCGCGGTGGCAAACGATTTCAACGACGATACCGCCGCGATCCGGGCCGCGCTGGCCGCGCTGCAACAGGCCGGCGGCGGCGTGCTGCACGTGCCTCGCGGACGTTTCGGGATGCGGGGCGAGTTGGCGCTGCCGCCCAAGACCCTGCTGCGCGGGGCGGGCATGGCGCTCAGTCAGCTCTACTGGCTGGATGAGGACAACCCCTCCGGCGCGCTGGTGAGCGGCACGCGGGAATTCGGGATCGAGGATCTCTTCCTGGCCGCCGGCAATATCGACGGCGGCATTGTGGCGAAACGGCCGCAGGAGGGGGAGCCGTGGACCAGCGGGCACATTTTGCTGCGCCGCGTCCGCGCACGGTTTCTGCACACGGACACCACGCCGATCGAGGCCAGTTACCGCCGTTCCCGTTCCCAGGCCAAGCCGCTGTCCATCAACGGGACGTTCGTCCGGATTCACGAGTGCGATTTCTATTTTTCAAAAGGGAATTCCGCTTTGCACGGACAATATTTGGACATCACCCGCAACCGGTTTCAGGGACCGGAGTGCGGCTATTTGAGCGGCAGACAGGTCATTTTTGAGGGGAATGACCATGAGTACCGCGGTCTGAGTTTCGGCAACGGCAGTTACAACGTGTTGTTCAGAGGGAACCGGCTGGGCGGCGTATACGGGGACGGGGACCGCGAGACGTTCACCTTTGACGGGGGTGACCCCGCCTACAGCGACAAGGCCGTGGCGTGTGAGGGAACGAGCGTGACGCTGAAACCCGGCGCCTGGCGTCACGGCGAAGCACGCTGGATCGGCGAACCGCTCTACATCATCGGCGGCCGCGGCGCGGGGCAGATGCGTTGGGTCACCGGCATCCGGGGGCGTACGGTGGAAGTGGACCGGCCGTGGGATATCCGGCCCGATGACCAGTCCCATTTCGTGCTGGCCCTGATGCGCAGCCGGCTGCTCTTTCTCGACAACACCGACCGCGACGGCAATCCGTTCGCCCTGTACGGGACCGCCAGCGACGTGGTCATCGCGGGCAACCGTCTGGAACGGACCGGCGGCCTGCACGCGCACGGCATGTTCAAAACCGTACCGGAGCCCTCCTGGTTTGTCCAATTTCTCGGGAACCGCATCGTGGAGGGAAATGCGGTACGCGGCCCCTTTTCGTACATGGTCCCGGCGAGTGACTCCTGGTTGGGCTTTTTCGATCGGGGCATCCGCAGGCCGTTAACCTATCCCCAGAACCGGGTGGGCGTCATGCGCGGGAACACGCTGGAAAACAACGCGTTCCTGGCCGCGCATGGACGCGTGAAGAACATGCTGATGGAAAACAATCTGGTCCGGGAGGCCGACCGCGGCATCGTGATCGCGTCAAGCGTGCAGGACGCGATCGTGCGGGGCAACCGTTTCGAAAACGTTTTACGGCCGCTGGTCCTGCACGATCAGGTTTGCTGTCGCGCCCCGGAACGGCTGGTCGCCGGACTCTCCGCCGTGGACGCGTTGGCGTCCGGCGCGGCGCCGTCAGCGGCGTGGAGGGAACTCACCGCCGAGGCGCTCGCACTCTCCCGACGCAGGCTGCCGGACGCGGAGGAAGTTGCGGCCACGCGGACCCTGCTCGCGCGCGCCGCCGCGCTCCTCGCCGCGCGCATCGGTGACCAGAACGTTTCCGCAACCGCCGTCGCCGCGCTGTTCGGCCTCGATCTGACGCAGGCGAATGATTTTCTGTTTTCGCGTCTCCAGAGCGGCAGGGAGGTGAAAATTCCCCTGGGCGGCGCGTATCCCGACTGGGGTGTGCCGGCTACGCTCGCCGCAACGGTCGAAGGGTTTGAGGGGTGGGGCGTGCGTGCGGAACCGCCGGTGCGACTCGCGCCCGGCGGGCGGTGCGGTTTCGCCCTGTACGTCACCCGTCCGGATGACCGGCCGCAAACGTTCGCGCTGCCCGTCCGGTTCACGCTCACGGGGGAGGGATGGAGCGTGGCGTTCACGGAAACCTACCGCCAGGACACGCTGGACGTGACCGACTTTCTTGTGGCCGGCCCCTTCCGGAACGCCAGTGGCAAGGCGATTGACAGCGAGGTCCACCCGCCGGAGAGCCGGCTGGATGTGACCGAATCCTACGACACGCTGGACGGACGCAAACCGTGGCAGGCGGTGCGGGCCGCCACCCCGGGCGGAACGGTTGACCTGAACGCGTGTTTCCGGAAAGCGGAACTGGCCACGGCGCATGCGGTGGCCATCGTGCGCGCGACGCGCCCCCTGCGGGTCCGACTGCAGTACGGCTCCAACCAGAACACGCTGGCGCGGGTCAATGGTGAGGCGGTGGGTTCCAGCGCGCGGCGCGACGCGTACAACGGGCGTCCCGTGGATTTGCGGGAGGGGGAGAATGTGATCCATCTGATCAGCACCCATGCCTCCGGCGCCTGGCCGCTGAAAGTCCGGCTGACGGCTGTCGACGCGACCCGTCCCGGTGAGCTGCGGGTACTTCCGGCCGACCAGCTTTTCCAGGCCGGCCGGCTCAAGGCCAAAGGACGGCGCGGGGTCGCGGGCGAGCCCTTCACGGACGGGGAGGGACGCGCATGGCGGTTGGCGCATGAGGACACCTTCGACCGGCTGCGTGTGGGATTGATGTATGAGGGGCGGGACCCGATCGAATGGCGCGACCATTCGGTACGCATTCTCGACGGCCGGCTGGCCGGTGCGGGACGGATCACGCTGAATCTGCGTCTGCCGGCGCCGCTCCGCGTGGAGTATGACGTTCCGGTCGTGAACGGCCGCGCCAACGCCGGACTGACGTTGGCCGCGCGCGGAGCCTCGGCCGTGGTGCGGGATTGGCGGGAGGCCGAAGAACAAAAACAGGCGGTCACGCTGAACAACGTGCTCGGCGGCGTGACCGGGGAGACCGCGCGGGTGGTGGCCGTGTTTGACACCGGACGGAGCACCCTCTCCATCAGCGGAAAAAAAATGCGGGAGATTCCCGGCACAGAGTGGGTGCGCGGGTTGGATGAACTGACCCTGACTGGAACGCTGGACAATCTGCGCATCCATACGGGTAAGGGGGTCAAACCCGACTGAGAAGCGTACCGGAAATCCCGGTCGTCGCCGGCTTTGACTGTGTTGCCCACTTCTCATGATTCGTAAGGATTGCCGCGCGCGGCGTCGGGCCGTCCACAAACCCGCGACAGGTAGGCGGTCCACGCCACGTGGCCGCTTGCTTGACCCCGACGCCCTTTTTTTGATAGAAACAAACACACAGTAAGTGATTTCCACGAACGGTACACACACCCTGACTAAGGAGTAAGACGATGTCAATCCAGGCTTCCCGTCGTAATTTTCTGAAACTCTCTACGCTGGTCGGCTCCGGTGTGGTGGCCGCGAAAGCCATGGCGCCGCTCGCGGCGCAGGCGCAGCCGGCTGCGGCGGGCCAAACGGTCATGGGGTTGAGAACCCCCAAACTGGAGCGGGTGCGGCTCGGCTTCATCGGCGTGGGCGGCCGCGGGACCGGACATTTGCGGGACATGCTCAAGATCGAGGGAGTTGACGTGACCGCCGTGTGCGACATCTGCCCTCCCAATCTGGAGCGGGCGGTCAAATGCGTCACCGATGCGGGCAAACCCAAGCCTGCCGCGTTCGGTGACGGGCCGGAAGCGTACAAGCGGCTGCTGGAACGGGACGACGTGGACGCCGTGTATATCGCGACGCCGTGGCAGCTCCACGCGCCGCAGGCGATCGATGCCATGAAGGCCGGCAAGCACGCGTTCATGGAGGTGCCCGGCGGAATCAGTCTGGAAGAGTGCTGGGCTTTGGTCGACACAGCCGAGAAGACGCGCCGCCACTGCATGATGCTCGAGAATGTGAACTACGGGCGTGAGGAGCTGATGGTGCTCAATATGGTGCGCCAGGGACTGTTCGGCGAGTTGCTGCACGGCGAGGCCGCCTACATCCACGAGCTGCGCGGTCAGATGTATCAGGTCGAACCCCGTCAGGGCATTGGCTCTTGGCGCACGCTGCATTACGCGAGCCGCACCGGGAACCTGTATCCCACGCACGGGCTGGGCCCGGTGGCGCAATACATGGGCATCAATCAGGGCGACCGGTTTGATTATCTCAGCTCGGTCTCTTCTCCGGCTCTCGGCCGTCCGCTTTTCGCCAAAGAGCATTTCCCGGCGGATCACAAGTGGAACCAAATCCGCGATTGGCGCTGCGGCGACATGAACACGACCATCATCAAGACCGTGCGCGGCCGGTCGATCATGGTGCAGTGGGATGAGACCTCGCCGCGCCCCTACAGCCGCCACAACCTGATCCAGGGCACGCGCGGCACGTTCGCGGGCTTTCCGAACCGCATCGCGCTGGACTACCGTAAGGAGGATCTGCCCGAACCGGTGCGCAAAACGCTGGGCGACAAGCCCCGCACGAATTATCACGGATGGGATCAAAATATGGCCCCCTGGTTCGAGGCCTACGAGCACCCGCTGTGGAAGCGGATGGGCGAAGAGGCCGCCCGGACCGGCGGGCACGGCGGCATGGATTTCATCATGAACTGGCGTGTGATCTACTGCCTGCGCAACGGCGAGCCGCTGGACCAGACGGTGTACGACGCGGCGGCGTGGAGCGCGATCGGCCCGCTGAGCGAGCAGTCTGTGACCCAGCGCAGCCGGTCGGTGGACATCCCGGACTTCACCCGCGGGGTGTGGGAACGCACGGCGCCCTTCGGCATCGTGTCGTGACCGCAGAACCCTATTTCGGGATCAGCACCGGGTCGGCGAGCACCACGTAGTTCGCCTTGGAACGGTTGACCGGGGAAGCGAGAAAGGCCAGGTTGGTGACCCCGGCGACCGGGAGATCGATCGGCACGCTCTGCGCCGTGCCGCGAAGCTCTGTCCTGTGCAGTTCGGCGTCGTTGCCGAAAACCTGAAAAAGGATCTGGCCGTCGGCGCCGAGGTCGGCGTGCAGGCCCACACGGAGCGTCAGCCGCGAAAACAGGTTGCCGGGCAGGAACCAACTGATGCGTTTGATGCCGATCCCCAGACCGTTGACCTCGGTGCGCTCGCCGTTGATCTGGAGCGCGAGGGGCACGGGATCTTTCCCGTCCCGGAGGGTCATGTCGCGTTGCGGGTGGCCCCAGTACGGCGAGCCGAAAAACGCGGCCTGCGGGTAAAAGAGCGACGGCGCCTCGTTCGGCCAGTACGGGCTCAGTCTGACCGGCGCGGGCAAGACCCCCTCCTCGCGGGCGAGCGCGCAGACGGAGCGGAAGGCGTCGGCGACGATGCCGGCCGCGAGGACGGCGGAGGGACGCTGGGCCGCGGCGGAGGCCTGCTTGTCTTCAGCATAGACCGCCCGGACGATATCGGGCACGCGGCCGCGCGCGAAAACCGTGCCGGCCTGCACACGCGCCAGAAGGCGGAACGCCGCCTCCGCCGCGGTCGCGCCCTGCGCGGCGGGCGTGTGCGTGTAACCCTGCAGATCAAAGCCGCCGCTTTCGAGGTGCGAGTGGAGAAGCATATGCTCTTTTCCGGCGGGGGCGGGCATGTACTGGCCGAGGAGCCGGTACATGTTGTCGCCCACGGAGGAGTGCGCGGGGCAGGTCCAGTCTTCCAACATGTGCGCGAGCACGCCGAGGTGACGGGCCGCGGAGGCCGCGTCGTTCGTTTTGAAGGACGCGACGGCATGGCGGATATAGTATTCGAGCATTTCGTAATTGGATGCGGCATCCCACGGAAGGTGGAAATTCTCGAAGCGTCCGGAATAGGATTCCCGCCCCGTGAAATCCCATACAAAGCGCTCGTTTCCGTCCTTCTTGTAGACCCAATCCGGGATCAGGCAATATCCGGCGCCGAGCGGTGCGCGCTCTTTGCCGAGCAAAGCCGCGTCGGCGGGCGGAAGGGTTTCCAGTGCGGCGCGGGTGATGACGGTGTGCGCGTCGCCCCATCCAAAAGCGGAGGCGGCGGTTAGGACTGCGAACAGAAGAAGTTTCATCGTGAATTCTCCTTGAGCGGTTTCAAACATTCCTTGTGTCCGGGGAGGAGCCGGGGAAAGGGGAGGCGCGTGCCGGCACGATCAGGAAGGCGGACCGGAACGCAGCGTCTTGACGATAAAGAAGAGGCAGCAGCAGGTGATAACGCTCCAGCAGAGCGTGAGGGTGACCCATCCGGCGGCGGTCATAAGGCACCCGGCTTCCATGCGTCCGGCAGGGAGCGGATCACGGTTTCGACCACCTCGTCCAGCGTCAGGAACGTGCTGTCAATCTCCAGCGCGCCGTCCGCCTTGCGCAGCGGCGCATGAAGCCGCGAGGAGTCGATCGCATCCCGCGCGAGCAGGGAACGTTTGACCTCCTCGGCGGATTGGTTGGCGATTCCCTTTTCAATCTCTTCCCTGCGGCGCCGCTCCGCGCGCGCCTCCGGGCTGGCCACAAGGTAGAACCGCGCGGGGGATTCGGGAAAAACGGCGGTGGTGATATCGCGGCCTTCCACGATGAGGTCGCCGAACCGGGTCAGGCCGCGGAGCCATGCCGTGACACGGTCGCGGACAGCCTTGACGGTGGCGACCGGACTGGCATGCGCGTTGATTTCAGGTGTCCGGATCGCGTCGCCGGGAGGTTGGCCGTCCACCGTGAAAAGGATGGCGCCCTGTTGCGCGGCGAACCCGACCTCGACCGAATCCGCGAAGGCGGCGACCGCCGCGGGGTCGGCGGAGTTCACGCCGTGCCGCAGGCACTGCCAGGTCATGATGCGGTACAGCGCGCCGGAATCCACGTGCAGAAAACCGAGGCGTGCCCCGACCCGTTTGGAAACGGAGGACTTGCCCGCGCCGGAAGGGCCGTCGATCGCGATGACTCGGGACATGGTAAATGGCCTCCGGGTTACCGGATGTTGGCGTGGTACGCCTGGATGGATTTGACGCCGCCCGCGCTGTCGCGCGCCGAACGGATGCCCTGCGCCGCGGCCGCCGCGGCCGCGAGGGTGGTGAGGTACGGCACCTTGTATTTGATGGCCGCCTTGCGGATCGAGGCGTCGTCGGCGCGCGCGTCACGGCGCGCGGAGGGGGTGTTGATCACGAGGCAGACCTGACGGTTGACGATGGCGTCCAGCACGTTGGGACGCCCCTCGCTGATTTTCTGGACCACCTCGCCGGGGACGCCATGTTCCTTGAGCCAGAGAATGGTGCCCTCGGTGCCGATGACGCGGAACCCGAGTTTGACGAAGGCGCTGACGACCTTGGCCGCGGAGTCGGGCTTTTCGGAGAGGCTCACGAGCAGCGTGCCCTCCTCCGTCGGCAGCCGCGCGTTCGCGGCTTCCTGCGCCTTGTAATAGGCGAGGCCGAAGGTCGAGGCCATGCCGAGGACTTCGCCGGTCGAACGCATCTCGGGGCCGAGAACCGGGTCAACCTCCGGAAACTTGTCGAAGGGGAAAACCGCCTCTTTGGCCCCGTAGTGCGGGATGACTTTGGGTCGCAAATCCAGATCGGCGATGGAGGCGCCCAACATCAGCCGTGTGGCGATGCGGGCCATCTGGGTGTCGCAGACCTTGGAGACCAGCGGCACGGTGCGCGAGGCGCGCGGGTTGGCTTCGAGGACGTAGACCGTGTCGTTCTCGATGGCGTACTGCATGTTCATGAGGCCCACCACATGCAACTCCTGCGCGATTTTGCGGGTGTAGGCGAGGATGGTGTCGAGATGGCGGTCCGGAATCGAGACCGGCGGCAGCACGCAGGCCGAGTCCCCCGAGTGCACGCCCGCCAGTTCGATATGCTCCATGACAGCGGGAATATAGACCTCCCGGCCGTCGGAAAGGGCGTCGGCTTCGCATTCGAGCGCCTCTTTCAGGAAACGGTCGAGCAACAGAGGCCGGTCCGGGGTGACGCCCACCGCCTTGGCCACGTACTCGCGCAGCATCTCCTCGTCATAGATCACCTCCATGCCGCGTCCGCCGAGCACGAACGAGGGGCGGATCATGATGGGGTAGCCGATGGATCCGGCGATCCGGATGGCCTCGTCGATGTCGGCGGCCATGCCGGATTCGGGCATGGGGATCGCGAGCCGTTCCATCATTTTGCGGAAGAGGTCACGGTCTTCGGCGATGTCGATGGAGTCAATGCTGGTGCCGAGGATCCGCACGCCGGCGTCCGCGAGCTCGCGGGCGATGTTGAGCGGGGTCTGGCCGCCGAACTGCACGATCACGCCTTCCGGCTTTTCGGTTTCATAGATCTGGAGCACATCCTCGAGCGTGACGGGCTCGAAGTACAGTTTGTCCGAGGTGTCGTAGTCGGTCGAGACCGTCTCGGGGTTGCAGTTGACCATGATGGTTTCGTATCCGGCATCGCGCATGGCGAAGGCCGCGTGCACGCAGCAGTAGTCGAACTCGATGCCCTGTCCGATCCGGTTCGGGCCGCCGCCGAGAATCAGGATCTTCTTGGGGTTGGAGGAGACGGGAACCTCGTTGCGCGCGCCGTTGTACGAAGAGTAGTAGTAGTAGGCGTTCTCGACTCCGCTGACCGGAACGGCGTGCCAGATCTCGACAAGGCCGAGGGCGGTCCGCCGGGTCCGGATTGCGCTCTCGGAAACGCCGAGAATTCTGGCGAGATACTTATCGGAGAACCCGTCCCGCTTGGCCCGGATGAGCAGGTCGTCCGGGGGCAGGGCCCCTTTGTGCCGGAGGATCCGCTCTTCCAGTTCCACCAGTTCGCGCATCTGCCCGAGGAAGTAGGGCTTGATTTTCGTGAGGCCGAAGAGTTGCTCGTCCGTGGCGCCTTTGCGCAATGCCTCGTACAGGATGAACTGGCGCTCGCTGTTCGGGAAACGCAGCAGGTCGAGCAGCTCCGGCAGGGTTCGGGCGTTGAAATCCTTGGCGAAACCGAGTCCGTGCCGCCCGTTCTCCAGGGCGCGGATGGCCTTCTGGAAGGTCTCCTTGTAGGTTTTGCCGATCGACATCACCTCGCCCACCGCGCGCATCTGGGTCCCCAGTTTGTCCTCCACCCCGCGGAACTTCTCAAAGGCCCAGCGGGCGAATTTCAACACGATGTAATCGCCGGAGGGCGTGTACTTCTCCAGGGTCCCGTCCCGCCAATAGGGGATCTCGTCGAGAGTCATGCCGGAAGCCAGTTTGGCGGAGATGAGGGCGATCGGGAACCCGGTGGCCTTGGAGGCGAGCGCCGAGGAGCGCGAGGTGCGCGGGTTGATCTCAATGATCACGATGCGCCCGGTCGCGGGGTCATGCGCGAACTGCACGTTGGTGCCGCCGATGACGCCGATGGATTCGACGATGCGGAAAGCGTACTCCTGCAGCCGCTGCCGCACCTCGTCCGGGACGGTCAGCATCGGCGCGGAACAGAAGGAGTCGCCGGTATGGACGCCCATGGGATCGATGTTCTCGATAAAGCACACGGCGATCATCTGGTTCTTGGCGTCGCGGACCACCTCGACCTCAAGTTCCTCCCAGCCCAGCACGGACTCCTCGATCAGGCACTGGTGGGTCAGCGAGGCCTCCAGTCCGCGGGTGACGATGGTGCGCAGTTCCTCGACATTGTAAACCAGACCGCCGCCGGTTCCGCCCATGGTGTATGCCGGGCGCACCACCACGGGATAACCCAGGCGCGACGCGATCGCCTCGGCGTTCTCGACGGAGTAGGCGATCTCGCTCTGAGGCATGCCGATGCCCAATTGGGTCATGGTGTCCTTGAAAATCTGGCGGTCCTCGCCCCGCTCGATCGCGTCGAGGTTGACGCCGATCACTTTGACCCCGTATTTGTCCAGAATCCCCTTCTTGGAAAGTTCCATCGCCAGATTCAGGCCGGTTTGGCCGCCGAGGTTGGGAAGCAGGGCGTCGGGACGCTCCTGGGCGATGATCTGTTCGATCCGTTCGGCGTTGAGGGGCTCGATATAGGTGGCGTCGGCCATCACCGGGTCGGTCATGATGGTGGCCGGGTTGGAGTTGACCAGGACGATTTTGTATCCGCATTCGCGCAGCGCCTTGCACGCCTGGGTGCCCGAATAATCGAATTCGCACGCCTGGCCGATGATGATCGGACCGGAGCCGATGATGAGAACCTTGTGGATATCGTTGCGCAGCATAGGTGGGGTCCTGACCTTTCGAGCTTGAGTTCGGACGTCTCCGGCCCGCGCCGACGCGCCGGGAGCCGTCCCGAAATGTGCGCTTCATGATGCCAGTTTCCCCCGCGCTCGTCGAGTCAAAGCTGACCCGGTGAGGCGTGATCAGCCGGGAAGGGGAGGGCGGAGGCGGGGCAGCCCGTTTCCCTGCTGACCCCGCCGGATATGCGCCGAATATGCGGGGGACAGGCTTGACTGCATGATGCGTTGTCGAATACGATACCCACATGCTTCGTGGCGTGTCCAACCGAAAGGGGTGTCATGAGAAAAACCAGGGCGTTTATGTTGATTCTTGGGTTGATCGCTTCACGTTCCGGCGCGACCCTCCTCTACCGGCTGACCTTCGATCACACAGGCGCGGTTGGCGGGGAAGCCGATGCGATTTACACGTCGGGACCGGGTGATCTTCTCGACCCGCACCAGTGGGTCACGCGCTACGGCACCAACCCCGTGCCGCAAATCGCCGCGAGCGACGGCCCGCAGGGCGGTGGTGCGCTGGTCACGGCCGCGCAGCTTGCGGGAAGCGGGCAGGGCCCGGGATACACCTCGTCCACAACGAACAACAAGGCTTACTTTGTTCATGGGGGCCATGACCGCGGGTTGACCCTGGAGGCGGTTTTCCGGGCCACCGCCTGGACCGCGAACGGTTGGGGCGGCATGGTGAACTATAACAACGAGCATTTTCTCGGTTTCGCCTGGGGCACGAAGGATCATCCGCACATCCGGTTCCAGGTGAAGAGTGTCGGGGTCATCACAAATATTCCGGCCGCATCCCTGTGCGATGACGCGTGGCACCATGTGGCGGGCGTGTGGACACGGGATGCGGACGGGGCGAACGGGCGGCTCGAAATCTTTCTCGACGGCGTGCCGGCCGCAAGCCGCGCGGTGCCGATCCCCGGCTCCGCCATCACGATTCCCACCGGCGGGTGGGGCTTTTCCGCCGAAGGATACACGACCCCGCCGCGCCTGCGCTCGTTCATCGGAAAGTTGGACGCCGCGGCGGTGACGGATGACGTGCGTGGTCCGGGACGTTTCCTGCTCGCGGGGCACGACGCGGACGCGCTTCCGGATCTCTACACCGAGGATTTCGCGTCAGGCTGGTCCAACGGTGTCGCCGGATTCACGGGCAGCGGCGCCGCCGTTCCGGGCAGGTGGGCCTTGCGGGATGGGGAACTCGGAAAGTGGCAGGTCATGGATACCGGCGCGCCGCAGGGGCTGGCGCTCGCTTTCACGAACGGGAGTCATAACAGCAGTTGGTGGCAGACAGGCATGCAGACACCCTTCCGGTTTCCGGCAACGGGGCCGGTGACCGCGGAGTTCAGCGCGCGTGTGCGGATCGCCTGCAACGCGGTGTCCGGCAAAGTGTGGGACGCCAGAATCCACCTGATGAGCCGTGACCAGAACGGGTACGGCCTTGCCGTCAAGCGCAGTCTGTACTCCGCCTCGCATGGCGCGGACAACAAGGTTTATACGCGGATCATCAAGTTCAGGGGATCTACTGCGGCATTGGGCATCGGGTCGACCTCGAACTGGACCGAAAGCGAGGGTGCGGACGCCACGGGAGAGGTGGTGGTTGCGGATGCCGGGGAGACGGATTTCATCCGCCTGCATGTGAGGCTGTCGCAGGAAACGTCGGGCGGGCCGGTGACCG
>JAVEYH010000025.1:0-29834 GCA_034003585.1 Kiritimatiellia bacterium
GCGGACCGGCGGCAGGCCCGGCAACTGAAAGCCTTCACGTCCCGTTCGCCCGCCCGGCTGCTGACCCGGCTGCTGATGGCGGTCACCCCGGTGGCCTCGTGGCGCCGGCGGATGATGTGGTGGGACACGGCTGTCGCTTTGGCCGCGGACCCCGCGCCGCGCCGGAACCGGGTTACCGGGTGAAGGTCCCGCGCGCCATCCCTCACTCCGGATCGGAGTCGCGGGTCAGCCCCTCGAGCACGTCCAGCATCTCTTCCTGCGACCCCAGGCTGTAGCGGGCGGTTTGCGAGAAATCGCCCACCCGGATGGTGATCGCCTCCGGCGGCAGGGCCCGGAACATGTCCTCGTCCGTCACGTCGTCGCCGGCCGCGAGGATGAAATCGTATGGGTGCCGGTTGATCAGGCGCAGCACCTCCGTGCCCTTGTTGCGGTCGGAGGCTTTGATCTCCACGACCTTGTTGCCGCGCAGGATATGCAGATGCAACCGGCTGCACAGCGGCATCAGGGCGTGAATCAACTGCTTTTCCCGCAGATCCGCCAGCCAGGCGTCGCTGTTGCGGTAATGCCAGACCAGGGCGGTCTGTTTCGTTTCCAGGCGGGAGCCCGGCGTCTGGCTGGTGGTGCGCTCCAGAACATCGAGGATCTCCTGCGGCCAGGCTTCCACGTCCCGGCTCGCGCCGTGCCATACGCCGTGTTCCTTGTAAAAGGCGCCGTGCTCCGCCGCCAACAAAACCGGCAGCCCGCCGAGCCATTGGTCAAGCGTGTCGCGGTCGCGCCCGCTGCAGACCGCCACCGTGTTGCGGGGGTCGGACCCCAAGCGGCGCAGCAGCGCCACGAGGCGCGGGCCGGGCACGGCCTCCTCCGGTTGCCTGCGCAGCGGTGCCAGGGTGCCGTCATAGTCCAGGATCAGGATCCGGTTTTCGGCGGAGAGGAAACGCTGCCGGATCTCGCGCGCCTGGTCCGGACCGATCCGCATTTCGCGCAACGCCTCATTGCGCCTGCGGATCCCGTCCAGCGCCTCAATGAAATCCGCGGCCCATTTGTCGACGTTCTGGCGGGAAAGCAACGCCTGCATGCGGCGCATGCGCGTCCGCTGTTCCTCCAGCGGCATCAGCACCGCGGCGGCGATGGCGTCGCCGATCGCCTCCATGTCGTTCGGATTGACCAGCAGCGCGTCGGTCAGCTCGATGGCGGCACCGGCCCGCTCGCTGAGAATCAGCACCCCGGGCCGGTCGCGCTTGGCGGCCACATACTCTTTGGCCACCAGATTCATGCCGTCGCGCAGCGGGGTGACCAGCGCGATGTCGGCCTCGTGATAGAGCGCCATCAGCCGGTCCGGCGAAAAACTGCGGTAATAATAGTAAACCGGCGTCCAGTTGGGGGTCGCGTAGCACCCGTTCAGTTCGCCGATGGTCTGATCGATCTTTTTCTTGAGATCGGCGTATTCCGGAACCGTGGCGCGCGACGGGACCAGCAGCATGACCAGCGACACCCGCTCCCGGAGTTCCGGATGCCGTTCCAGCGCGGAGGCGAAGCCTTTGAGCCGGTGCAGCACGCCTTTGCTGTAGTCCAGCCGGTCCACGGAGAGCATCAGTTTCTGCGCGCCCAGTTGGTGGCGGAAGGTTTGGGACAGGCTCTTCACCTGGGGCCGTTCCGGCGCCTGGTGAAACGCCTGGAAATCAATGCCCATCGGGAAAGCGTTCACCTGCACCAGCCGGTTGCCGAAACGGATCTCGTCGAGTTCGGCGTTGAGCCCGAGCGTGCGATAGGACGCGCTGATGAAGTGTCGCATGTAATCATGGGTGTGGAATCCGATGAGATCGGCGCCCAGCAGCCCGCGCAAAATCTCGGCCCGTTCCGGCAGCACGCGGAACAATTCGTAAGAGGGGAACGGGATATGGTGGAAATAGCCGATGGCGATCTCGGGCATGGCTTCGCGCAGCATGCCCGGCAGGAGCATCAGTTGGTAATCCTGCACCCAGACCCGGTCCCCCGGGCGGATCAGCCGCATCGCCGCCTCAAAGAACATGCGGTTCACGAACCGGTAGGCGGCCAGGGATTTCTGGTCATACTGAATGTAGGCGAAGAAGTAGTGGCAGAGCGGCCAGATGATGTTGTTGCAATAGCCCTCGTAATACGCTTCGATCTGCGCCTGCGTCAGAAAAACCGGGTGGAACGCGTGACGCGACAGCAGTGCCGTCACATGGGCCTGATCCGGTCCGGTCTCGAGGTGCAGGCCGGGCCAGCCGATCCAGTGAATCTCCCAGTCGCCGTGGAGCGAGCCCAGGCCGGTCGCCAGTCCGCCTTCGCTGCGTTTGAAGACGAACCGTCCGGCGGAACGTCCCAGTTTGATGGGCAGCCGGTTGGCGATGATGATCAGGCGCATGGTCAGGCTCCTCTCTCTTTCCGATGTCCGTCCGCCGGAGGGCGGTCACAGCCGGCCCGGCCCGGCGGTTCCGTTGGTCCGCATCCCGCCCAGCAGGATCGCGCAGTCGATCACGGCCAGATGGGAATAGCCCTGCGGGAAGTTTCCGAGCAGCGCCTTGGTTTTGAAATCCAGATCCTCACTGAACAGCCCGAGCGGATTGGCGTACCCCAGCAAACGCTCGAACATCCGTTCCGCCTCCCCGTGCTCCCCGATCTGCCAGAGCGCCTTGACCATCCAGAAGGAGCACACGGTGAACGAGGAGGTCGGCGTGCCGAAATCATCGTCGTTCTTATAGCGGTACATCAGGCCGTCCTGCGAAAGTTCCCGGTAGATGCTGCGGACCGTGGAGACGAAACGGGGGTCGTCGGGTTCGAGAAACCCGTACGAGGCCATCAGCAGCACGGACGCGTCCAGACTCTCGCTGCCGTAGCGCTGCGTGAAGGCCCCCGCCGATCCGGACCAGGCGTTCGTCAGGATATCCTCGCGGATCCGCTCGCGTTCACACGCCCAGGGCGCGGTCTGCGCCTCCTGCCCCAGGTTGGCCGCGATCTTCACCCCGCGGTCCAGCGCTACCCAGCAGAGCAGTTTGGAGAAGGTGAAATGGCCCGGGTTCGTGCGGTACTCCCAGATGCTCACATCCGGCAGCCGCCAGGTCCGCATCACCGTGCGCATCACGCTGCGCGTGATGGTCCACAGGCGTTCGCCGGTCGCCTCATCGATGGGATACACCTCCAGATAACGCAGGATCGCATTCAGCAAAACGCCGTAAATATCGTGCTGCCGCTGCGTGTAGGCCGCGTTGCCCACCCGCACGGGACGGCTGCCGCGATACCCCTCAAGCCAATCCAGCGTGCGCTCCGCCAGATTTTTGTTGCCGCGGATCCCGTACATCACCTGGATCTCGTCGTCCTTGTACGGGACCACCCGCAACAGGTACGAAAAGAAGTTTTCCGCCACGTTCAGATGCCCCAGGCGCGTCAGCATGCTGAGCGTCATGGCGGCATCGCGGATCCAGCAGAACCGGTAATCCCAGTTGCGCTCTTCGCCGACCGCTTCGGGCAGCGAGGTCGTGACCGCCGCCATGATCGCGCCGGTTTCCTGATAGGAGAGCAGTTTGAGCACCAGGGCGCTGCGCCGCACCTCTTTCGACCAGCGGTCGAACGGCGTGGTGCGGCCGACCCAGTCCATCCAGTAGACCTTGGTGCGCTCCACCTCCAGCGCCACCCGGTCCAGGGTCACCGGGCGGATCTTCTGATGGTAGCTCAGCAGCAGGAAGGCCTCGTCACCCAACTCGATGGGGAGGCCCTCCAGAATGGAGGCGTGCGGCAGATTGGTGTAGAGATAGAGCGATTCGTACGCCCCGTTGCGAACGGTGCTTTTGATATAGCCGCCATGACTGGCGCTGTGCGTCGCGTGGTGCGCATACCCGAGTTTCGGATCGTACCGGACCGTCAGCACCGGCCTGCCGTGCAGACGCCGGAGCTGGCGCAGCACCTCCGGCGGCGCGTAGTAGCGCTTGTCCTCCTTGTGCCGCGGCATCAGGTCGATCAGTTCGAATCCGCCCGCCGGGCTCTCGTAAACGGTCCGCAGCACATTGGTGTTCGGCAGGTAGCTTTGCGTCACGGTGTACGAGTCATCCGTTTCGATGCCGAACGAGCCGCCGCGCCGCTCATCGAGCAGGAACGCGAACACCGACGCCGAATCGAAGTCGGGCAGGCAACACCATACGATGGTGCCGCGGGGATCCACCAGCGCGGCTGATTTGCAGTTTCCGATCACGCCGTAGCGCATGTTTTTCTCCTTCCCCGAACCTTAACAAAATCCGGGACCGGAATTCAATGTTTCAATCCGGACGGCCTTGTCCGCGCCGGGCGGTTGGATTATACTGCCGGCATGAACACAAAACAGGGACTGATCGGGGCGGGCGCTGTGGCCGCCGCCGGGCTGGCGGCCGGGGTGGCGTTCGGCATCGCGCGCCAGATGCCGCGCGAGGTACCCGACGCGCCGGATGCGGTGCGCGCCGCCGCGATGGGGGTGCTGGAGGCCAAGTGCCTGAGTTGCCACGACAGCCGCCGGCCGTTGCCCTTTTACGCCAACCTTCCCGGTCCGGGGAGTCTGGTCCGCAAAGACGTGCGCGAGGGAATCCGGCATTGGGATGTGTCGGATTCCGGGTATCTGGGCGCGGAGGCTCCCGAAGCGGAGCGGGCCGCAGCGGAGATTCCGCCGGGCAGGCTGATCAAACTGCGCGCGACCGTGGCGGCGGGGGACATGCCGCCGATTCAATACCGGATCGTCCATTGGGGCACCTCCCTGACCCGGAGCGAGCAGCGCATTCTCCGGACCTGGGTCGACAACGTGTGGGGCGCGTGGCTCGAGGGCTGGGGAATCCGCGGGGGGCGTGAGGCGGATGTGCACCCCGTGCCGCAAAGCCTTCCGTTCGACGCCGCGAAAGCCGCGCTGGGCGAACGCCTCTATCACGACACGCGGTTCTCGAAAGACAACACCCTCTCCTGCGCTTCCTGTCACGCGTTCGACAAGGGCGGCACCGACAACCTGCGTTTTTCCGTCGGGGTGGGCGGGCTCAAGGGCGGCGTCAACGCGCCCACGGTGTTCAACGCGGTCTTCAACCTGCGCCAGTTCTGGGACGGCCGCGCGGCGCATCTCGCGGCCCAGGCCGGCGGGCCGCCGCTCAACCCGGTCGAGATGGCCAGCCGGGACTGGGAGGAGATCGTGGCCAAATTCGAACCGGACGCGGCCTTCAAGGCCGCCTTCACGGCCGTCTATCCGCAGGGGTTCTGCGAGGCCACGCTCTGCGACGCCATCGCGGAGTTCGAGCGGCGCCTGATCACGCCCGGCTCGCGGTTTGACCGGTATCTCCGGGGCGATGCCGCCGCGCTGTCCGAGCGGGAGCGCCGCGGCTACGCGCTCTTCGGCCGGCACCGGTGCGCCACCTGCCATGCCGGGCCGGCCCTGGGCGGGCTTTCGTTCGAGTACGCCGATCTCAAAGCCGATTTCTTCGCCGGGCGCGAACGGGGCGAGGGCGACGCGGGCTTGGCCGCGTTCAGCAAGCGTCCCGAGGATGCGGGGCGGTTCAAGGTGCCGCTCCTGCGCAATGTCGCCCTGACCGCACCCTATCTGCACGACGGCAGCCGGACGGAACTCCGGGAGGCCGTGCGCGCCATGATGAACTTTCAGGTGGGGGCATCGCTCGCGGAGCCCGACTTGGACGCGCTGACCGCGTTCCTGGGCAGCCTCACCGGCGAACTCTTCGGCAAACCGCTCGCCCGCTGACCGCGGAGCGGAAAACATCCAATGGCCATCAGCAGGGGAGGGAAAATGAATCGGATCATGATCTGGGCCGCGGCATGGTGGATCGCCGCAGGGACCGCGCAGGCGCTGACGGCCGGCGGGGCGTCGCCGGCGGGACTCATCCCCTGGCCGGCGGAACTGCGCCGCACCGCAGGCGAATTCGTCCTCACCGAAAAGACGGCGCTGACGGCACCCGCGGAGCGGGCCCGCGAGGCGCGGCTGCTGGCCGGGCCGCTGCGCCGGGCCACCGGTTTTCCGCTGCCGGTCCGGACGCCGGGGCCGCAGGGCGAAGAGGGGTGTATCGTGTTGCGCGCGGCTCCGGACGGGGCGTTGGGGCCGGAGGCCTACACCCTTGCGGTGACGCCGGAATCGGTCGTCATCACCGCCTCCGGCGCGGCGGGGCATTTCTACGGGACGCGCACCCTGCTTCACCTGTTGCCGCCGCAGGCCGCCGCGGGGCGGCCTCCCGTGGCGCGCTCCTCCGACAGGTGGGTTGTGCCCGGTGTCGAGATCGCGGACCGCCCGCGTTTCGGCTGGCGGGCCTTCATGCTGGATGAGTCGCGGCACTTCCACGGGGCGGAGGCGGTCAAGCGTTATCTCGACGAGATGGCGGGGCTCAAACTCAACGTCTTCCACTGGCACATCACCGACGGCACTGGCTGGCGTCTGGAGAGCCAGCGCTATCCGGAACTGACCGGAAAGGGCGCGGCATGGCGCGGCTCCGGCAAGGGCGACATCGCCTCCCGGGTCAAGGCGGCCGAAGGGGGACGATACTTTTACACACGGGAAGAGGTGCGGGAGATCGTGGCCTACGCGGCCGAACGCCATATCCGGGTGATCCCGGAGATCGAAATGCCCGGGCACGCCGACGCGGCGCTGCGGGCCTACCCGGAGTGGAGCGCCGCCGGGATTTTCGATGTGACGCGGCCCGCGGTGATGGAGGCGATCCGGAATATTCTGGACGAGACGCTGGACCTCTTCCCGGACGCCGTGATCCATACCGGCGGGGATGAGGTGGACTACAAGGTGTGGGAGACCGCGCCGACCGTCCGGGCGGCGATGACGGCGCGGGGGCTGACGAATGCGGTGCCGCTGCAGGCGGAGTTCACCGCCGCGCTGGCGAAGCACATTGCGGGCAAGGGCCGGCGCATGATGTATTGGGCGGACGCGCGGGAGCTGATCCCGCCGGAAAAGAGTGTCATCCTGCAGTTCTGGCGCGGCGACCCCGCCCTGATCACGGAGGCGGTTTCGCGCGGGTATGACCTGGTGAACAGTTTCCATGCCTTCACCTATCTCGATTACCATTACGCCTCCCTGCCGCTGCGCCGGGCCTATGATTTTGAGCCCGTGCCGCAGGGGCTTTCCCCCGACCAACAGGCGCGTATCCTGGGCTTGGGCGCGCAGGCCTGGGGCGAGTTCACGCCGACGCGTTTCCGCTGCGAGCAGCAGATCTTCCCCCGGATCGCCGCGCTGGCGGAGGTGGCCTGGACGCCGGCGGAACGCAAAGACTACGCGCGGTTCGTGAGGGATCTCGCGGTTCAGGAGCGGCGCTGGGACCTCGCGGGGATCCGCTACGCGCGGGACCGTGCGCGGACGGCCGATTCGGAGTGGGAGGAGGTCCTCGCCGGCGCGCGGATCGGCGGCTGGACCCCCGCGGAGGTCGGATTGGGCAAGTCGCGGTACGCGGACGCGCCCGCGCATGACCGCCGTTTTGACGTCACGCCCCACATCCGCGGCCCGGGACGTTATCGTGTCGGGTTCGCGGCCTCCGGCGGCGCCGATGCCCTGCATGTGCGGTTGGTGGAGCTGATCGAGAACGGGCAGGCGGTCGCCAGCGACTGGGGCGGGTTCACCGGGGCGAGCTTCCGGCCCGGGAAACGCGGCGGCGACGCCCATGTCTTCGAGCTGGTGGTGCCCGCAGGGAAAGCGGGGGCAACCTATGAACTGCGCGTCAACGCGTTCGGCCTGAAGGGTTCGGACACGCGCGGCGACATCTTTATCCGGAAGACCGGCGCGGACGGGTCCGACGCCGTGACGTGCCGGGAATAACGGGACCGCGAGGCGGCTGACGGTCCGGCGGTTTCCGAAGCGGTCGCGGCGCGGCCCGGTCCGGATCGGGCACTCGCAAAAATGTCGTGACGCCTGCCATTTTTGGCTGTGGGCAACAATTTTGTGCCGCGTCGGCAGGACGCGCGTGCGCGTTCCGCTTGCACAGGAAGCCCGGAGCGGCTCCTTTCGGGCCTCAGTCCCGCATGGCATAATCCCTGCTGTTGAACCGAAGAATTGACTTTTTGCAGGACCGGAGCCGCACCGATGCCAAAACGAGACGATCTTTCCAAAATCATGATTATCGGGGCCGGACCGATTGTGATCGGCCAGGCCTGCGAGTTTGATTACTCGGGGGCGCAGGCCTGCAAGGCGCTGCGGGAGGAGGGGTATGAGGTGGTGCTGGTCAACAGCAACCCCGCCACGATCATGACCGACCCCGAGTTTGCGGACCGGACCTACATTGAGCCGCTCACGGTCGAGATCCTGCACGAGATCATCCGGCGCGAGCGCCCGGACGCCCTGTTGCCGACACTGGGCGGGCAGACGGCGCTGAACCTCGCCATTCAACTGGCGGACCAGGGCATCCTCGCGCGGTACGAGGTCGAGATGATCGGCGCGAACGCCGAGGTCATCCGCCGGGCGGAGGACCGGCAGCTCTTCAAGGACGCGATGCTTGCCATCAACCTGGCGGTGCCGAAGAGCGGTGTCGCCCGCACGCTGGCGGAGGCGTGGAAGATCCAGAGGGAAATCGGCGCCTTTCCCGTCATCATCCGGCCGGCCTTCACCCTTGGCGGCAGTGGCGGCGGCATAGCCCGCGACGCGCAACAGTTCGAACAAATCTGCGCGAACGGCATCCGTCTCAGTCCGGTCGGCGAAGTCCTGGTCGAGGAGTCGGTGCTCGGCTGGAAGGAATTCGAGATGGAGGTCATGCGCGACCGCAAGGACAACATCTCGATCATCTGTTCCATCGAGAATGTCGACCCCATGGGCATCCACACCGGCGACAGCATCACCGTCGCGCCGGCCATGACGCTGACGGACCGCGAGTACCAGCGGTTGCGCGACGCCTCGATCGCCGTGATGCGCGCGATCGGCGTGGAGACCGGCGGGTCCAATGTGCAGTTCGCGATCCATCCGGAAGACGGGCGTCTGGTGGTCATCGAAATGAACCCGCGCGTCAGCCGCTCCTCGGCGCTGGCCTCCAAAGCCACGGGCTTCCCCATCGCGCGCATCGCCGCCAAACTGGCGGTCGGCTACACGCTGGACGAGCTGCGCAACGACATCACGCGGGAAACGCCCGCCTGTTTCGAGCCCGCGCTCGATTACGTGGTCACCAAGGTGCCCCGCTTCGCCTTTGAGAAGTTCCCGGGCGCGAACGCCACGCTCACCACGTCGATGAAGTCGGTCGGCGAGACCATGGCCATCGGCAAAACCTTCCAGCAGTCCATCCAGAAGGCGTTGCGCTCGCTCGAGATCGGGCGCGGCGGATTCGGCGCGGACGGGCGGGATTGCGAGGTCAGCCGTCCGTTCACCGACGCGTCGCTGGAGAACGCGCTGCGCCATGCGGGACCGATCCGCATCTTTCACCTCCACGAGGCCCTCGCGCGCGGCTGGGACGTGGCGCGCCTCCACGAACTCACCCGGATTGACCCCTGGTTCCTCAATCAGTTTCGCGAACTGGTGGCCTTCGAGGGCGAGATCCGCGGGGCCGGCTCGCTTGCCGCGCTGTGCGACGATCTTCCGCTGTTCCGTCAGGCCAAGGAACTCGGATACTCCGACCGGCAGATCGCCTACCTGACGCGGACGGCTGAGGATGAGGTGCGCGCCGCGCGCGAACGGCTGGCGCTCGCGCCGGTCTACGGGCTGGTCGATACCTGCGCGGCCGAGTTCAGGGCGTTCACGCCCTATTTCTACTCCACCTGGTCTGCGGCGGACGAACCGGAAGGGCCAAGAACGCCGGACCGCCGCGACGGGGCGGGTTCCGCGCCCCGGCAAAAGATCATGATCCTCGGCGGCGGCCCGAACCGCATCGGGCAGGGCATCGAGTTCGACTACTGCTGCGTGCACGCCTGCTACGCTTTGCGCGGGGCGGGGTTCGAGACCCTCATGGTCAACAGCAACCCCGAGACCGTCTCCACCGATTATGACACCTCGGACAAACTTTACTTCGAGCCGGTGACGCTGGAGGATGTGCTCGCCATCTACCGGCGCGAGGCGTGCGACGGCGTGATCGTGCAGTTCGGCGGCCAGACGCCGCTGAACCTCGCCAAGGCGCTCGCCGCCAACGGCGTCACCATCATCGGCACCCCGCCGGAGAGCATCGAGAAGGCCGAGGACCGCGAGTTTTTCAAACGCCTCGCCGACAAGGTCGGCGTGCGCCAGCCTGACAACGATACCGCGACCGACTACGCGGGCGCGCTCGCCGCGGCCCGCCGCATCGGCTTCCCCGTGCTGGTGCGGCCCTCCTTCGTGCTGGGCGGCCGCGCCATGGCCATCGTCTACGACGAGGAGTCGCTCGCCGAGTTCGCGGGCGAGGCGTTCGCCGCGTCAGAGGGCCACCCGGTCCTCATCGACAAGTTTCTCGAGGACGCCGTCGAAGTGGACGTGGATTGCATCGCGGACGGCAAGACCCAAGTGCTCGGCGCGATCATGGAGCACGTCGAAAAAGCCGGCATCCACTCCGGCGACAGCGCATGCAGCATCCCGCCCCGCACACTCGCGCCCGACGTGTGCGACCAGATCCGCCGCCACACGCACGCGCTCGCCAAAGAGTTGGGAGTGGTCGGTCTCATGAACGTCCAGTACGCGGTGCAGGACCGGACGGTCTACATTCTCGAGGTCAACCCGCGCGCCTCGCGCACCGTGCCGTACGTCAGCAAGGCCATCGGCGTGCCGCTGGCGCGTCTCGCCGCGCTGGTCATGGCGGGCAAGACCCTCAAAGAGCTCGGGTTCACCCGCGAGGTGACCCTCCGCCACCACGCGTTCAAGGAGGCGGTGCTGCCCTTCAGCCGCTTCCCCGGCTGCGACGCCCTGCTGACGCCGGAGATGCACTCCACGGGCGAGGTGATGGGCATGGATCCCGACCCCGGCATGGCGTATGTCAAGAGCCAGCTCGCCGCCGGGAACCCCCTGCCGTTGTCGGGCAGCGTCTTCCTCAGTGTCGCGGATCACGACAAGGCGGGCGCCGCGCTCATGGCGCGCGAGCTGGACACGCTCGGCTATGCGGTCTACGCCACGCGCGGCACGGCCACCGTGCTGCGTGAGGCCGGCATCCGCGCGCGCGCCGTGTTCCGCATCTCCGAAGGGCGGCCGAACGCGCTGGATCTGATTCAGGACGGGGAGGTGCAATGGGTCATCAATGTCCCGTCCGGCGCCAAACCGGCCCGGGATGAGGTGGTCATGCGCACCGAGGCGATCCGCCGCGGCCTGCCCATCACCACCACCCTGCGCGGCCTGCAGTCCGCCGTGGAGGGCATCCGCCGTCTGCGTACCCTCAAGCGCTGCGAGGTCCTCTCGCTGCAGGAGTACAACCGCAAAGCCAGCCGCGCCGCAGCCAAGCCTGCCGCCGCCCCGGACGCCCGCCTTCCGAAGCCCAACCCCTAACCCCCTTCTTGGTTATGCACAACTGGAAACAGCAACGCGAGAAAAAAGCCTTCCTGGCCCTGGCGGACGGCTCGGTGTGGCCGGGCTGGTCCTTCGGCGCGCCGGCGGACCGCCTCGGCGAAGTGGTCTTCAACACCGGCACGCCGGGATATCAGGAGATCCTCACCGACCCCTCCTACGCCGGTCAGATCGTCACGCTCACCGCGCCGGAGATCGGCAACACCGGTTTCAACGCGGCGGATTGCGAATCCGGGCGCATTCATGCCGAAGGGCTGATCATCCATCACTACACCGAACCGAGCAACTGGCGTTCCGAATGCTCGCTCGCTGAAGCGCTGCTCCGGCACGGCGTGCCCGGTCTCGCGGGGTTGGACACGCGCGCCCTGACGATCCGGCTGCGCGACACCGGCACGCTCAAGGGATACCTCTGCGCCAGCGGCGCGGTTTCTGCGGAAGAGGGCGTGCTGCGCGCACGGGCGTGGGAGGGGTTGGACGGCCAGGATTACGCCCGAAAGGTTTCCGTCGGCCAGCCGTACGTGTTTGACCCCGATGACGTGGTTTCATCCTCCTGGGGCGTGCTTGACGAGCCGCTTCCCGAGGCCGAGATCCCGGTTGTCGCGTACGATTTCGGTCTCAAGCTCAACATCCTGAGACGGTTGCGCCAGCAGGGGATGCGCGTGACGGTCGTGCCGGCCGGAACCCCGGCCGCCGAGGTGCTCGCCCTCAAGCCCGCCGGCGTTTTCCTCTCCAACGGCCCGGCCGACCCGGCCGCGCTTGCCTACGCCATCGCGAATATCCGCGAATTGGTGGGCAAAGTGCCGCTGATGGGCATCTGCCTCGGCCACCAGCTCCTCGGATGGGCCTTCGGCGGCCGCACGTGCCGCCTGAAGTTCGGCCACCACGGCTGCAACCATCCGGTACAGGAGCTGGCCTCCGGGAAAGTGGAGATCACCTCGCAAAACCACAACTTCACGGTGGATATGGATTCGATCGACCGTTCGAGTGTCGAGGTCACCCATATGAACCTAAACGACAACACGGTCGAAGGGATGCGTCACCGCAGCGAGCCGGCCTTCTCGGTGCAGTACCACCCCGAGGCCGCCCCCGGACCGCACGACTCGCACTATCTTTTCCATCAGTTCAAGGAACTGATCCTCACCGCGTGACGCGCGTCAGCGAGTCGGGTCCAACGGTTGCCCTAAAAAGAGGGTCCCCGGATTTTCCTTGTCGCGCCCCGCGGCGGAGCGGGAGAGGGGAAAAGCGCGCGCTCCCCGTCCTTCCGGGATCACGACTCATCGACCGTGAGCGCGATCGCGTCGAGATAGAGGCAGCCGTCGGCGTTGTCCGGCAGAATGACGCCAAGCCAGCCCACCTGTTCGAAGGTTTTCTTGCCGAACGGCAAGGACAGCGTTTTTTCGCCGCCGGGCCCGCGGATGCCGAGCGTGTAGCCGTCCGTCCGGTTTGCGCCCAGCGTGAACGCGATCTCAAAGCGGGTCCATGCGCCGGGCGCGAGCGTACCGGCCGGCTTGCCGTTCGCCCGGATCGCGCCGTCGCGCCCCACGGCGATCGAGGGCCCCGTGCCGGTCTGGCCCGCGCCGCGGAACTCGACGATGCAGGAGGCCGCGCCGCGCTCCGGCTGCCGGAGCGCGAAGGAGAAGGTGACGCGCCCGCTCTTCAGCGCGCGCGGCGCGAGGTGCATGTAGGGATAGAACGACTGGGAGAGCCCCGGTTTGTCTGAGGCCTTCAGGCAGTGCCCGCCGGCCGTGCCGGCGACCTCGCGCGTGACCGCGAACCCCGCCCCCTTCTGATCGGTCACCCGGAAGACATCCGGCATGTCGCCGGGCTTCATCAGGTTGAAGTCCAGGCGGAAGGCGTTGCCCAGTTTCCGGAAGTCCTCCTCGCTCCACACGGCGGAGGGCGTGCGCGCCGGATGACGGGACGCCGTGGCGCGCCAGGCCCCGTCGCCGTAAAGCCCGGCCTTGCGGATTTCGGCGTCGAAAGGCGTGAACCCGGTCAGGCGGCGGGCGGGCGCGTCCGGCCCGAGCGTGAAATCGAACGCCGCCGGATCGCGGCAGCCCGGATCGGCGATCACCGAACCCGTGTCGTGTCCCTCGGCCTGCCACGCCGCGAAGCCCTTGCCCGCGAACGTCAGCGTGTTGGTGGCGAGCGTGTGGTAGAGGTTGCGCGTGAGGACCGGCGGCCGGAGACCCGGTTGCCACCCGCTGCGGATCGCCACCGCATTGCTGCTGATGTAGAGGTTGCGGCTGGCCTCCAGATAGTTGGTTTTCCAGGTCTCGTTCAGGCTGCCGCGGCCGAGAAACCCGTCGCGGGCAAAGGCCCCGATGTTGTTGCGGAAGAGGTTGTCCGTGCCCTTGTGCTGAAAGTAGGCGAACCACTCGTTATTGTATACGAGGTTGTTCTCCACTACCGCGCCGCGCGACTGCTCATCCAGGTAGATGCCCGCAAACCCGCAGATGTAGGGATAGGCCACCGTGTCGTGGATGAGGTTGTGGTGGATGTGCGTGTCGAGCGGCCCGAACTGATAGATTCCCGCCGCGTCGGTGTGATAGCGCAGGCCGAGGTGGTGCAGGTGGTTGTAGGCCACCACGGTGCCGGAGGAAAATTTCTCGCCCTTCCAGCTCCAGCGCGCGTCGAGTCCGATGGCGTCCCAGTGGGTGTCGTAGATCTCGTTGTGCGTGATCCGCGAACACGAGGCGAAGCGGTTGACGATGCCGTAGCAGCCGTGCCAGATCGTGCCGAGGCGGTGGATGCAACAGTTGTCGACGACAAGGCCGGTCACGAAGCGCGGGTTGTCCGCGAGGTCGGAGGCGGAAGGAGCGGCCCCCGGCTTCCGGCTTCCTGCCTCGGGCTTCTGTTTCCCCAGCAGCGTGCCCAGGTCGGTGACGCCGAGCTGGAGCGCACCCGCGCCGAGGTCCCACAGATGGCACTGCCGCACCGTCACGTCGCGGCAGCCGTCGGCCAGCTCCAGCGCGTACTCGCCGAGCTGCGCGAACTCGCAGCGCTCGAACGAGGCGTGGCGCAGCCCGCGCGCGACGACCGCGGAGGTCAGGAACATGTGGCCCTGGCGGTAGACGCCGTTGTGCTTGTCCATGTCGCCGTCGAGGTGGCGGAACGCGAGGCCGCGGAAATGAAGGTGCCCGATGAACCGCCCGCCTTCGGGGTCGCCCTCGAAGGTGACCATGCGGGAGCGCAGGACCGGCGCGACGACCTCGGCCGCGTTCAACTCCTCGCCCGGCAGGGGATAGTAGTAGAGCGTGCCGGTGCGGCGGTTGAGATACCACTCGCCCGGCTGGTCCAGCGCCTCGAACACGTTGCTGAGGTAGTAGCGGAAATTGCGTTCCCAGGCATCGACCGGCCGGACGTGGGCGCTGAAGAACCGCACCGCGCGGCGTTCGGGCGCGATCTCCCGGATGCGGTGGATCGTGGGTGTCCAGGAACAGAGCAGCACCACGTCGATGTCGGTCGGGTTCGACCAGTCCGGGTTCACGTCGCCCGCGAAATAGCGCAGCGCCTGGCGCGGGTCGCCGCCCGGCTCGCGGCCCTCGGCGCGCAGGACCTTCTCGCCCCAGTTCGGGAAGCGGGCGCGCTCGCGCGACCGGCCGTTCACGAAAAGGGAATAGAACACCCAGCCGTTTTCGCGGGCGCGCGGGACCTCAAGCTGCCAGTAGGGCTTGCCCGGCGTCCGCGTCCACGTGCCGCCGAGCCGCACGCCGCCGCTCAGCACCGCTTGCTCGCCGGGATAGGAGGCGACCGTCAGCGGCGCGTTGGAGGTTCCGGAGTCGTCGGGCGTGAAGACGATCGGCTCGCGCACCGCATAGGTCCCGCCGCGCAGATACACGGTGACCGGCCCGGACAGGAGCTCGGCTTTGCGCAGGTCCCGCGCGCTGGACAGGGCGCGGGGCAGCGTCGCAAAGGGTCGTCCCTTTGTCCCGGGGTTGGCGTCGCTGCCGTCCGGCGCCACGAAGACCGTTTGCACCGGTGTGGCGCAGCCGGCGAGAAGCAGGGTGGCGAGGGCGGAAAGAAGGATGTTGTTTTTCATAAGTGTCCTGACCTCACTCAGCCCCTCTTCGACCCGAAGCGCAGCGTGACCGGGCCGGGCAGGCCCGCGGGCACCGCTTCGACGGGCTTGCGATGGCGAACTACGCTTTTACGGGCTCAAGCCGCTCGAGGCCGCGCAGGTAAGGCCGGACCGCCTCGGGCAGCAGCACGGAGCCGTCGGCCTGCTGGCACTGCTCCAGAATCGCGATCATCAGGCGCGGCAGCGCCACGCCCGAACCGTTGAGCGTGTGCACGAGGCGCGTCTTGCCGCCCGCGTCGCGGTAGCGGCAGTTCAGGCGGCGCGCCTGGAAGTCCTCGAAGTTCGAGCAGGAGGAGACCTCCAGCCAGGCCTGCTGGCCCGGCGCCCACAGTTCGATGTCGTAACATTTTGCGGCCGAGAAGCTGATGTCGCCCGAGCAGAGCTCGAGAATGCGGTAGTGCAGGCCCAGCCCCGTGAGCACGTCCTCGGCGTTCGCGACCAGCGTCTCCAACTCGGCGTACGAGGCCTCCGGCTCCACGAACTTCACCATCTCCACCTTGTCAAACTGGTGCACGCGCAGGATGCCGCGCGTCTCTTTGCCGGCCGAGCCGGCCTCGCGCCGGAAGCAGGGCGTGTAGGCGGTGAGATAGACCGGCAGCGGCCGGTCGATGATCTCGTCGCGGTAGTAGTTGGTCACCGGCACCTCGGCGGTGGGGATCAGCCAATAGTCGTCGGTCTCGCAGTGGTACATGTCCTCGGCCATCTTGGGCAACTGCCCCGTGCCGCGCATGGAAGCGGTGTTGACGACAAAGGGCGGCAGCATCTCGGTGTAGCCGTGCCGTTCCGTGTGCAGGTCCAGCATGTACTGAATGAGCGCGCGCTGGAGTTTGGAACCGTTACCCACGAGCAGCGGGAACCCGGACCCCGTGATCTTCGCGCCGCGCGGCAGGTCGAAGAGGCCGAGTTTCTCGCCCAGCGCGATGTGGTCGAGCGGCTTGAAACCGAACGTTGGCGCGGCACCCTCGACCTTCGCCACGCGGTTGGCCGAGGCGTCCGGCCCGGTCGGGATGGTGGCGCACGGCACGTTGGGGATCAGGAGCATGGCCTTCTCCAAGGTCTCCTCGACGGTGCGGATCCGTGCGTCGAGTTCCGTGATCTGATCGCCGATGGCACGCACCTCGGCCTGCACCGCCGCGGTATCCTGGCCGGCCTTCTTCAAGGCGCCGATCTCTTTCGAACGCGCGTTGCGCAACGTTTTGAGTTCATCGGTCCGGGTCACCAGCGTCCGGCGCTCCGCATCCAGATCGCGCGCGTTTTCCGCCAGTGCCACCGCCGCCCCGCGGCGGCGCAAGCCCTCGGCAACCTCATCGAAATGCTCTCGGATCCGTTTGATGTCTAACATGGAAAACCTCGCTCTTTTTCGTGCCATCCGAACCGGCAACGGCAATCAAAACAAACTGTTTCTCACACGAAGCCGCGAAGGTCACGAAACAGGGGAAGTGTATCCCATCCTCCCCCTCCCGCGCAAGCACACGGGATCCGCCTAGGGGAATCGGTTGGTGGCCGGGGAACGCGAAGATCATGCGTCTCTGGTGAAAAAGGGAAGCGGGCGAGTCGGGAGCGCGGGCGTCCCCGCCCGCACCAGCGTTTCCCTCATTAGGCTAAGCGGTCGTTCCTTGAGAGCCAGACCGCGCATCTGAATCGCGCGCGGCCTTTCACATTGCGGGCGGGGACGCCCGCGCTCCCGACTATGCTTCGCTCAAAACACGCACTTACCTCGCATCCCCGGCCACCAACCGATTCCCCGCCTAGGCCTGCGCCTGCCGCCGCCGCCACATCAGCCACAGGGCGATGCTCTTGCCGTCGATCAGCTCGCCCGCATCGAGGGCCGCGTCGATCTCCTCCGCCGTCATCACCACGGGCTCGAGGTTCTCGTCGAAATCCGGCCGCTGCGGGCGCGGCGCGGACGAAACCCGCGCGAAGTAGAGGTGCAGCCGTTCCTCGGAATATCCCGGGCAGGGCACGATCACGCCGTACTTTTCCAGCGTTTCCACCGTGTATCCGCTCTCCTCCTCCATCTCGCGGCGCGCGCACGCGTCCGGAGACTCCCCCGCCTCCAGGCATCCGGCCACCATCTCCAGCAGCGCCGCCTCGACCGCGCGCCGGTACTGGCGGATCAGCACGAACCGTCCGTCCGGCCGCTGGCCGAGAATCACCGCGGCCCCGCGGTGGCGCACGATTTCGCGCGTTGAGCGCCGTCCGTCCGGCAGCTCGATCTCTGCCACATCGATGGTCAGCGCCCGCCCTTCGAAAACCCGTTTCACACCCAGAGTCCGTTCCGTCAGATCCATATCCGCTTTCCCTTCTTGTTTGCGCCGCCGCCCGGTCAATCGATTCCGCGCGCGCTCACGTGTTGCGCCACACGCCGGGGGTGACGCCGAATGTCCGGCGAAAAACCCGCGCGAAGTAGTTGCCGTGCGAGAACCCGATCTGCCGGCTGACGGATTCCACGGAGAGCGGCGGCGTCGCCTTCAACAGGCGGCACGCTTCGTCGAGCCGCCGCCGCAGCAGGTACTCGCCGGGCGTGCTGCCGGTGGTTTCTTTGAACAGCGCCGCGAAGCGGGTCACGCCAAGCCCGCACGCCTCGGCCATGGCCTCCACGCTTTGGGGGAGCGGACGTTCCGGGAGGCTTGCCACATAAAGGCGCACGGAGCGCGACGACTCCATCAGCACCGGCCGCAGCCGCACCGGATTGAGGTGGAACAGCTCGAGAAGCCTGACCAGCACGTCGCACACCGCGACCGCGATGCGTGAGCCGCGGAACATTTGGGAGGGCGAGGCGGGGATCGCCACCAGGCGCTCGAAAGCGGCCCGCAGCTCGGGCGAGGCCGCGCGGAGCGCGTCTTCGTTCTGACGCAGGGAGCGCGTCAGCAGCTCGAGGTCGTCCTTGTGCAGGTTCACCCAACCCGGCCATTGCCACGTCTGGTGGGGGTGGCGCACGCCGACGTCGAGAATGAGCCAGCCCAGCTTCCCTTTCGCGAAGCAGGGCTCGCCGACGGAGTGCAGTTGCCAAGGCCGCGTGATCATAATCTCGCCGGGGTGCAGCGTGTGCGCCCGGCCGTCGACCCTCACCGGCGTTTCGCCCTGCAGCGCGCAGGTCAGCTCGATGCCCTCGTTGCGGTGCGGCGACAACCCCTGCCGCTGTTCGCCGGTCACATGCCAGAAGCCCAGCGAGCAGACGCCGGGCACCTCGCTGGGCTTCAGCCGCTCGCCGGGGTAGTGGCTCCGCGAGAAAGCATGCAGCGCGACGTCGCCTTCCTTGACCGCCTGGATGAGCGGCCGGCAGTCATCCGCGCGGAGCGTCTTCGCGCCGGCCCTGTAAAGCACGCCACGTGTCTTACCCATAGTTCTAAGTGTCGCAGAAACAACCGGGCCGGGCAACCCGGAAAAAAGGGCACCGAGGATACTTTTCGACACTGTCGGAAGTTATCGTAGTCCGTTTCTTAGAGACGCGGTATAAAGGGGGCGTTTCAAAGTTGGAACGGGTTGAAACCGCCGCGCGAAGGGAGAGCTGACCGATGGCCACATTCAAGATCGCCGCAAACATGGAGTTCGTCAGGAGTGCCGACAAGGGCTTCGAAGAGGGGGTGAAGATCGCCGCCGGGTTGGGGTACCGGTACGTCGAGCCCATGGTGCACACCGGCTGGGAGCTGCTCAGCGAAGCCCACTATTTCCACTCCTACTCGATGGAGCAGGACAACCTGCTGATGAAGGAGATCTGCGACCGGCACGGCGTGAAGGTCGCGAGCCTCAGCGGCCACAGCCCCCTGATGCGGCCCGAGGCCGCCGTGCCGCGCCTGACTCGGGCCATCGAGCTCGCCGACGTTTGCGGAGCGCGGTTCGTCAACACCGATGAGATGGCCAATCCGGTGTGGATGGACGACGCCTTCGCCCACGAGGTCATGCGCTACACGCTCACGCGCGCCGCGCAGTGCGCCGCGCGGCACAAGGTCTGGCTCTGCATCGAGCCGCACGGCGTCTACACGCGCACCTCGGCGGGGCTGATGAAGATCGTCCGGCTGGTCGACTCCCCGTGGGTGCAGGTGAACTGGGACACCGGCAACGCGTACCTCGCGGGTGCCGAGGATCCCTATGACGGGCTGGCCGCTGTCCGCGACGCCGTGTATCATGTTCACGCCAAAGACATCTCCATGCAACAGAGCGGTGCCGAGCGCGGCAAGGTCACCGGCACGCCGGTGGGGTGCGCCTGCGGCGACGGCGTGGTGGACTGGCAGCGCGTGTTCGCGATCCTCGCGCCGCTCGACCGCGAGATTTTCTTCAGCGTCGAGTGCGGCACGATCGAGCAGGCCGGCCGGAGCCTCGAATTCCTCCGCAGGGAGATGGGGCCTTTTTTGGCGGGATGAAAAACCTGAAACCTGAAACCTGAAACTTGAAACCAGAAACCGGGCACAAAGGAGAGTCATGAAAAAAAACCTTACGAGACGGTCGTTTCTTGCAGCGTCGCTGGCGGCAGGTTCTTTGCCGTCAGTCATTCCGGCGGGGGTCGTCAGGGCGCAGGAGGGAAGGCCGACCCCTTCCAACCGGGTGACCTTCGCGCTGATCGGCTCCGGGAGCATGGGTACGGGCGGCATGCGGAACGTGCTCAAGAACAAGGACGCGCAGGTCATCGCCACGTGCGACCCCTTCAAGAGCCGCCGCGAGCGGGGCGCGAAGCTGGTCGACGAGACGTATCAGACCACGGGATGCGCGGCGTACGGCGATTTCCGCGAGCTGCTGGCGCGCAAGGACCTCGACTGCGTGGAGATCGCGACGGGCGACTACTGGCACGTGCCGCTGGCCCTGTATGCGGTGCGCGCCGGTAAGGACGTCTACGTCGAGAAGCCGCTGGGCGTGGCGATGCAGTGGGCCTGGGTGTTGCGCGAGGAGATCAGGAAGCGCAAAGCGGTCTTCCAGTTCGGCACCTGGCAACGCTCGCAACGCCATTTCCGTAATGCGTGCGAGCTGGTGCGGAACGGCGTGCTCGGCAAGGTACAGCGCGTGGAGGCGTGGAGCCACGGCCTGGGCAGCGACGTGGGCGGCATTTTCAACGAGGGCAGCGCGATCCGCAATTTCCACATCAACGGCCTTAAGCCGTCGCCCGTGCCGGATGACTTGGACTACAACATGTGGCAGGGCCCCGCGCCTGCGCGCGTCCACACCAATGTGCGGACCATGACGCACGGCATCTGGCACATTTCGGACTATGCGCTGGGATTCATCGCGGGATGGGGGATCCATCCGATCGACATTGTCCAATGGGGTCTGGGCACGGACCACTCGGCGCCGGTCAGCTATCAGGGCACGGGCCGTTTCCCGGATGTGCGCGGCCTGTTCGACACGCTCGCCACCTGGGACGTGCAGTGCCAATACGGCAATGGCGTGGAGCTGCACTTCATGGATTGGCTGACCGCCAAGCCGATCGTCGAGGCGTACCGTCCGGGCTGCGACCACGGCACGACCTTCTTCGGCGAAAAGGGGTGGATCAGCGTGGACCGCGGATCCCTGCGCACCAGCGACAAAGCGTGGCAGAAAATCCAGTGGGGCGAAAAGGACATCACGCTGTATGCCAGCAAGGGCAGCCAGTGGGACAACTTCATCCAGTGCGTCAGAACGCGCGAGCCGACGGTCAACCCGATCGAATCGGCGGTCAACGGCGATTTGATCTGCCACCTCTCCGACTTCGCCGTCCGCACGGGGCGGGAAATCAAATGGGATCCCAAGACGGAGAAAATCATCGGCGACAAGGAGGCAGAGCTTTTCCTCGACCGCACGCCGCGCGCGCCGTGGAAGGTGGAGCCCGCGTAAACACGGGCTGTCCTTTCGCGGGCCGGGAGCCGCTCGTCGGGAGTCGGACACAACCATGAAAACACAAGGAACAGGGCACCATCCAGAGCGGATTAAGGCAGAGCATAGCCGTTGGGCGATATCAGGTAGGGACGGTTCCCAGAACCGTCCGCAGGCGCCTCGGAAAGCCGTCCCTGCCCGAAACGGACACGCTTTAAAAATAGCCGCTCTGGCCTTGCAGCTCTCCGTTTTGCCCGTTCTCGCGGAGAGAAAGTTTCAGTGGGACACAACGACCACCAACCAGGTCGCGCTGCGGTGCGGCGGCGCGGACGTGTGGCGGTTCCATTTCGACCCCGCAAAAGAAGCCAAGCCCTTTTTCGACCCAGTATGCGTGGCGGGGGGGCCGTCGCTGACGTGGGCGCGCCCGCCGGACCACGCGTGGCACTACGGGCTCTGGTTCTCGTGGAAATACATCAACGGTGTCAACTACTGGGAAGAGCGGGGAGGGAAGTCGCCGGGCGAAACCTTCTGGACGGCACCGGAGATCGAGCGGCATGACGACGGCAGCGCGGTGATCGTCTGCGGCCTGGGATACCGGACGGGTGCCACGAACGAGCCGGTTCTGAAAGAGCGGCGCACGATCGCGATATCCGCGCCGGACGCGTCGGGTGCCTACCGCATGGACTGGACGCTTGTTCTTACGGCAGGCGACCAAACCGTGACTCTTCATGCGCCCGGCGGGTACACGGGGCTTTCCGTGCGTTTCGCGGAGGCGTTTTCGAACGTCGAGACTGTCGTGTCGTCGGTCGGGCGCGTGCCGCATCCGCAGAACCGGCTCGACGTGACCGGCGCTGCGGCAGACCAGAACGGGCTCATCGCGGGACACCCTTACGGAATCGCGATGATCCTGCATCCGGACAATCCCCGTGCCCCCGGCAATTGGTTTGTGGTCGACCGGCCTCAAGTCCCCTTTCACTATCTCAACGCCTCGTTCCCGATGCGTGATCCGCACACACTCCGCCCCAACGAGACCCTGACGATCCGCTACCGCGTCTGCGTCCATCCCGGACGTTGGGATAACCGGACCCTCCGTACAAAAATTACCGCGTGGCTTTCACCTTAACACACATTCTCATTAAGCAGGTATGGGCCATTAAAAAAACAGGAGTGTCCAATGAAAGCGAAGAAAGGATTCGCGATATGGTGCGGTCTGTTGTTTGTCGCGCAGGCCGCGTTATCCCAAACAACGACCCGCATCTGGGCACTGAACGCGGGAAGCGCCACCCGGTACGGTGATTTCGCAGGCGACACAAACACCGGCAACTGGTATACCCCGCAAAGCGTCACGAACCTTTCCGGGGTAAGTGATCCGGCCCCTTCGCAGGTTTATCAATCCGGAAAGTGGTGCGGTTTCTCAAAAACGCCGTTCACCTATAGGGCTAGAGCGTTGAAACCGTTGGGGCATTACACGTTGCGCCTGCATTACAACGTGTCGGACAGCAACCACAAATTTGACGTGACGGTAAACGGCACAAAAATGTGGGAGGGGTATCACACATTTGCGGAGGTGGGAAACCGGACAAAGGTCGCTTTGATTGCCGGATGCCCGTTTCAGGCGTCAGAGGAAGGTGAATGTGCGGTTCTCTTCGAGGTTCCGTATCCGGGCAACACCAACTCGGTTATCCACGGCATGGAGATCGTGGAGGATGCGACCAACAACCCGGTTCGGCCTAGCGCGATGTGTTGGCCTGTTGCGGTGCCAGGCTCCTCGCCAGCCGTGTACAGGGTTGGTGTCGGGCTGGAATGGCCCGACACGCAGTATGGCAATCTCATACAGCCATCGTTCACCGTGTTCCGGGCCACGAACGAGACAGCCGCCTTTCACCCGATCGCCTTGGTTTCCAACGCAACGGGATTTGTCGATACGGATACCCTGCCGGGCATGACGAACCGTTATTTTATTAAGTTGGGGATATGGCCGGGAACGTTCGAAGGCGCACCTGAGACGAACGACACGGCATTGATCGTTATTCCCCTCTCGTCCGATTATTACGCGACCCCCTACCGCCGCATTTGGGCCGTAAGCAGCGGGGACACCCAGCCTGTTGGGGAGTTTTCGGCGGATACGCGATTTTCCTCTTCATTGGTTGCCGGCTATAGGGCAACAACCCCCGCGATTCCGGCATCTGTGGGTTGGCCGGCCCCGGCCGCGGTCTATCAGAACGGCCGATATTCCAAATCCAATTTCTATTATCTTTTCCCTGTCGCCACCAACAGACTGTACCGCGCCCGCCTGCATTTTTCAGAGGCATGGTCGGTCGCCACACGGCGCTTCAACGTGTCGGTCAACGGAAACACCGTGACCAACGGGTACTGTATCTATGAGGCGGCAGGCGGCCTCAACACGGCGACCGTTCTGGAAGCCGACTGCTGGTCCGGAACAAACGGTCAGATCCAGATCACATTGTCCAAGGGAAGTGTTGACAACCCGGTCATCTGCGGCGTCGAAGTGGTCGAGCCTTCCGACAGGCCGGGAGAGTTTCCGGTCATCGCCGCCAATGCGTGGGAGGGTGTGGCGGAACTCCGGGCCGTTCAAGGCAACACCTCCTTTTCGGCTACGGTCTGGCGCGCCGAACAACCGGGGGGGGGCTATGTTTCCTTGGGTAAAAAGCTTTTCTTCCGCGGCGCGTGGGGCGACACCGCGGAAACCGGGATTGAGACCAACAAAAGCTACCGGTATGTTGTTCAGGGAGACACGGAAACACCGGATGCCGACAATCCGGGGGTAACCGTAGAACGCTTTGTGCCCAACCGCTATTCAATCTGCATGGGGCCTATTCCCCAAGCGCACTTTGTGCCCACAAACGGATCCATCCTTCAAGGGTCGGCCTCCTACTATGCGGTAAGCTATCCGTTTGACCGCACGACTGTGGCCGGGCCGGCCCCGCAGGCGGTTTATCAGCAACAGCTTTGTGGCTCCACGCTCACCTTTTTCTTCACCAACCTGCATGCCCATGCCCTTTACCGCATACGTCTGCACAGTGCGGAAACCGCCAATGTCCCTTCCCGGACTTTTAGGGTTGTGGCCAACGGCGTAACCAATGTTACCGGATACTGCATCGCGGAAACGGCGGGAGGGATTGACCGTGCCGCATCCGTCGACTTCGAGACCGCGGCCAGTGATGCGGGTACCATCGAGCTCGTTTTGACAGGTTCTTCGAATGTCCCGCTGGTGGGCGGGATTGAAGTCCGCGCGACACCGGTGACAGCGGCCCCCGCCGGGTTGTCGGCAGAACCCGGAAGCGGCAAAGTGACGCTCACTTGGCAAGTTGTCACGGGCGCGGACGGATATGCCATTTACCGCACAGAGGAGGGCGGCACGGAACAGGAGATCGCCAGAGTCACGACGCCCTTCTTTACGGATCTGTCCGGGATGATCGGCACCACATACGACTACTCGGTTCGGGCTTTCAACGAATGGGGCGAAGGCCCCGCCGCCACGTCTTCAAGCTGCCGCTTCCCCCCGCCGAAAGGGACCCTAATCCGTGTGCTTTAACCCGAGGATCAGGGGCGCAGCCGTTTTTGCCGCAGGCGCGCTGCTGCTGTTTGCGGGGCTGTCTGCGGCAGAAGGCGGCGGGCCGGAAACACGGTGGGCCGTTCAAACATCGACGGAATCCGTTCCACACCTTATCCGCATATTGATCCTTACAGGCGCGAACAACCATACGTGGCGGGAGACGACCACGACGCTGAAGGCGATTATTGCCCGAGCCCCGCGTTTCTCCGTTGAAGTGGAGGAACAGCCGTGGATGATGAAGCCAAAGGATCTCGAAGGGCTCGACCTGCTTCTTTCGAACTGGAACACCTTCGGGATGAGCGACGCGGAGAAACAGGCGCACGGGTGGGACAAACCGATGCGCGAGGCTTTTCTCGCCTGGGTCAAGAAGGGCGGCGGCTTTTTTGTGCTGCACGCGGGCGGCAGCCTCTTTTACGAATGGGACGAATTCCAGACGCTGACGGGAGGCTCGTGGGAGAAAGGCACCTTCCACCCGCAGCGGCAGGCGTTTACGGTGAGCATCGCGGACAAGGCGCACCCCGTGACGCGGGGCTTGGCGGACTTCGGGACGTTCGACGAGCCGTGGCAGCGGGTGGCGAACCGCAATCCCGCGCGCCGCGTGCTGGCGACGGCCACGATCGGCAAGGCGGGCGGGGGTTCGGGCGAGCCGGAACCGTTTCTCTGGACCACGGCGATGGGGCAGGGCCGGGGCCTCACCCTGATGCTGGGGCATGACGTCCAGGCGCTGGAGGCCCCCGGCTGTCAGGCGCTCATCCTGCGCGGCGCGGAGTGGGCCGCGACCGGGGAGGTGAAATAATAAGGCGGAAAGGAGCGCTACGCTCAGCTATCTTCCTGGCCTTACCTTATCGCCCCTCGTTTCCGTTCACATGCCCGTACCCGTATCCGCACTTGCCTTTTTTGCGGTCACGTTCCGTCCGTGACCTGGTGTACGGGATCGCGGCGCGCCCAGGCGCGGCGGATGAGCAGGCAGGTGCAGGCGATCAGGCCGAGATAGAAAAGGCGCGTGGCGATCACCCAGGGCACCTGCCCGGGCGCATAGAGGGGCACGAGGCGGCCGTCCACGGCCTTCCGCATCAGGATCGTCTTCCAGCCGTCGGTCACCAGCCAGCCCGCGAGGATCGCAAACAGGAAAGCCGGGGTGATGAACGTCATGACGCGCTTGAAGAAGCGCGGCAGGCGCAGCGCGGAACCGGCGTGCAACGCATTCCAGCCTCGTGACGGGCCGAAGAAGAACAGGAAGACGCAGGCTTCGATCAAACCGAACATCGGCAGGCCGAACGAGCTGAACCAGAAGTCCATCTCGTCCAGCACGCCGTTGCCGAAGATCGCGAAATGCGCGGCGAGAAAGGCCAGCAGGCTGATGGCGGTGACGCAGCGTTTGCGGTTGAATCCGAACTCCTCCTCCAGAAAGGCCACGGCGGGCTGCAGAATCGAGACCGAGCTGGTGCAGCCCGCGATAAAGAGCAGCAGAAACCAGGCGAAGCCGACCCACGCGCCGCCCGCCATGTGGTTGAAGATCAGCGGCATGGTGCGGAAAGCGAGGCCGAAGGTGCCGCCTTCGACCGCCTCGGTGGCGCCGACGGGTCCGAAGAAGAGGAAGGCGGCCGGGATGACGATCGAACCCCCGAGCACGATCTCGGCGAATTCGTTCAGGAAGGCTGCGGTGGTGGAGGAGAGCAGCGCGTCGTCGCGCGGTTTCAGATATGTGGCGTAGGTGAGCAGCACGCCGATGCCGACGGAGGTTGAGAAGAAGACCTGACCCGCGGCCTCCAGCCAGACTTTGCCGTTGCGGAGCGCGGCGAAATCGGGGTTCCAGAGGAAGCCCATCGCGCGGTCCAGGTTCCACTCCGGCCGCACGGGCGCGCCCAGGGTGAAGACACGGATCATCAGGGTGACCGCGGTGACGAAGAGCAGCGGCATGGCGATCTTGCAGAAACGCTCGATCCCGTTGCTGACGCCGTGGTAGATGACGTAGAAATTACAGGCGAAGGTGATCAGGAAAAAACCGTAGGCCGGTCCGCGGCCGCTGAAAAAGGTGCCGGTGCCGCTGAGGTAACTGCCGAGGAAGGAGCCCATGTCCGCCGCACTCCCGGCGGCGGCGTACCGGCCGGTCAGCGCGAACGCGCTGTAGGCCAGGGTCCACGACTCAATGTAGACGTAATAGAAAAAGATGCCGAGCGCGCCGGTGATGCCCAGCACGCCGAGGTATTTCAGGGCCGGGTGGCGGCGATCGCCCACCGCATCGAAGACTCCCGGCGCGCTGCCGTGGCCGAACTGTCCGCCGTAACGGCCCATGGACCACTCCATCCAGCAGAGCGGCAAAGCGAGGAAGACGAAGGCGATGAAGTACGGGATCATGAAGGCACCGCCGCCGTTGCGCGCGGCCACGCCGGGAAAGCGCAGAAAATTGCCGAGACCGACCGCG
This sequence comes from Kiritimatiellia bacterium, assembly GCA_034003585.1. Lineage (GTDB taxonomy): Bacteria > Verrucomicrobiota > Kiritimatiellia > RFP12 > UBA1067 > JAPXSY01. Next base: position 27,275 of record JAVEYH010000025.1, read on the forward strand.
CTGCCGGCCGCCGCCAGGACCACGCCGATCCGGCTGCCCCAGGCGTCGCGTTGTTTTTTCTCACGGTGTGGCATGGTCCGGTGTCCGTCGCATCAGGGCCGGCCGGCCGGCAACGCGTGCCGCTGGCCGAGGATGACACAGTTATAGAGCGCGCGCCCGATCTGGTCGCGTGTGATGAACCGGTCGTCGCAGGGGCGCTCCTCGTGCGACACCACGGTTTGCTCGACCGCGTTATAGAGCCGGATGTCCAAGGCTTCGGCTTTTCTGAGTTCCGGGTTGGCGAGGTCGAGATCCGAGGAGAAACGGAAAAGCAGTTTACCCTCCTCCCAAAAGAGCCAGGCCTCATTGGCGATCACGTTGACCGGCGCCACGAACACCGTTGCATCCGGGTCGGGGGGGCGCGCTTCCGTTGCGGCGGGCGTCTCGGCCAGGGCCGCGATCTGGCGCGCGGTTTCCGCGAGCAGATGATTCAGGAGCGCCTCCCCGGGCGGGGTGCGCTCCAGACGCGTCTGGAAGAGCCGTTCATAGAGCGCGTCGAGGTTGAGATCCATGACGGCATAGTCGCGCTGAAGGACTTGGCGTCTGCAGGTGTCACGGCAGATCTGCGTGATCCGGTACCCGTCGCTCCGCACGGTGAGTTTGAGTTCGGGGATCCGGTAGTCGGTTTTTTTGAGCGAAACCATGACGCCGATGGCGGGCAGGACCATTTCGAGGTACCGGCTGCGGTCTTCGGGATCGGCGACGGTCTCAACGGTCCGCAGCCAGAGCTGGTGTTTGGGGTCGCGGTTGACCTGTTTGAAGTCGTCCTCGTCAAGGTACCAGCGGTACAGGTGGCGCGTGATTTGGACGAACGCCTCTTCCCCGCCGAGTTCGGCGAACAGTTCCGCGGCGGCCCGGGAGGGATGCGGCGCGATCAGTCCGGAGAGGGAAAGCGCCGGGGACGGCATGCGCGTCAGGCGGCAGCCGCCCAACCCGGTGAGCAGGACCGCGCACAGCAGACGGCCGGCGGTGAGGCAAGGGCGTGTTGTGTTCATGGTGGGGAAGCGTTGGGGAAGGTCACCAGCGGCGTGCCGGCCGCGGCGCGTCGCGTTCGGGAGCCCGTGCGTTTCCGCAGGGTGTAAAAACGGTTGCCGCCCAAGCGGCCCCGCAACCGGTTGGGGATCCGGATGAAATCCCCTCCGGGATGGTAATACTCCTGATCGGTCATCCAGGCGTAGGCGTTTCCCGTCACGGTCTGCGGCGCGATATACGTGATGGGCGCGAAGAGATCGGGCGCGGGCACCTCCCCTTCGAGATAGTCGGTGACGAGGGTTTGGGCGTGGCGCAGAAGACGCGCAAAGCGATCGGGTTTCCCTTGGCCGGCGATCCGTTGCAGGCGGGCGATGCGCGCGGTCACGCGCGGGGCCATGGTGGGACGGCCCCGGGAATCCCGGAAAAAGCCGTCCATCTGGCCGCGTGTGCCGCCGGCGGTGAGGATGTCGAACAGCTCGACCGAATCGGTCTTCGCAATCTCGCGACGCGTGTAGCCGTCCGGGATACGGTGGCGGCGCGCGTCAATCACAAGCAGCAGGGCGCGCTGGGTGTCCCGGGAATCGCTCTCGCTCACATAACCGCGCTCGCCCGGGAAGGGCGTCTCGTTGATCAGCAGGCGGGCGAGGTACCCCGCCGGGGAGGCCGCAGGCAACAGCAGGTCAGCCGACACGGCGCGCCAAGGCACCGCCCCGAAGCAAAATAGCGAAACGACAAAAGAGGATCGAAGCATACCGCTCTTCCCAAGAAGCGGCTCCAGTATACCGGAGAACAACCGGGGTGACCAAGGAAATCGCATTGCGTCTTGGCCGCGCAATCGCAAAGGGGTATAGTGATGGCGTTCGATAACCATTTCGGGAGGGTGCGTCATGAGGGTGACAGGGTTGGGCGTGATCGCGGTCTGGGGAGTGTGTCTGTGCGGGAGGGGCGCGGACGCGCGCGAGTGGGAGAATGAGCGGGTCAACGCCGTGAACCGCGAGCCGGCGCGCGCCGCAAGCTTCCCGCTGGCCGACGCGCGGGCCGCGCTGACGCCGGAAGAGCCCGCGACCCCGTTCCGCGTGTCGCTCAACGGCGCGTGGCGCTATCAGTGGAGCGGGAGTCCCGATGACCGCCCGTCGGGGTTCCAGGAGCCGGAGTTTGATGATTCGCGCTGGTTCACGCTGGATGTCCCGAGCTGCGTGGAGATGCGGGGGTTCGGCATCCCGATCTATACGAATGTCAAGTACCCGCATGCCAGCACCCCGCCCAAGATCGGCACGGCCTACAATCCGGTCAGCGCCTACCGCACCCGGTTCGCCGTGCCGGAGGCGTGGGCGGGGCGGCCCGTGTTCGTGCGCTTCGACGGGGTCTATTCCGCCTTCTACCTTTGGGTGAACGGCCGGTATGTCGGATACAGCGAGGACAGCAAGCTGCCCGCGGAGTTCAACCTCACCCGGTATCTCCAGCCCGGCGGGAATGTGATGGCGGTGGAGGTGTACCGCTGGTCGGACGGCTCCTATCTCGAGGACCAGGACATGTTCCGGTTCAGCGG
>JAVEYH010000025.1:29934-34391 GCA_034003585.1 Kiritimatiellia bacterium
CGATGCCGTCAAGGCGCGGGATGCCACGCGGCCCGTGCACTACGAGCGGGCCAACGGCATCGCGGATGTCGACAGCCACATGTACCCGACGGTCGAATGGCTGCACGAGCGCGGCAAAAACACCGCCAAGCCCTTCTTCCTCTGCGAATACGCGCACGCGATGGGCAACGCGCTCGGCAACTTCAACGAATACTGGGAGGCCTTCTACTCCAGCGACTCGCTCTCCGGCGGGTGCATCTGGGACTGGGTCGACCAGGCGGTGTGGAAAGAGACCGACCGGGTCAGGCCGGACGGCCGGCGGCTGCGCTACCTGGCCTACGGCGGCGATTTCGACGATCAGCCGAACGACGGCAATTTCGTCTGCAACGGCGTGATCGGGCCGGACCGCGCGGTCACGCCGAAACTGATCGAGGTCAAGCGCGTGCATCAGAATCTGGTGGTCGCGGCCGGGGACGCGGCCGCGGGCCGGGTCGAGGTCTGGAACCGCTTCGGCTTCACCAACGCGCGCGCGTTCGACATGCGCTGGTCCCTGGCATGCGACGGCCGCGAGATCGCCGCGGGCCGGGTGGACGCGCCCGACGTGCCGCCGCTCTCGCGCCGCGCCGTGTCCGTGCCGGTTCCCGAGGTGACGCCCCGGCCCGGCGCCGAGTATTTCTACCGCGTGAGCTTCCATCTCCGCGGGAAGACGGCGTGGGCGGAAGCGGGCCACGAGATCGCGGCCAGCCAGTTGGCGTTCACCCCGCCGCAGCCCGCGCCGCCGCCTCCTCCGGCCGCGCACGGCCCCGTGCCCGGCGTCCGGATCCGCGAAACCCGCGAGGCGGTGACCGTGAGCGGCCGGCGCTTCGAGGCGGTCTTCCGCCGCGACTCGGGGACCCTCGCGTATCTGGCGTACGGCGGCCGGACAATGATCCGCGACCGCGCGGGAATCCCGCACGGCCCGCGCCTGAACACCTTCCGCGCCTTTGTGGACAACGATAACCAGTTCGGCAAATGGCTGCGCGCCGAGTACATGGACTCCGGCCTTTCGCAGATGAGCCATCACGCGCGGCCGCTGCAGGTCGAACGGGTGGATGACGCCACAGTGCGGGTCCGCGCCGTTGTCGAGGCGTGCGGCTTCAAGAGCGGCCGGTTCACGCACGAGGCCGAGTACCGCATCACCGGGGACGGCGCGATCGCGGTGCGGAACCGCGTCACGCCCGCGGGCAGCCTGCCCCCCCTGCCGCGCATGGGCGTGCGCATGATGCTGGACGGCGCGCTGGAGCGCATGGCCTACTACGGGCGCGGCCCCTGGGAGAACTACGTGGACCGCAACACGGGCAGCGACATCGGCTACTATACCGGCACGGTGACGGACCAGTACGTGCCCTACGTGCGGCCCCAGGAGTGCGGCGGCAAGAGCGGCGTCCGGTGGGCCGCGTTTCTGGACCGCAAGGGCCGCGGGATCCACTTCACCTTCCCGCAGCCGCTCTTCGTCACGGCCCTGCACCACACCTCCGAGGATCTGGAGGGGGCGCGCCACCGCAAAGGCATGGAGCGCGTCTTCAATCCGCCGCCGGCGCGGCCCGAGGTCTGCCTTTCGCTGGACATCGCGCAGATGGGCCTCGGCGGCGCGAGCTGCGGCCCGATCCCCATGGAGAAGTACATCCTGCGCGCCCGGCCGTTCGATTACACCTACATCATGCGGCCGTGCGTCCAGGGCAGCCACGCGGAACTCAGCGACTTGGCCCGGCGGTGAGGGAACGCCCTTTGAAAATCGGGAACAGGATCAGAAGATTGTGATATCCTGTGGGGCAAAGAAGGAGGACCTTATGGTCCGGTTGGGAGTCAACATTGATCATGTGGCCACGCTGCGCCAGGCGCGCGGGACGGCGTATCCGAGCCTGACGGAGGCGGCCGCGCTGTGTGAGAAGGCGGGCGCGCACGGCATCACGATCCATCTGCGGGAAGACCGCCGCCACATTCAGGACGCGGACGTGTACGCGTTGCGCGCGTCGCTGAAGACGCGCCTGAACCTCGAGATGGCGAACAACCCCGACGTGCTGGCGGTGGCGCTGGACGTGCGGCCGGACGAGGTGTGCATGGTGCCGGAGCGACGGCAGGAGCTGACGACCGAGGGCGGGCTGGACGCGGCGGGTCAGCAAGAGCAACTCGCGCCGACCGTGGCCGCGCTGCGCGCGGCGGGGATCCAGGTGAGTCTGTTCATCGAGCCCGACGAACGGCAGGTGGAGGCCGCGGCGGCGCTCGGCGCGCCGTTCATCGAGCTGCACACCGGGGCGTATGCCGACCGCACGGGCGCGGCGCGCGAGGAGGAGCGGGCGCGGCTGGAGCGCGCCGCGGCCCGCGCGCACGGGATCGGGCTGCGCGTCAACGCGGGCCACGGGCTGACGGTCGGGAACGTGGGGCCGATCCTGGAGCTGCCGCATCTCGACACGTTGAACATCGGGCACAGCATCGTTTGCCGGGCGGTGGCCGTGGGGCTCGTCCAGGCCACGCGTGAAATGCTGGAACGGATCGGCACCGGCAACCGGGAGGATGCGTGACGGGTCCGGAGGCGGCGGATCCGGCGGCAGCCTCCCCTGGGCGGAGAGGGCCACATGTCTTTGCAGCGCGGCACATACGGCATCGAATACGACGAGCGGAGCGGATCGCCCTTCCGGGTGTCGCGGCTGATCGTCGCGCTGCTGCCGGTGGCTGCGGTCGTCGCGCTGTTCGCGCGCGGCTGCCGCGACGGGGAGGAGGCGGCGCCGGACGACGGCGGGACGGCCGGTCAGACCCGCTACCGGCTGGCCGAATCTGAAACGCCGCGCGAGCGGCCCTCGCTCTGGTCGTCGCTGTTCCGGCGGGGAAAACCGGCCGCCGCCGGGACGGTTCCGGCACCGGTTTCCGGCTGGCGCACGGCGGGCGTGACGCCGCCGCCGGAAGCCCTCGTGCAGTCGCCGGAGATCCGCCGGCTGCTGGAGCAGGCCGGCGCGTGCGTGGAGGAGGATGATCTCGCGGGCGCGCGGCGGTTCCTGCGCGAGATCCTGCTGCGCCGCGACGCCGACGGCGTGCGGGCGTTTGCGGAGCGGGAGATCGGGCGGCTGAACGTCAAACTGCTCTTCGCCGACCGTCCGATGCCCGAAAAAATCAGGCACCGTGTCGCGGCCGGCGACGTGGTCAGCCGGCTTGCCAAACAATACGGGAACACCCCTGAGCTGATTCTGCGGGCCAACGGGATCGACCGTCCCGACCGCCTGCGCGTCGGCCGCGAGATCTGGGTGCTTGACGCGCCCGTGTTCGAGCTGACCGTGTACAAGGGCGGCGGGAGCGCCGTGCTGACTCTGAACGGGCACTTCTTCAAACGCTATCCGTTGCGGGTCGGCACGCCGGTCAAGGCACCCTCCGGCACCTATGCCCTCCGCGTCAGAACCGTGCTGCCCGTTCCCCGCGCGCCGTCCGGCGGCGCGTGGCGGCTGACGCTGGCCGCGACCGGCGCGACGCCCGAGGTTCCGGGCCTCGCCCTGCACGGCGGGGCGGACGGGACGGGCGCGTCCTCCGCGGACGGCCGCATCCGGTTCGCCGACGCGGACATCACGGAACTCGGCGTGCTACTGCCCGTCGGCGCCGCGGTGAACATCGCGGAGTAGGCGAATAGGTGGTGCGACCCGGGTCGATTCGATTCGACCCGATTCGCCCGGGCCGTTTCGTGTCACGGCGTCGATCCGGTGGGCGCGTCAGGTCGTGGGCAGGCCCCACTCTTTGAGTTTGGACTCGATGAAGGCCACGCTCTGCTCGTGGGTGGCGCGGGCGCCGAGCGCGGCGGGCAGGATCGGGCCGCAGGCGAAGCGGATCGGCTTGTTGGGGTCGACCGCGCCGAAGTCCTTGATCCACTTGCCGGTTTGGAGGAAGTCGGTCTTCACCGCCAGAGGCACGACGGGCACGCCCGCGCGTTCGGCCAGTTTCGAGCCGAGGGTGTTGAAGCGTTTGCCGTCGAAGACCGCCTGGCGCGTGCCCTGCGGGAAGAGCAGCACCGAGTGGCCCTGCGCCAGCCGTTTGCCGCCCTCCTCCAGCACGGTCTTGAGGTCCTCGCGCGCGTTTTTCCGCGTCACCGCGATCGAGCCCACGGCCAGCGCGGACGCGCCCACCAGCGGGATTTCCGTGAGGCTCTTCTTGAGCACGATCGCGAGTTTGCCGAAGCTCAGCAGGGTGGTCGGGAAGACCATGGTTTCCAGCGTGCTCATGTGGTTGGACACGTAGACGACAGGACCGTTGTGGGCGGCGCGCTGTTCGAAACCCTCGAAGGTGACGACTCCGCCGAGCCGTTCGGCGAAACGGACCGAGGCCATGCAGGTCCGCGCCCACTCCTCGTAGTCAAAGGCGCGGCAGAGGTGTTTCACCGCGCAACGGGCCACAATGCCGATAATGGTGAAGGCGTAGAGGAAGGAAGGGAGCGCGCGGATCCGGATCGGGTCCTGCTG
>JAVEYH010000026.1:0-32921 GCA_034003585.1 Kiritimatiellia bacterium
CGCCGCTGGTTCAAACGCCCGCGTTGCGGGCTGGTTCAAAAGGGGACTCGATGCGGAAGTTTGAAGAGATTGAGGCTTGGCAGCTTTCCCGCGAACTGGTTCGAGAGATCTATCGGGTGAGTCGAGAGGGTGCGTTGGCTAAAGATTTCGGGCTTCAGGATCAGATCCGCCGTGCAGCGGTTTCGATCATGAGCAATATCGCAGAGGGCTTTGAGCGCGGCGGTAACAAGGAGTTTGTCAATTTTCTAAGCATTGCTAAAGGCTCTTGCGGTGAGGTGCGTTCGCAGCTCTATGTGGCATTCGATCAGGGTTATGTCGATCAAGCCCAGTTTGCGAGTATCGTCCATATGTGCGTCCGTGTATCCGTGATGCTGCAGGCATTCATCACATCCGTTCGCACCTCCGATTTCAAAGGCCCTCGCTACAAATGACAAATTGAACCCTTGAACCAGCGTCGAAGGTGCGATGGAACCTTGAACCTTGGAACCAGCGCGAAGCGCGATGGAACCAGTCCCGCTTTGCGGGACGATAGAGCATGTCTATGAAAGTTTTGATCACAGGGGCGTTTGGTTTTGTCGGCACGAACCTCTCCGCATACTTGGCGGCGAAGGGGCATGAGGTGTGGGGAGTGGATTTATTGCGGCCACGGAGTGGCCGCGATGGGGATGGGGAGAAATGCGGGAATGCGTTAATGCGGGAATGCCTGAATGGGGGGGAGAACGCTGAACGCTCAACGCTGAACGCTCAACGGTCAAGTGAAGAAGGGGTGTATTCGAGATGCTTTTGTTGGGAAGAGTTGGAGAATATCCCTTGGCAGGATGTCGATGCGGTGGTGCATCTGGCAGGCAAGGCGCACGACACGCGGAATGCGAGCGACCCGCAGAGCTACTTCGATGTGAATGTCGAACTTACGAAAAAGGTAATTGAGAATTTTTCCCGCAAAGACGCAAAGGCGCAAAGGAAGTTTATCCTTTTCAGTTCAGTGAAGGCGGTGGCGGACCGGGTGGAGGGGGTGCTGACGGAAACGGCGGTGCCAGACCCGAAGACGGCGTATGGGCAAAGCAAGCTGGAAGCGGAGAGGGAAGTTCTAAAGTGCGAGAGTTCTGAAGTGCGGGAGTTGGCAACCGCGAATGATGGTAACTTTAGAACTTCAGAACTTCAGAACTTCAGAACTTACATTTTAAGGCCGTGCATGATTCACGGGCCGGGAAACAAGGGGAACCTGAATCTGCTGTATGGTGTGGTGAAAAGGGGGGTGCCCTGGCCGCTGGGGGCGTTTGAGAACCGGCGGTCGTTCGCGTCGATCGGAAATGTGTGTGCGGTGGTGGAGGGGTTGCTGACGCGGGATGTCGCGCCGGGGGTGTATCAGGTGGCGGATGATGAGCCGATCGGCACGACGGAGCTGATCGGGCTGATGGCCGAGGCCGCTGGCCGCCGCGCGCGGGTCTGGCGTGTGCCGGCCGGGCTGATGCGCCTCTTGGCGCGCATCGGGGGCGGTTTGCGGCTGCCGCTGGACAGCGAGCGGCTGAACAAGCTGACGGAATCGTACGTGGTGTCGAACGCGAAGATCAAGCAGGCGCTAGGCTGGGAGCGGATGCCGGTCGCTGCGCGCGAGGGCATGCGCCGAACGCTGCGGGAATGGGAGGCTCCGGTTGACGCCGGGACGGACGCCGAGCGGAGACCGCTCTTCAGCATCGTGATGCCGGTTTTGAATGCCGGGCCGTTCCTGGAGCGCGCTCTGCGGTCGGTGCTGGAGCAGGCCGGAGAGGATACGGAAGTGATCGTAGTGGACGGTGGCAGCACGGACGGGAGCGCGGAGGTGATCCGGGCGGTCGGCAGGGGCAAAATCAACGCAGAGACGCAGAGACGCGGGGGAAGTTCATTCGTTGGGGGGGAGGGGGAGAACGCCGAACGTCGAACGCAGAACGCCGAACGCAGAAGTGGGGGGGGGTGGACAGGAGAACTACCGGACTCGCGCACGCGTTTCCACTGGTGTTCGGAACGGGATGAAGGACAGAGCGCGGCGTTGAATAAGGGGTTCGCGCGTGCGAGCGGCAAGTTTTTGCTCTGGGTCAACGGGGATGATCTGCTGATGCCTGGAACATTGGATAAGGCGCGCGCGTATTTGCGCGAACATCCGGAGTGCCGGTGGCTGGCCGGGAATCTGGTGTATATTGATGAGCAGGACCGTGTCTTGCGGTGTGCGCGGGATGGGCGTTGGCATGATGGTCTCTATCGGAACGCGCCGGTCAGGGTGTATGGCCCGACATCCTTTTTTTCGCGGGAGCTGTTTGAGCGTGTCGGCGGACTGGACGAAACGTTACATTATCTCATGGATACGGAGTTGTGGCTGCGGTTCCGCGCCGCGGGCGAGCGGTTCGAACGGCTGGATCATTACTGTTGGGCGTTCCGGGTTCACGGCGGATCGAAAACCGCGGGGGAACTGATAGGTCAGGTTGATCCCGTAATCGGAGCGGAACGTGCGCGGGTTTACGCGCGGCATGGCTTGTGCGTGACCCGCGCCGGGCTGTGGCGGCAGCGGTTCTGGCGGCTGGTGAACGGGTGCTATGCCAGAGCGTGGCGGGACACGCGGATTTATTGCGGCCACACAGTGGCCGCAATGGCGAGGGAAGGCTCCGGGTGCGATTCAACTTTGTTGAATCCGCACCCGCACCTTAAGGAATATTTAGGAGGGAGGAGTTAGGAGTTGTAATGCCCGATTCCCTCGATTTCCCTCTTCGTTCGATCCCGATAGCGACCCCGACGCCGACGGAACCTCAAGAAACACATTGTTTCACCGGGGTTCTCATTGAAAATTGGGAGTGACGTGACCAAAATTCAATGCTATAAACGAGACATGGTTTTACGTGAAGAATATCTGAAGATGGTTTCAGCGGGCTTTCGAAGAACTCCCGTGGTATCCATCTTAGGCCCGCGGCAGTGCGGGAAGACGACACTTGCACGGCAATTCATTCAGAACAAGGCGCCGGAATCGGTTTCTTGGTTTGACCTCGAATCGCCGAAGGATCTGGCACGGCTGCAGAATCCGGAGTTGGCCCTGTCGAAGTGTCGCGGCTGGGTCGTGCTGGATGAAATCCAGCAAGTACCGGCGCTCTTTCCGGTTCTGCGTGTGTTATCTGACAGACGGGACGTGGTGGTAAAGTTTTTGATCTTGGGTAGTGCTTCTCCGCAGATTGTGCGCGCCTCTTCGGAATCGCTCGCCGGACGGGTGTCCTTCGTAGACTTGTCAGGTTTCACGCTGACCGAGGTAGGGGCGGAGTGTCAGGACCGGCTTTGGGAGAGAGGCGGTCTTCCTTTGTCTTTTTCCGCAGCCTCTGATGCGGACAGCTATGCTTGGCGGGAGGATCTCATCCGGACTGTTCTGAATACGGACATGCCGGCGCTGGGCGTTACGGTTCCGACTGTTCATTTACGACGCTTCTGGCATATGCTGGCCCACTACCATGGGCAGACATGGAACGGATCGGAGGTCGGTCGGTCCCTGGGGCTTGATCACAAAACGGTCAATCGTTACTTGGACATCTTGTCTGGGGCATTTCTGGTGAGGCAACTCTCTCCGTGGTTCGAGAACATCAGAAAACGTCAAGTCAAAGCACCCAAGATATACGTCAGGGATTCCGGGTTGTTGCATGCGTTGCTCGGTATCCACTCGGAACAGGAACTGATGGTTCACCCCAAGCTCGGGGCCTCTTGGGAGGGATTCGTGGTGGAACAAATCCTGATGAAGTGCGGACGTTCTGAGGCATATTTCTGGGGGACTCATGCCGGTGCCGAAATGGATCTGCTGATCCGGCGGGGGCAAGGATTCTTGGGCATTGAGGTCAAACGGAATGAGGCGCCCAAAGTGACGCCGTCGATGCGCAGCGCGATTGAGACGCTTCGCCTTCAAGAGGTCTGGGTAGTGTATCCCGGTGAGGTTTCTTTTTCGCTTACGGAACAGATTTCGTGTCACTCTCTTGCCGACGTATTGGCACTGTTGCCTGCGGAAAAGTGTGAAAGTTTTCGGTAGCTCAATATTTGATTCGTGCAGAAGGCGGGACCGGCCCAAATAACGCACTAAGGCATTAACGAATTAACGCATTCCTTCTTTTTTGCGATTACCGGGTGCTCGCAAAAGGGGTAGAAATAGGGCGACAGGATGCTATTGAATAAAATGATCGGTTTTCTGTTGAATCCGCTGACAGCGGGGTTGCTGCTTTTGGCGGCGGCCGCAGTGTTGCAGTTGCGGCGCAAGGCGTGTGCGGCGGGGGTGATGACCCTGCTGTCGTTTGTCTGGTTCTGGTGCTGGGCCACGCCGGCGATGTACCGGTTTCTGGGATACTCCTTGGAGCGGCCCTTCCCGCCGCAACGCGCGGAAGCGTTGCCCGCGGCGGATGCGATCGTGATCCTCGGCGGCGGCATGGGGTGCAACACCAATCTGCCGTACGCCGAGATGTGGTCGGCTGCGGACCGGGTGTGGCACGCCGCACGGCTTTACCGGGCGGGTAAAGCCCCGCTGGTGATTCCCAGCGGCGGCGGGGAGGAGCATTCCAGCGTGCCGCTGCTGCTCGATCTCGGTGTGCCGCGCAAGGCGATCCGGATCGAGGTCCAGGCCAGAAACACCGAAGAGAACGCGCGGTTCGTGGAGCGGGTGATCCGAAGGTTGCCGGGGCAGGGCCAGGCGAAGCGGCCCCGCGTACTGGTGGTGACCTCCGCCTGGCACATGCGCCGCGCGTTGCTGCATTTCAGGCAGACCGGAGTGGAGGCGGTTCCGGCCGCGACGGATCATGAGGCGACCACCCAACGGCAATCCGGTATCGGGGTGACGGATCTGTTGCCGGCGTACGACAAATTTTACGGGAACTGCGTGATGGCCAAGGAGTATCTGGGATATGCGTTGTATCGGTTGAAATATGCCTGGCGGCCGCAGGGCGGAAAGGCCGGTCGGAAACAGCTTAAAGGGAAAGGCGTGTCATGATGCCATGGTTTGATCTGGACCAATTCATCCGTGAAAAGGTGACGAGACGCGGGCGGAGTCTGCTGGAGGCGGATTTCGCCCGACAGGAGGCGAGTCTGCACGCGCAGCTTGACGGCGCGCGGGTGCTGGTCATCGGCGGCGCAGGGTCGATCGGTTCGCACTACATCAAAGCACTGCTGCGGTTTGAGGTGGCGAAACTGGTAGTCGTGGACATCAGTGAAAACGGGCTGACCGAACTGGTGCGGGAGCTGCGCAGCGAGGGCACTTATACGATCCCCCGCGATTTCATCGCCTATCCCGTCAACTTCAGTGACCGGGTGTTTGTGAAACTGTTCGCGGCACACGGTCCGTTCGACATCGTGGCGAATTTTGCCGCGCACAAGCATGTCCGGAGCGAGAAGGATGTCTTCTCGATCGAGGCGATGATCGAAAATAATGTGCTGCGAGCGAAAAGCCTGCTAGACCTATTGGCGACCTGTCCGCCCCGGCATTTCTTCTGCGTTTCGACAGACAAGGCGGCCAATCCCGTGAACATCATGGGCGCGAGCAAAAAGCTGATGGAGGAACTGCTTTTGGCTTACGCCGAACGGATCCCGGTCAAGACCGCGCGCTTTGCGAATGTGGCCTTCTCGAACGGCAGTCTGCCGCAAGGCTGGCTGCAACGGATAGCGAAACGCCAGCCGTGGTCATGCCCGTTGGGTATCCGTCGGTTCTTCGTATCGCCGATCGAATCTGGCGAGCTGTGCCTGATGGCCTCGGTCATGGGGGAGAGCGGGGAGATCCTCTTCCCCAAATTGGATCCGGAGCGTGACATGATCCCGTTTGAGCAGATCGCGCACGACCTGCTGGACGCGCTGGGGATGGAGGCATGCGTTTGCCGGACAGAGGCAGAGGCAAGGGAGCGGATGGATAGTTCATTAGTGCGTGAGTGCATTCGTTCATTAGTTGGAGAAGACCAAGAGCTAGAGAAAGGGTTGCAGCCGGCAGTTGGCGGTGGAAGTCGGAAGCTGGAAGAACAGTGTTCAGTGACCAGTGTTCAGTGTTCAGATAATGAACTAATGCACTCACGCACTAATGAACTTCTCCGGTGGCCGGTTTATTTCTTTGAATCCGACACGAGCGGGGAGAAACCGTACGAGGAGTTTCACACTGCAGGCGAAGTGTTGGACATGGAGAAGTTTGTCAACCTTGGAGTCGTGAAGAACGCCAAGCGTCGTCCGCTGTCGGAAATCGAAGCGATTTTCGCATCATTGCAGAAGCTGTTCGCGTCGGCGGATGTGACAAAGGCCGAAGTGGTTCACGCACTGAAAGACTATCTGCCGAATTTTCAACACATAGAAACCGGCAAGGGCCTTGACCAAAAAATGTGAGAGTTTGTTTAACCGCGAATAGTGCTAATTTTGCGAATAGGGGGGAGTAAACAAAAGGCGGTGTCATTGTTGACCGATGAGCATAGAGCTCAGGTACATAACTACTTGGCAGCAACTGGGTACCAGTTGCGGCTTTTGATTAATTTCTGCCATGCCAAGGGTGTGCAGTATGAACGTATCGTTCACACCTCCCCGTTTGTCAGTAACTCCTAAGAAGTAAGCTTATTCGCCCAATTCGCGATATTCGCGGTTTAGAAGGAAAGTATGTACCCTTTATTTAAACGGGCAATGGACATCACGTTATCGGGCTTCGCGCTGCTGGTGCTGGCGCCGCTGCTGGCGGCGGTGTGTCTGGTGTTGCTTCTGACGGGCGAGCATGAGGTGTTGTACTTTCAGGAACGCATCGGGCGGTATAACAGAAAGTTTCGGATCTGGAAGTTTGCGACCATGCTGAAGGACAGTCCGAGCCTGAACGGAGGTCTGCATACAACGCGGCGTGACCCGCGAGTGCTGCCGTTCGGGCGGTTGCTGCGCATGACCAAGATCAACGAGCTGCCGCAATTGATCAATATCCTGAAGGGAGACATGTCGGTCGTGGGGCCACGTCCCTTGGTGGACAAGACCTTTGACCCGTATCCCGAGGCGGTGAAACGCAAAATCTATGATGTCCGTCCGGGCCTGACCGGGATCGGCTCGATCGTGTTCCGCGATGAGGAGCGGCTGCTTTCGGAAACCGACATGCCGATGGATGAATTTTACGCGCGGCATATCGCGCCGGCCAAGGGCGGGCTGGAGTTGTGGTATCAGCGGCGGATGTCGCTGCGGACGGACTGCCTGCTGATTTTCATGACCGCTTGGGTGATTCTTTTTCCGAAAAGCGGGCTACTGTACCGGGTATTCCGGGATCTGCCCGCGGTGGAGGTGCCGGGGTTGTTGCGGCCACGGAATGGCCGTAAGGACGAGTGTAAAAGGTAAAGGGCCCGGATGACGCGTTTGCTGGAGGTGGTGATTGATGATCGCGAACCCCAGGGATTTGCCGGGCTGTTCCGGCACGCCGGCGCGGAGCGTGTGCGCGTCAGGCGTCTGGAGATCGGCGATTTCCTCGTCAACAACCGATGGATATTCGAGCGGAAGACCATACCGGACCTCTGCCAGTCGCTGGTTGACGGGCGGCTGTTCCGGCAGGCGGCCGCGATGGTGAAGGCCTCCGCATATCCGGTGATGATTCTTGAGGGCGGCGTTCACGATGAGAAAAAAAGCGGGGTCACGCGTGAGGCCGTACAGGGGGCGCTGATCACGATCGGCGTGTTTTTCCATATCCCAATTCTGCGGGCTCTGGACGCCCCGGAGGTGGTCAGGCTGGTCCGGTACACCGTGATTCAGGAAGGCAGGTTCATGCAGGACGCGGTGCACCGCTCCGGATACCGACCGAAACGCAGGAAGGCGCGGCAGCTTTATATCCTGCAGGGGTTGCCGGGGATCGGCCGCTGTAAGGCTGTCAGGCTGCTGGAGAAATTCGGCAGCATTCAGAACGTGGTGACCGCGGGGGAAGAGGCGCTGGCGGAGGTCGAGGGGATCGGCAAAGCGAGCGCGAAGCGGATCCGGGCGGTTTTAAGCTGAATTATTGCGACCACACAGTGGTCGCAATAACGAGTGAAAAACATTGAGAATTCTTTGGCTCCATCAGTATTTCGCAACGCCGCAGGGTTGGGGTGCGGTGCGAACGTATGAGTTTGCGCGGCGGTTCGTGCGCGCGGGGCATGCCGTGGACGTGGTGTGCGGCGCGGGGTATGACTTGTCGCTCCAGCCGGCGGGCCGCGCGCCGCTGACGATTGACGGCGTACGGGTCTTTGTGAGCGGTGTGCCCTACTCGCCGCGGATGGGTTTCGTGCGGCGGGCGGTCTCGTTTCTGCGGTTCATGGCCTCCGCACTGTGGTTTGTGTTGTGGCGCGGAAAAGGGTACGACACGGTGATCGCGTCGAGCGGTCCGCTGACGCTGGCGGTGCCGGCGCTGGCGGGCCGTTGGCTGTGGCGCGTGCCGTATGTGTTTGAGGTGATCGATGTCTGGCCGGATTCGGCGATCGCGGCGGGAGTGTTGCGCAATCCGCTGCTGAAATGGCTGGCCTTCCGGCTGGAGGCTCTGGCATACCGGTACGCCAGTGCGATTGTGACGTGTTCGCACGGCATGACGGGGAGGGTGGAGAAGAAGTTAGGATTTCGGAGTGAGGATTTAGGAGCTGGGAGAAGAGGGGAAGTGCCAGTCGTCACGATTTCGAACTGCTGCGATCTGGAGACGGTTGTGCCGGATGAGGCGGCACGGCGCACGGTGCGTGAGCGGTACGGCGCGCGCGAGGGGCAGATGGTGGTGCTGTATGCCGGGGCATTGGGGAAAAGTAACGCGGTGGAGGATCTGGCCGCGGCGGTGGCGGCCACGGCTGATGACGGGCGGATTGTCTGGTGGGTCGCGGGGGACGGCAGTGCCCGGGGGAATTTCTCCCGCAAAGGCGCAAAGGCGCAAAGACGGGGTGGAGAGGGGGGGAAATGCGGGAATGCGGGAATGCGGGAATGCTTGAATGAGGGAGGGAACGCCGAATGCCGAACGCCGAACGGAGAACGCAGAAGGGGGGAGGGGGAGGAGAACGTTCAACGTTCAACGCTCAACGCTCAACGCTCAAGTGGGGAAGGGAGAGTGCGGTGGTTCGGGCGGATGGCGAAACAGGAGGTGGTCGAATTGTATGGCGCGGCGGATGTGAATGTGGTGACCTTCATGCACGCGCCGCTTTTCTTCGAGAATTCCCCGAACAAGTTTTTCGACGGGATCGCTGCGGGGCTGCCCGCGGTGTTCAACCGCAGTACCTGGCTGGAGCCGTGGCTTAAGGAGTATGCGTGCGGGATCGTCTGCAAAGGGGAAAGACCGGGAGAGGAGATGTCCGAGGCACTGCGCGAACTGGCCGACGATCCGTCGCGCCGGCATCGCATGGGGCAGGACGCGCGGCGGCTGGCCGAGGAGGTTTTCAGCAGGGACAAGCTGGCGGAGGTGTATCTGGGTATTCTTCTTGCGGCCACGCAACGGCCGCAAGGGAGAAGGTAAAACAGGCATGAAACGGGTATTCGAGATCGCGGTGGTGTTGCTGACGGCGGGGGTGTGGGTACCGTTGCTGGCGCTGGCGTTGCTGGCGGTGCGGGTGGCGTTGGGCCGCCCGATTTTTTTTGTGCAGGAGCGGACGGGGCTGGGCGGCCGGCCGTTCCGGCTGGTGAAGCTGCGCACGATGCGGGAGGGGGACGGGCCGGATGATGAACGGCTGATGCGGACGGGCCGGTGGCTGCGCGCCGCGAGTCTGGATGAACTGCCGGAGCTGTGGCATGTGTTGCGCGGCGAGATGTCACTGGTTGGGCCACGCCCGCTGCCGGTGCGCTATCTGCCGCGCTACACGCCAGAGCAGGCGCGCCGTCATGAGGTGCGGCCGGGCATTACGGGTTGGGCGCAGGTGAACGGGCGCAACACCCTGACCTGGGAGCAAAAATTTGAGTATGACGTGTGGTACGTGGACCACCGGTCCTTTTGGCTCGACCTGAAGATCCTGTGGCGGACCGTGTGGCAGGTGCTGGCACGGAGAGGGATTTCTGCCGAGGGAGAGGCGACCATGGGGGAGTTTTTATTGCAATCAAGCAATGGGAGCAAGGAAGAAGAAATGCGTTAATGCCTTAATGCGGGAATGCGCTCTTTCAGAGCATTTCGCGATCCGTGCGTTGCCCTGATCAGGATCGAGTCTCTTTTCGCTCTAAATAACGCATTAAGGTATTCATGCACTAACGAATGTCCTTAACAAGATCGTGAACATCGGAAACGTTATTCTTTTGGCGTGCCTGACCCTGTGGTACGCGGTTTGCCGGAGTGTGTTCCGGTTGGGGGTGCGGGATGCGGCGTGGGCCGTATGGCTCGGCGCGTATGCGTTTGTGTTTGTTTCGACCGAGGCGCTTTCGGCGCTGCGGGCGTTGGGCCGTCCCGGAATTCTGGTTGCGTGGTGCGCTGTGCTGGGGATTGCGGGTGTCCTGCTTTGGCGGAGGCGGCGGATGGTTGTGCCGGTGGTTGTTACGGAGCCGGTTGTGTGGGGCAGGGCGTTGGGGGCGCTGCGGTCGCTGTTCCCGGTGGCGTTCTGGGTTTGCGCGGGGCTCTTCCTGTTTACGGCGGTGCATGCGGTTCTCTCGCCGCCGTTCGAGATTGACGCCATGACGTATCACCTGCCGCGGGTTCAGCATTGGCTGGCGAACCGTTCCATTGGGTTTTACGATACCGCAATCGTGCGGCAGAATTATCAGGCGCCGGGTTACAGTTTCGCGTTGTGTCATCTGATCGCGCTAACGGCCACGGACCGGTGGGTGAATCTGATTCAGTGGATCGCGTATGGTATGGGGGGGGTGACGGCTTCGCTGATCGCTCGTGAGGCGGGCGCGCGGTTGCGGGGGCAGGGGTTGGCCGGGTTGTTGGCGTGGTCTCTGCCGGCGGCCATCAGCCAGAGTTTCACCTGTGTGAATGATCAGTTCGCGGCGGTTCCGGTGCTCGGTTTCGTGCTGGCGCTGATCCGCTGGCTGCGTGCGCCGGACCGGATGCGCCACGGGATTGTGGCGGGGGCGGCGATGGGGTTGGCCCTGCTGGCCAAGTGGACCGCGCTGGTGTATGTCGCGGCCTTTGCGTTGCCGGTGTCGGTTGCTGCGCTGGTGTCAGTCGGCCGGCGGTCGGGTTTCGGACGAGCTGCGAGGCTTGCGGCCCTGTTGGCGTTTGTGGCGCTGGGCGGGGTTTGCGTGATCCTGCCGCATGTGGCGCGGAATCTGCGGATGTACGGGGATCCGTTTTCGGGTGAGCCGCCGGGCATGCTGACCACTGTGCGGCTGACGCCGCGTAAAGTCGCGGTCAATGTGGTGCGGCATGTTGCCACCCATCTGACTTTTCCGCTTCGGGTTCTCAACCGGCCCTTGGAACGGGCGGTCGCGAAATGGGCGGGCGCGGAGTTGAACGATCCGGATATCACGTATTGCGGGGCGGTATACGACTGGCCGTTCGCGCTGATTCCGCCGTTGGGTAAAGGGACCGCCTCGGCCGCCAATCCGCTACACCTGCTGTTGTTTACGGTCGCCGGTGCGGTCTGGCTTATCAGATGGAAACGGAACCGGGATCTGGTGATGGCGTTCGGTCTGCCGGTCTGGATCGGGGCGGGAATGTACTGTCTGCTCTTCAAGTGGCAGCTCTGGTCGGCGCGGCTGCAGATCCCGCTCTTTCTGCTGATGGGCACGGGTGTGGCGGTGTGGCTGGAGCGCTGCCGCCCGGGGGCGCGGGTGCGGGCGGGCGTGTTGGGTGTGATGATGGGGTATGCGGCGTTCCATCTGTTTTTGCGGCCGACCTGGTATCTGCCGCCTTTCCTTTACGGTCGGGGCACACCCGGGGGCGGCATTCCGGAACACGTGAGCGTCGCGAAAAAGGTCCGGATGCTGATGGCCGGCAATTGGCCGCGCGCCGAACTGCGTCACATGGCGCGGACCGTGCCGCCGGAAATGGCCTGGGGGTACAGCCTGTTTTTCACTCCGCGTGACCGTCAGTATCTCGGGAACGAGACGTTTCTCGAGCGGAACACGGAGTACGCGGTGCTGCGGGAGTGTTTGGCTTTTCTTTTGGAGGCTTGCGGCAGGCAGGGCTTCTGTCCCACAATAGGGCTGTTGATTTCCTCGGAGAATGGACGCCTGGCTCCGGAGGCGCGTCTCATGCCCTACTCGTACGAATATCTGTTCTGGGCGTTGGCGCGCAATGTGACAGGGACGGGATTTCCCCGGTTCGCGCATTTCGGGACGGATGATCCGGAGCGGGTCGCGCAACGGGTGATGGGCGGGCGGCCCGGTCTGATCGTCAGCGACCGGACGCGAGAACGTGTGCTGGAGCGGCTGGCGCGTACCCGCGAGGTTTCCTGTGTGCAGAGCAACCGGTTGTTCGCGGTCTATGCGGTCAGGCCGTTTAGCGGGAAAGGAGTGTCGGGGCAATGAGACGCATCGTGCTGATCGGAGCGGGCGGGTTCGGACGGGAGGCGGCGTGGGTGGTCGCGCGGACCAATGCGGTACGGCCGCAATTCGAGCTGCTGGGGTTTTGCGACGACGCGGCGGAGAAGCGGGCGGGGCGGTGCGGAGACTATCCGCTGCTGGGACCGCTCGAGGAGGTGTCCGGGCGGTTTGGGAAGGTCGGTTTCTTTTGCGCGATCGGCGACAACCGGATCCGCAAACGGGTCATGCTTGATGCCGTGAATATGGGGCATGAACCGGTGACACTGCTTGATCCGGGTGCCCTGATCGCGCCGGACGCGGTGATCGGCGCCGGAAGTTATGCGGGGATGGGCAGTGTGATATCGGTGGGTGCGCGATTGGGGCAGGGTGTGCTGGTGAACCATCAGGTTTGTGTGGGGCACGATGTCGAGATCGGCGAGTTCGCGCAGCTTTGTCCCGGGGTCTGCGTGTCAGGAGGTTGCCGGATCGGCGAGGGCGCATTTTTGGGCACCCTGGCGGGCACGATCCCACTCAAACGTGTGGGCGCGTGGGCCACGGTGGGCGCCGGCAGTGTGATGTTGAGGGATGTGGCGGACAATACGACGGTGGTACGATTGAGCCGGTCATGATGCATGCGATGGACCGGGACTGCCGGATCTGCCGTGCGGACACCTCGGGGATGTGTCCCTACCATGATGCGACCGGGTTGAACAGAACGACAGGTCATGTCAGCGAGTATGCGGGTGGAGTAAGACGGTATTCATGATGTACACGGCAGGCTCCAGATGCAGACACGGTCGGAGTGTCGCGGCGGTGTTTTTTTGTTTTCTTGTTTTATACGCCTGGACCGCGCAGCGCGGGGTGAGCTGGCAGGACAGCGGGTATTTTCAATACCGCATGCTGACGGCGGATTTCACGGGGGCGTACGGGCTGGCGCTGTCGCATCCGCTTTACCTACTCCTCGCGCAAGGATTCGCTCTCCTGTTTCCGCAGGGCGGGACATGTTACGCGATCAATCTGTTCAGCGGGGTCGGGCTGGCGTTGGCGGCGGCAGTTCTTTTTGCGCTGGTCACATCGCTCACGGGAAGTCGGCGCTGCGGCGTGCTGGCCAGTGTGACCTTGGGCCTGTCGCACATGGCGTGGTGGTTGGCGACGCTCGCCGAAGTCTACACGTGGTCTTTGGCGTGTCTGATGTTGGAGGTCGCGTGTCTGGCCCGGATTTGCGGGCGGCGTGATTTCCGCTGGGTGGTGGCGCTTTTCGGTCTGAACGGTGCGCATTTCGCGATCCATCCTGCGGCCTTGCTGGGGCTGCCCGTTTACGGGTGCGTGGCGTGGGCGGTGGTGCGGCGGGGTAGAGGGGCGGAGGGACGGGTCGGACGCGTGTTGCGATATGCGGGACGTGCCGGTGCGCTGGCGGGGGTATGGCTGATCGGCGCCGGGCCGTTAATGTGGCTCACGGTTGCCGTCTGCAGGGAATCGGGCGACGCGGCGGGCACGTTCGCGAGTCTGCTTTTCGGCACGCAGTATCAGGGAGCGGTGTTGGGAACCGCAAGACCGGCATGGGGACTGGTGCGGACAAACCTGCTGCTGGCAGGGGCGAGCCTGCTGAGTCCGTGCTGGCTCCTCGCGGCGCGGGGCTGGGGAGCAGCGCGGGGGCGGCCGTTTTTTCGCGCGGCGTTATTGGGGTTAACGGTGACGCACGCGCTCTTCTGGGTACGCTATTTTGTGCCGGATCAGGCGACTTTTGTGCTGCCGACACTGGGATTGGCAGCGGTGTGGATGGGAATGGGCGCGGCGCGCTACGGGGCCCGCACGGTGACGGCCCTGCTGGCGGTCGGCATGTGTGTGCAGGTGGCGCTGCCACCGCTGTTGGCGCACACGGCGCGGTGTTTTGCCGCACGCGGGCGTACCCTGCCGTTCCGCGATGAGGCGCGGTATTGGCTGGTGCCGTGGAAACACAACGAGCGCTCGGCGCAACGGTTTGCGGCAGCGGTCGACAGGCAATTGAACGCGGGGGATCTGCTGATCGGGGATCGGACGGCCGTGAATCCGGTCATGGCGGCGCGGGCCGCGAAAACGGTGGGCACGGCATGGCGGCTGGTATCGGAGTGGAACGGCGAGACGGAGGCGGAGACGCTTACGCTTGCCGCGGCGGCGCTGCGTGAAGGCCGGCGCGTGTATGTGGTCTCGCCGGTGCCGGGATACGCGCCCGCCGCGCTGTTGGCGCGGTATGCTTTCGCGAAAGAGGGGGTCTTGTGGCGCGTGAGGGAGAAACGGTGAACAAGCGGATTTTTTTATCTCCGCCCTGGCTGGGCGGACAGGAGCGGGCGCGGGTGGAGGAGGCGTTCGCCTCGGGATATCTCGCGCCGTGCGGGCCGATGGTTGAGCGCTTCGAACGGGAGTTCGCGGAAGCGGTGGGCGCGCCATACGCCTGCGCGGTGTCGAGCGGGACCGCGGCGCTGGAACTGCTGTTTCACGAACTGGGCGTGACGCGCGGCGACCGCGTGTTCTGTTCGGACCTGACCTTCGTCTCGTCGATCGCGCCGGCGGTGCGGCGGGGTGCGGAGCCGGTGTTTCTCGACAGCGATGAGGCCACCTGGACGATGGACCCGGGGCTGTTGGAGGAGGCGCTGGCGCGGGCCGCGAAAGAGGGGCGGCTGCCGAAGGCCGTGGTGGCCGTGGATCTGTACGGCCAGTGCTGCGACTACCTGCGCATCGGGGCGGCGTGCGCGCGGTACGGGGTGCCGCTGATCCTGGATGCGGCTGAGGCTCTGGGGGCGGTTTATTGCGACAACGAAGCGGGCGCAAAGGGAAGGGGAAAAGGGGAGAACGCCGAACGCCGAACGCCGAACGCCGAACGAAGAAGTGGGGGAGAGAGGGGGGAGAACGCTCAACGTTCAAGGGAGGAAGGCGGGCGACGGAGTGCGGCGGATGCGGCGTGGGCGGTGGTCTACTCGTTCAACGGGAACAAAATCATCACGACTTCGGGAGGCGGGATGATCGTGTCGCGCGATGCCGGGGTGATCGAACGTGCGCGGAAGCGCTCGCAGCAGGCGCGTGAACCGGTTGTCTGGTACGAGCATGAGGAGTTGGGATACAACTTCCGGATGAGTAACATTGTGGCGGCAATCGGCGTGGGGCAACTGGAGGCGCTGGAGCGGATCCTCGCGCAGAAACGGCGGATTTTCGGGTGGTACCGCGAAATGTTAGAGGGGCGGGTGGCGTGCCGCTTTATGCCGGAGGCGGCGTATGGCCGGTGCACGCGGTGGCTTACGGTGATCGAGTTATTGCGACCACGAAGTGGGGGGAGTTCATTTGTGCATGAGTGCATGAGTTCATTAGTTGGAGGGAAGGGGGAGAACGCAGAACGCTCAACGCTCAACGCTCAACGTTCAAGTGGGGAGGTGAGGGAGAAATGCGGGAATGCGGGAATGCGGGAATGCCTGAATCAGGGGGAGGGGAAGAACGCAGAACGCGGAACGCAGAACGCGGAATGCAGAAGTGGGGGGCCGGGGGCAGAGGTACTGCGGGTGATCGCGGCGTTGGAGAGTGATCATATCGAGGCGCGGCCGGTCTGGAAGCCGATGCATCTGCAGCCGGTGTTCCGGGATGCGAGGATCCATGGGGGCGCGGTCAGCGAGCGGCTTTTCGCCAACGGGGTCTGTCTGCCGTCGGGTGCCGGCTTGGAACGGGCGGAGGTGATCCGCATCAGTGAACGGATAGGCAATTGTCTGATAGGGTAGAATGTGGTTAAATTACCATAACGCATGAAAAAAGAGTGGCAAGAGCGTTTCGGAGTCGGACTGGGACGGCTCGGCTGTTTTCTGCTGGACACGGCGGTCATGGCGGTCGCGTATCTGACCGCCTTCATTCTGCGGTTTGATTTCGCGGAGCCGCATTGGGGATGGGGGGGCGTTGCGCGTTCCTTTGTCTCCGTGTGGGCGGTGCAAATGCTGGCGTTGCGGCTTTTCGGGTGCGGCAGGCTCGTGTGGCGGTATGTGAGTGTCGGGGATGTGCCGCAATTTGTCTGTGCCGTTTTCTTTTCGACAACCGTTCTGGTGCTGTTGCGGATGGCGTTGCCGGGACACCTGTCCTTGCGCCCCCCTTACAGCATCACGTTTTTCAACAGTTTCCTGGTTACGGGCGGATTGCTCGGAGTGCGGTTGCTGTGGCGCCTGCTGGTTGAGGGATTCCCCGGGTCGCGGGAGGTGGTGGCGTCGGAGGGAACCCGTTTGTCGGGGCGGGTGAGGCGGGTGTTGCTGGTGGGGGCGGGTGAGGCCGGGAATCTGGTGGCGCGCGAGCTGAAACGCCAGGGTGGCAGGCGTCAGCGGGTGGTGGGTTTTCTGGATGACGATCCGGCAAAACGGCATGCCCGGATACAGGGCTTTCCGGTGGTGGGAGAGATCGGCGCCCTGCCGAAGGCGGTGCGCAGATACGCGGTCGATGAGGTGGTCATCGCGATGGTCCGGGTACCCCGGGACGTGATCCGGAGGGTGGTGCGGTTGTGTGAGCGGGCGCACGTGCCGGCGCGGATTGTACCGGGGTATTACGAACTGATTGAGGGGAGTCTGACCGCATCCAAGATCCGGGACATGGATGTGGCGGACCTGTTGGGGCGTGAAGAGGTGACTCCGGACAACGGGCCTGTGGTGTCGCTGTTCACGCAGAAGCGGGTTCTGATCACGGGGGCCGGGGGTTCGATCGGGAGCGAGCTGGTGAGGCAGGTTCTCCGCACAGGGCCGGAGTTGCTCGTGCTGGTCGACCGGTCGGAGAACGCCTTATATGAGATCGAACGCGAGATCCGGAAACTCGGCGCGATCCCGCCGATCCTGGCGGTGTTGGCGGATGTGGGGGATGCGCAACGGATGCAAGCGATTTTCCGTCAGGTGAAGCCGCAGCTTGTGGTGCATTCCGCCGCCCACAAGCATGTGCCGCTGATGGAGCAGAATCCGGTTGAGGCGGTGAAGAACAATGTGTTGGCGACGCGGGCGCTGGGCGAACTGGCCGTCGCGAGCGGCACGGAACGGTTTGTTCTGATTTCGACTGACAAAGCGGTCAGGCCGATCTCGGTGATGGGGATGACCAAGCGGTTGGCGGAAGCGGCGCTGCAGGAGTTGAATACGCGCGGGCAGACGCGTTTTTCCGCCGTGCGTTTCGGGAATGTGCTGGGGTCATCGGGGTCCGTCGTGCCGCTGTTCCGCGAGCAGATCCGGAAAGGGGAGGCGGTGACGGTCACGCATCCGGAGATGCGGCGGTACTTCATGACGATTGCGGAAGCGGTGGCACTCGTGCTGCAGGCAGCGGCCTTGGCGGAAGGGGGGGGGGTCTTTGTCCTGGATATGGGTGAGCCGGTGAGGATCGTGGAACTGGCTGAGGAGATGATCGCGCTTTCGGGGTTGCGGCCCTATGAGGACATTCCGATCGTGTTCACGAGTATCCGTCCCGGGGAAAAACTTTTTGAAGAGCTGGACGTGAGCGAGCGTTCGGCCTATAAGACCGGGCATGCGCGGATTTTTGTGAGCAAAACGGCGCCCGCGGATTCCGCGCGTGTCGAAGGGATGCTGGCCGCCTGCCGCCGTTTGGCCGAGAACGGAGCGGCCGCGGACGAGGTGCGGGGGGTGCTGCAGGAGATGGTCCGTGACATCGGAAGGGAAGAATCGTGAGGCGGCCTTTGAAAAGGATCCGGGTGATTGCCTGCGGGATCATCGGCCTTGCGGCACTGATCCACTACCGCGCGATGTTTGTGGCCACGGCGGCGATGTTTGCCGAGCCGCTGGAGGACATGTCGCACGGGTGGCTGGTTCCGGTGTTCAGCCTGTATGTGTTGTGGCGTCAGCGCAACGCCTTGCGCGCGGCGGCCGGACGGCCGGACGGGGCTGGGGCGGGGTGGGTGGCGCTGTTTCTGGTGATCGCGTGGTTCGGAAGCCGCGGCGGGCAATCGCGCATGGAACAGGTGTCGTTCATCGGGTTGGTTTGGTCTGTGCCGTACGCCTTGTGGGGACGCCGGGTGGAGCGGCTGATGCGTTTCCCTGCGGCGTTTCTGTTTTTTGCCGTTCCGCTCTCGTCCTTCCTGGATTTCTTCACGATACACCTGCGGCTCGTCACTTCGGTGCTGGCCACCGGGATCCTGAACGGTTTGGGGTTGGCGGTGGAGAGGTCCGGCACCGCGCTTTTTTCCCGTGTGCCCGGCGGGACCTTCAATGTGGATGTGGCGGACCCGTGCAGCGGGATCCGCTCTTTGTTCGCGCTGATGGCGCTGACGGCGGCGTATGCGTATTTCACGCGGAAGGGCTTATGGCGCAAGTGGGCGTTGTTCGCCTGCTCCCTGCCGATCGCCATGATCGGGAACATGGTCCGCATCATGTCCATCTGTCTGATCGCGCGGTGGTTCGGGCAGGAAACCGCAACCGGGTTTTACCATGATTATTCCGGGTATGTGGTGTTTCTGGTCGGGGTTCTGCTGATGGTACAGGCTGGCGAATGGATCGGGAAGGGGGAGGGTAAGGGGAACGCCGAACGCCGAACGCCGAACGCCGAACACGAAAAAGGAAAAGAGGGAGAGAACGTCGAACGCTCACCGCTCACCGTTCAACGTTCAAGTGAAGAGGGGGAGGAGAACGCCGAACGCCGAATGCCGAACGCGGAACGGAGAAGTGGGGGAGGGGCGTGGGTGGTGTGCGGGGTGTGCGTGGCGGTGTTGGCGGTGTTTGCGGCGAATCGCGCGATGCCGCCGCCGGTGTATGATGACGCCGCGTTTGTCGCGAAGACCTTGCCGGAGCGTGTGGGGGGGTTCACCGGATGGAGGCCGCTCTTCTGTCACAACCCCCAGTGTTTGCAGGGAATCGAAGCGCGTGCGGGATTGTCGGAAACGAAACCGGTTCAGCGGTGTCCCGGATGCGGGGGCGAGTTGTTCCCGATCTCGCTGGGGGAGGCGAGTGAACTGCCGAGCGATACGGTGATTCTCAAGCGGACCTACCGTTCGGTGGACGGGGTTTCGTATGCGGTCAGCGTTGTTCTCGGAGGACGCAGCCGGAACAGCATTCACCGGGCCGAATTGTGTTTGCCGGCGCAGGGGTATGTGATGTTGGATGCCGAACGGTTGGTCTTGCGGTTGGTGGGGCGTGCGCCGTTGCGGGTTCGTAGCCTCCGGGCCGCGCGGCGGGGAGGGGGCGAGGTACAACTCCTGTACTGGTTTATGAGCCGGGAGCGGGAAAGCTGTTCGCACACGGAACGGATCCTGTTCGATGTATGGGACCGTTCTTTTCATAATCGGATCAACCGTTGGGTGATGGTCGCGGTGAATGCCGCGTCCGGCTTGGCGGCTCCGGAACAGGTTGAAGGGTTCGAGGCGTTTCTGTCCGAATTGTATCCCGCACTGATGGTCGGGCGTTGAGAGAGGCGTATGACGGTCAATTGGTTCACAGAGTGGATGCATTCCCCGGAAGGCTTGACGGGCCGGGTGTTGGCCGACGGGGCCAAGTACGCGGGCGCGTTTTTCGGGGCGCTGGCGGTGTCGCTGGTGTTGACGCCGCTTTGCCGTGAGGCGGCCCGCAAGATCGGCATGGTGGATATGCCGGACGCGCGCCGGATTAACAAGCAACCGGTGCCGCGCGGGGGCGGGCTGGCGATCATTGTGGCGTTCCATCTGGTGCTCGGGGCGGTGGTGTTCGGCTTGCGTTCGCCGGTCTCCTCCGAATTCACCCTGTTTTGGCAGGGGCATTTCCTGATCGCTTCGGTTGTGCTGGCGGTTATCGGGCTTGTGGACGACCGCAGGGGTCTCAAGCCAGCGGTCAAATTGGCGGGCCAGATCGTTGTGGCGGCGATCTTGTACCTCTCCGGTGTCCATGTCGGCGGGATTGTGGTGGCGTTTCCGCCGTGGCTCGATGTTCTGGTGACGGTACTGTGGATTGTGGGTGCCATCAACGCCTTTAACCTGATTGACGGAATGGACGGTCTGGCTACGGGGTTGGCGCTGATCGCCTCGGTGGGGCTGCTCGGCGCGCTGCTGTTCACGGGGAAGACCGCGGCCACGTTGCCGTATCTGGTGCTGGCCGGCGCCTGTCTCGGGTTTCTGCGCTACAATTTCCATCCGGCGTCGGTGTTTCTCGGGGATACGGGGAGCATGTTTCTGGGCCTGTGCATCGCGACGTTTCCGCTGATGACCGGATCGCGCAAGGAACTGGCGGCCTCGCTGGGCATGCCGCTGCTTGTCATGGGGGTTCCGCTTTTCGACACGCTGCTGGCCATCTGGCGGCGTTCGGTGCGGGCGCTGTTGCCGAGCGGTTTGGTGGGGTCCGGCAAAAGGGTGAGGGTGATGCAGCCGGATCAGGATCATGTGCATCACCGGCTGTTGCGGCAGACCATGAATCAGAAGACGGCCGCGATCATGCTGTATGTGATCAGCGGGGTGTTGGTGTTGATCGGTCTGGTCGGAACCGTGTTGAAGGGGCGTGCGCCGGGACTGTTTCTGATCGCGTTTGTGGTGGCGGTGTATGTCGTGGTCCGGCATTTGGAGCGGGTGGAGTTGTGGGACACGGGACGGCTGCTTTCGGGGAAGCGGGCGATGATGCGGCAGGGGTTGCTTGTGCCGCTCTATATCGTTTGGGATGTGTTCGCCCTGTGCGGCACGTGGATGATGGCGCGATGGGAGTCGGGGCTGCCCCTCAACCGGGCCGCCGTGTTGTCGGAACTGCCGGTTTTCATTGTGCCGGTTTTCGTGGTGCTGGTCGCGGCCAAGACATATGCGCGCGTGTGGGGCCGCGCGCAGGTCCGCGATTTCGTGATCTTGGGGGTGTCAATCTTGGCCGGGACGGTGATCGGGGCGGGATTGATCTGGCTGTTCAATGATTACGAGCGCGGGGTGATCCGGTTCGCCCTCCGGTTCGGCACCTTGGCGTTTCTGCCGGTTGCCGGAATCCGCGTCTGGCGTGATGGCGTGCGCGGCATCATGCAGATGCTGGAGCGCCGCATCCTGCTCGAAAAGCCGGGGGCCCTGCGTTTTCTCGCGTACGGGGGCGGGGTGCGGTTCCGCGCGTACCAGCGCGAGCTGATGGAGCGGCCGGGCAACAATGACCGGGTCATCGTCGGCATCCTCGACGACGAGGCGAATTTGAAAGGGCGGATCATCGCGGGGTATCCCGTGCTGGGGGATTTCGAAACGGTCAGGACGTATGCGGCCGGCAATCCGGTCGAGGGGGTAATCATCACCTGTCTGATGCCCGAAGCGAAATTGCGGCGGGTGACCGCGGAGCTGGAGGCGATGGGGCTGGCGGTGTCGGTTTGGGCGTGTGAGGAACGGGTGCTGGCCAATCCGAAGGGGTTGGCCGTGCGCGTGATCGGAAAGGGGGAGGCGTGAAGAGTTACCGCAAAGAGTTATGGTTCCAAACCGGCCGCCGCCGCGAATACCGGAACATCACGCCGGAAGTGGAGGCCTGTCTGGGCGAGAGCGGCATCCGGGAGGGGCTCTGTCTGGTCAACGCCATGCACATCACCGCCAGTGTTTTTGTGAATGACGACGAGGCGGGATTGCATGCCGATTTTGAGCGCTGGCTCGAACGGATCGCTCCGGAGAAACCCCACAGCCAATATGCGCACAACGGGGCGGAGGACAATGCGGACGCGCACTTGAAGCGTCAGGTCATGGGCCGGGAAGTGGTGGTGGCGGTGACCCGGGGAAAGTTGGATTTCGGCCCGTGGGAACAGATTTTCTATGGGGAGTTTGACGGGCTGCGTTCCAAACGGGTGTTGGTGAAGATCATCGGCGAATGAACAAGGGAATCCGGTCCATGCCGGAGGGGCGGGTTGAACAGATAAGGCGGTTGCGATGGTTGTGCTCAATCTGATTCAGAATCTCGCGGTGCTGGTGGCCATGAGCGTGTTTTCGGGGATGATCCGGAACCGGTACACGCAACGGCGCAACGAGGCCCTTCTGCAGGGGTTGCTGTTCGGGGCGGCATCCGTGATCGGCATGCTCCACCCGGTCGTGATGGCGCCCGGCCTGATTTTTGACGGGCGTTCGGTGATGATCAGCCTGTGCGGGCTGTTTTTCGGTCCGCTGGCGGCGGGAATTGCCGCTTCGATGGCGGCGGGATGCCGGATCCTCCAAGGCGGAAACGGGATGCTCATGGGCGTCTCGGTCTGTGCGGTCTCGGCCCTGTTGGGCGTGGTGTTCCATTACCGGTATGCCAGGCGGAATGCCGATGTGTCGATCTGGCGACTGATGGCGTTTGGTCTTCTGGTGCATGTCGGCATGCTGTGCTGCACCCTGGCCCTGCCGTCCAAAATCATTCTCGAGGTGTTGACGACCATCACCGCGCCGGTGTTGCTGATGTACACCCTGGCCACGGTTCTGGTGGGACGCGTGTTGTCCGACCAGCTTGCGCGCGATGCGCTCGCGGGGGTGCTGCGTGAGAATGAGGAGACGCTGCGGACCACGCTGTACAGCATCGGGGACGGGATCATTGCGACCGATCAGACGGGGTGTGTCCGGCAGATGAATCCGGTGGCGGAAAAACTGACCGGGTGGAGTGAGGCCGAAGCGCGCGGCAGGCCGTGCCACGAGGTGTTCCGCATTGTGCATGAGGGGACGCGGGAAATTGTGGAAAGTCCGGTGCAGCAGGTCTTGCGGGCCAAGCGTATCGTTAGTCTCGCGAATCACACGCTGCTGATCGCGCGGGACGGCAGCGAGCGGCCGATCGCGGACAGCGGGGCGCCGATCTTCCATACCGACGGTCATCTGACCGGCGTGGTGCTCGTTTTCCGCGATCAATCCGCGGAACGCGCCGCGCAGAAAGCGCTCAAGGCCGAACGGGACAATCTCCGGATCATCATGGGCGCCTCGCCGATCGGGATCATGGTGATCGATCAGGCCGAACGGATCATCGACGCGAATCCGGCGGCCGAACGGCTGTTCAACCGTTCGTTTTCCGATGTGTACTACCGCCCGTGCGGCGATTTTCTGCGCTGCGCTTACCGCGGGGAGTCATCGCAGGGGTGCGGGTATACGGAACATTGTCCGGTCTGCGTGCTGTCGCGCACCATCCAGTCGGTTTTCAAAACCGGTCAGGGTACGCGGGAGATCGAGGCGGAAATGCATCTCGAAGGGGAGGCGGGCGGGGCAGAGCGCGCCGTCTGGTTCCAATTCAGCATCGAACCGGTCCGGATCGACGGGCAGCCGCATGTGATCGTGGCCTTGGATGACGTGTCGGCCCGCAAGCAGTCGGAGGCCGATCTGAAGCGGATCGAATGGATGCTTTCTCCCAAACCGGTCAAGGCCGGTCTGGCGGCGTCCGCCTCCAGTTACGGCGATCTGGCGCGCAGCAACCGGCAGGGGCGCATCCTCCATGCGGTCGGGCGGGAGATGCTGGCCAGTATCGTATCGGAGTTTCTGGATCTGTTGGGCACTTCGGCTGCGGTCTACGAAGTGAACGGGGATTACGCTTTCGGGCTGTTCGATTCCGGCTGGTGCCGGGTGCTGGATGAGGCGTCGCGGCGGTTGTGTAAGACGGAGGATAACGACGTCGCGCTGGCTTCCGGGCAATGGAAGTGTCATGAGTCGTGCTGGACGTGCTGTTCCCAAGAGGCGATCCGGCGCCGCGAGCCGATGGATATGGTATGTTACGGCGGCATCCGTCTCTATTCGGTCCCGGTGATGGCGCACGGGGAGGTGGTCGGCGCGGTCACGTTCGGATACGGTGACCCGCCGCGTGACTCGGAAACGCTGCATGCGTTATCCCAGGCGTATCAGGTGGATTACGCCGAACTGGTCCGGCAGGCGCAGGCATATGATTCGCGTCCGCCGTTCATCATCGAGATGGCCAAGAAACGGCTGCACACGGCGGCCAAGCTGATCGGATCGCTGGTGGAGACGCGGCAGGCGGAAGAGGGGCGCGCGAAAATCGAGGCGCAGTTCCGGCAGTCTCAGAAAATGGAGGCGGTCGGCCGGTTGGCCGGAGGGGTGGCGCATGATTTCAACAACATCCTGCAGGCCATCATCGGATATAGTGAACTGTTGGCCGAAAAGGTGGCGGAACAGCAGGAGGCGCACGCGTTCGCCACGGAGATCCTTTCAGAGGGCAAGCGCGCGGCGGCGCTCACCCGGCAACTTCTGGCGTTTGCGCGCAAACAGACCATCGATCCGGTTGTGTTCGAGTTGAACGAGGCGGTGAGCACCACGCTGATGATGCTGCGCAGGCTGTTGGGCGAGGAGATCGCGCTGAATTGGAAGCCGCACGCCAAGGCATGCTGGGTGAAGATGGATGAGAACCAGCTCGATCAGATTCTCGCGAATTTGTCGGTGAACGCGCGTGACGCGATTGCGGGGATCGGCACGGTGACGATCGAGACCTCCATCTTTGATGCCGACGAGGGCTTTTGCACGATGAATCCCGGGTCCACGCCCGGTCCGTATGTGATGCTGGCGGTCAGCGATGACGGGTGCGGCATGGATCGCGCGACGCTGGACCGCCTGTTCGAGCCGTTCTTCACCACCAAGGGGCAGGGCAAGGGGACGGGGCTCGGTTTGGCGACCCTTTACGGGATCGTGAAGCAGAACGGCGGGTTCATCCATGTCTATAGCGAGGTGGGCAAAGGCACCACCTTCAAACTGTATTTGCCCGCGCAAAAGGCGGCGCACCGAGACCCACGCGCGGAAGCGCCCGCGACGGAGGCGGCACCGCAGATGGGCAGCGAAACGGTTCTGCTGGTGGATGACGAGCCCGGACTGCTGCGTTCGGCGAACCGGCTGTTGGAAAGACTGGGGTATCGTGTGCTTTCGGCCAACGGGCCGGAAGAGGCGATCCGGGTTTCGGACCAGTTTGCGGACACGATTCATGTGCTTCTGACCGATGTGATCATGCCGGTGATGAGCGGGCGCGATCTTTCCGTTCTCCTGGCGGAGAAGCGGCCGGACATGAAATGCGTGTTCATGTCCGGATACACCGCGGATGTGATCGCCCACCGGAATGTGTTGGAGGAAGGCGTGCATTATCTGCAGAAACCCTTCTCCAAGGCGGCGCTGGCGGAAAAATTGCGCGAGGCGCTGGGCGGCGGCGCGCCGGCTCCGGCCTCAGCGGGATCGGGAAACGGAAGGGGATAGCGGTATGCGGCTCCGCGCCATGCGGACGGCGAGCCGGATGGCGCTGAAGAGGCTGGCGGGTGAGGCGGTTCCCTGCCAGGACCGGTCAAACGCCGTCCCGTGGTCAGGTGACGTGCGGAGGATCGGAAGCCCCAGCGTCACGTTGACGCCTTGATCGAAGGCGGCGATTTTAAAGGGGATCAGCCCTTGATCATGGTACATGGCCACATAGGCGTCATACGGGGCGGCGTGCGGCGGGTGTGACAAGAGCCAGGTGAAAGCGGTGTCGGCAACAAGCGGGCCGGAGGCAAGAATGCCTTCGGCCCGCGCTGTTTCAAGGGCCGGCATGAGGATGCGCCGCTCCTCTGTCCCGAGCAGGCCGTTTTCGCCGGCATGCGGATTGAGCGCCAGCACACCGAGGCGCGGGGCGGGTGTGCCAAACGCCCGGCAGGCCTCGTGCGTCAGGCGCAGTGTGCGGAGCAGCCCGGGAACGGTGAGCAGACCGGGGACGCGCGCCAGCGGCTCGTGGATGGTCGCCAGGCAGACGCAGAAGGCCGGCGCATGAAACAGCATGCGCGGGTCCGGGGTCATGGTCAGTTCGCTCAGGATCTCTGTGTGGCCGACCGCCCGCACACCGGCGGCGTGCAGGGCGGATTTGTTGAGCGGGGCGGTGACCAGGGCGTGCGCGGTCTGGTGGCGGGTGATGTCGAGGGTTGCGCGGCGCACCCATTCGTAGGCCTGACGTCCGCAAGCGGCCTGAACTGTTCCGGGCGTGATCACGTCGGCTTCGGGAAAGGGGAGGTCGAAGAGCACATGGCCGTCCTGCGGCAAAGGCTCCTCTGCGGCACCGAGGGTTCTGACCGGCGCGGGGAAAGGGATGCCGCTGGCGGCGGCCACCCGGTCCAGAAGAACCCGGTTCCCGTAAACGAGCAGTTGGCAAGCCCGGGAGAGTTCCTCATCCGCCAGCGCGCGCAGAACGAGTTCGGGGCCCACGCCGGCGGCGTCACCCAGCGTCAGGGCGCAACGTATTCTGGCGTCCGCCATACGTCTCCCGCCGCGTGCCCCGGGAAGCGGGGCGCCGGCTTACCCGACGTGCTTCACACTGTTGAGCGTGCCGTGGTCATTCTGCACCCAGTCGGCGCAATCCGGATCCGCGCACCACGTGCCGTCAATCACGAACTTGTATTCGTATGTTCCCGGCGCGAGCAACACGGTTGCGGTGTAGACCCCGTCACCCTTCTTATCCGCCATGAGTTTGGCGGTCGGGTCCCAATTGTTGAAACTGCCCGCAAGGGAAACCTTGCTGCCGACTTCGGCCCGCACGCTAAACAGAACGCGTTGGGTCTTGGGCGCGGCGCGCCGGATCGTGGCTCGCGCCGGTTTACCCATGGCTTTCGCCACGGCCTTCACCACTTTTTTAACGGGTTCTTTTGCTTTGACACGCATACGGTCCATCCTTTTTTGGGGTTGATGGTGATTCAGTATACGGGATCGGTTGCGGCCTGTCCAGTACCACGCCTTTTCGCGAAGTCCGCTTATGGTCTGTTATCCGCCCGCCCGCCGCTTAACCGCCGAATCCAGAATGCGTCCGATCAGTGCGGTGTACGCGATACCGGACTGGCGCGCGAGGATCGGCAGGTCCGAATCCTTGGGGTTCAGACCCGCCAGCGGATTGACCTCCAGAAACAGAGGCTGCTCCGCCGCGTCGCAGCGGAGATCCACCCGTCCTCCGTCACGGCAGCCCAGCGCGCGCCAGGCGTCGAGCGCGACGCGCTCCGCCGTTGCCGCAACCGGGTCCCGCGCGGGATCGGCGGCGGGATAAACCACGCGATCCTCGTAGTTGCCCTTGTTGTCGAACGAGTAGACGCCCGCTTCGGCATTCGAGAGCAGCACGATCTCCATGGAGCCTACCACGGCCGCCTGACGGCCCGTGCCCGTGATGCCGACCGTGAATTCACGGCCCGGGAGATACGGTTCGATCAGCGCGGGCTGACCGAAGCGCGCCACCAGCCCGTCACAGACCGCCGCCAAGGAGGCGCGTTCGCGCACGATCGATTTTGCGGAACACCCCTTTCCCGTGCCTTCGGCCACAGGTTTCACAAAGAACGGCGCACCAAACCTCAGTTCCGCGAGATCCTCCGCCGTCTCGTAGACGAGGAAATCGCTGGTCGGCACGCCGGCATCCCGGACCACACGCTTGGTCATGCCCTTGTGCAGGGTCAGCGCAAGCACGAGGGGATCGGAAAAGACATACGGCACCCCGTAGAGCTCGAGGATCGCCGGCACCTGCGCCTCGCGCGCGACGCCGCGCAGCCCTTCGCAGATGTTGAAGACCAGATCCCAGCGCTCCCCCGCCTCCAGCCGCCGGATCAGCGCGCGGGCGTGGCCGATCCGCTCCGTGGCGTTCCCGAGCGCGCGCAGGGCGTCCTCGATCCCGGCGATCGTCTCCTCCTTGTCAAACTCGGCGGTCTCCTCCAAGGACATGCCCATGGCGAGGTAGTCCGAACGGAGGTCATATGTCAGGCCAATGCGCATACAGGTCTGTCCCTCTGCGGACCGCCGGCCGGAGACCGGCAGCGATGGTTTCGCGCACAAAAGGGGTTTAGTGCCTTACAAATCAACACCAGCAATAAAAAACACGTTGTTTGAGAAGGAGGCAGTAGCCAGAATTCAGAATTTAGAATGGGAAGACCGACAAGATCGACTCATGTCGACGCAGTTCATTCTGTATTCTGTCTCCTGAATTCTGACTTCATGGGTTGCGGGCAAGGCCTGTGTTATAGTATCGAGAAACGAGGACGAGGACGTGAAAGAATCTCTTTTTTTATTGCCATTACCGGTACGTAAGGCAACAACTCCTCCCTCCTAACTCCTCCCTCCTAAGTCCGGGTACCGGTAGGAGCCGCCCTCATAGTTGGTCAGGCACAGGTTGCCCGCGGCATCGCGTCCCGCCGTGTATTCGGGCGCGACCGGGATCTTGCCGCCCCCTCCCGGCGCGTCGATCACGTAGGTCGGCACCGCATACCCGCTGGTGTGTCCGCGCAGGCTGCGGAGGATCTCTACGCCTTTGGAAACGGGCGTGCGGAAATGCTCCGAACCGGTGATCGGGTCGCACTGATAGAGGTAATACGGTTTGACGCGCATCTTCATGAGCTTATGCATCAGGAGGCGCATCACGCCGGGATCATCATTCATCCCCCGGAGCAGAACCGTCTGGGAGCCGAGCGGGATGCCGGCGTCGGCCAGCATCGCGCAGGCCCTGCCGGTCTCATACCCGCACTCGTCGGGGTGCGTGAAATGCAGGCTCATCCAGAGCGGGTGGTATTTGCGCAGCATGCGCGTGAGCCGCGGCGTGACACGCTGCGGCAGGACCGCGGGCACCTTGGTGCCGAGGCGGAGGATCTCGACATGCGGGATCGCCCGCAGGTTCGAGAGGATGAATTCGAGGCGCTCATCGCTCAGGGTCAGCGGGTCGCCGCCCGAAATCAGCACGTCGCGGATCTGCGGCCGCGCGCGGATATACTCGAAGATCATCCTGAGCCGCCGGGTGCCGGGCGTGATCGCGCCGTGCCCGACCACCCGGGAACGCGTGCAGTACCGGCAGTACGCCGAACAGAAATCGGTCGCCAACAGCAGCACCCGGTCGGGGTACCGGTGAACCAGCCCGGGGATCGGACTTTGGTGCTCTTCACCCAACGGGTCCTCCGACTCGCCGGGACAACGCCGCAGCTCATAGACCGTGGGGATCATGGCTCGCCGGATGGCCTGATCCGGGTCGTCGGGCGAGATCAGCCCCATATAATGCGGCGTGACCGCCATCGGCAGCATCTTGCCGCCCAACTCCAGCGCTTTCTCCTCCTCGGTGGTGAGGCGGATCATGCGGCGCACGGTTTCGAGATCCCGGATCCGGTGCTGGATCTGCCAACGCCAGTCCGACCACTGGAGATCCGTCACATCGGCAAAGAACCGGTTACGAAACGCGCGGCAACACGGGCTCATCCGGATTCCCCGGCTTTTGACCGGCGGTTCGGGAAGGCGCGTCATGCCCGGTTTTCTGTCCGCAAGTGGGGCAGATAAAGAAAAAAGAGGCGGCACTCCTTGTGGAGGTTCCTCTTCCTGGTCGTCCAGGTGAAAGCTCAACTGCATCGCGTGCTCAGGCACACCGTACACAGCAAACTCCTAAACAAAACAGGCTTGTAACCCTCGTCGCGTCACAGCACAACGCAGGGTGCCCTCTTTGCGGCCTCCTATTACGCTTGTTTGGGAGGCTTGTCAAGCACGCTCGGATTAGAAATGCGTTTTTTTCGGGACCGCTCCCGTCTGCGCCCTTCCCGGAGCGCGCGGCAGCGCGCTCCGGCACCCGCTCAGAAGACGGCGGCCATGTCGCGGGCAACGGCAAGTGCGGAAGCCTCGCGCGGCGCGGCAACCGCCTCGGCGGCGAGCGTCGGCTCGATGACGATTGAACGCAGATCCGTGAACCCGATGAAGCGCAACGCCTGTTCCAGATCGCGCGTCTGGCGGTCAAACGCTTCGGCCGGCGTCCCTTTGGCATACTCGCCGCCGCGGGCATACACCGCACAGGCCGGTTTGCCGGTCACCAGACCGCGGTAGCCCTCTCCGGGAACCACCGTGAAGGTGTACCCCGGTTGGGTGATGAGGTCCAAATACTGTTTCAGCCGGTACGGGATGCTGAAATTCCACATCGGCACCGCGAACAGAATCTTGTCCGCGGTGCGGAAACGGTCGATGACCACTTCGACCGCTTTCCAGCGCGCGGCTGTCGCCGCGGAAAAAGCCCGGCCGTGCAGGATATCGTATTTTGCCTGAACCGTCTCCTCATCCAGAGCCGGCAGATCCGCCTTGAACAGGTCGATCGTCACAATCTCATCCGCCGGGTGCGTTTGCCGGTATGCCCGGACAAACTCGTCCGCGACTTTCCGCGAATGCGACCGCCCCGTCCGCGGGGATGCCTGCACATAGAGAAGCGTTCCCATGCCATGCTCCTTTCCTGGTCTGTCCGTCCGTCGGCTCCCGGGGTCCTTCCTTACCCCTCCCCCTCCGGAAGAGGGTCCGCGTGAAAAATACGCCTACCCGGATGGAGGGGAGTGTAGGGGGAAAGGCGCGGAATGTCAATGGATGCGCGGCCCCGCGATTCGATCTTGCGTTCGCGGGATGAAAACGGGAAGATACGAACCCTATGAAAACATTACTCTCTTTCTCCCGGCTGCGTATGCTTCTGAGCGCAGGTGTTCTGTGTTGCGTTTCGGCTCTGTCCGCTGCGGACGCCTGTTGCGCCGCCGCCAACCCGTATGTCGGACGCTGGGCCCTGACGATCCCCGGGAACCGGGCCGGCTGGCTGGGCGTCGAACAACTCGCCTGCGGCGCGTTGAAAGGCTCGATCCTCTGGGGCGGCGGCAGTGTGGTGCCGGTTACCGGAACCCGTGTGGAAAACGGCGCGCTGCTCCTTACCCGCAAACACAACCGCAAAAAAGAGGGCAAGGAGGTCCAGCACGTCGAGACGATCACCGCCCGGCGTGAGGGCAACGCGCTGTCGCTGCAGACCCGCACGGCGGACGAGAACGGCAAGGAACTCTCCCGCGCGGAATTCACCGGCGTCAGGATCCCAGACCTGCCGCCCCGCCCGGACCTGTCCAAGCTCCGCTTCGGCGCGCCCGTCGCGCTCCTCGGGCGCAACGATCTGTCGGGATGGAAAATCATGAATGAGAAGGCCCCCAACTGCTGGAGCGTCAAGGACGGCGTCCTGAGCAACCGGGTCGCGGGTCCGGACGGCAAGAACCGCCACGGCACCAACCTCCGCACCGAAGCCGAATTCGAGGACTTCAACCTCAAGACCGAGGTCCGCGTGCCCAAGGGTGGCAACAGCGGCATCTATCTGCGTGGCATCTATGAGGTGCAGGTGGCCGAAACCTGCGGCCGCCCCGTGGATTCGCACAACATGGGCGCGCTCTACAGCCGCATCACGCCTGCGGTCGCCGCGGAAAAACCGGCCGGCGAATGGCAGACGTTCGACATCACGCTGGCGGACCGCCACCTGACCGTGATCCTGAACGGCAAGACGATCATCGACAACCAGCCGGTCCTCGGATGCACCGGAGGCGCCATGACCTCGGATGAGTTCCGGCCCGGCCCGATCTATCTCCAGGGCGACCACACGGACGTCGATTACCGGAACATGGTGATCACGCCGATCGTGAAGTGAGGTTCCGCGCCGGATGAACGCGGTCCGAAATCTGCTCCCGTGGTTCCGGCTGTTCCGGCTGCCCAACCTGCTCACCGTTCCCGGCGATCCGGTGGCCGGCTTCCTGCTGGCCGCCGGAACGGGCCTGACGCGGCAACACCTGTTGCCGTTGCTCGCGGCGGCGGGCGCCTCGTTCTGCCTCTACCTGTTCGGCCTGATCCTCAATGACCTGCTTGATCTCGCGGAAGATGTGCGCGAACGGCCGGAACGCCCACTGCCCGCAGGGGAGATCACGGTGCCGCAGGCGCGGATGGCCGCTATCGCCGCCGCGCTCTCCGGCCTGAACCTCGCGGCCGCGGCCGGACGCGCCGCTTTGCTGACCGCCGCCGCGCTGGCCGTCCTGATCGTACTCTATAACGCCGTGCTGCGCCGTATCCCCGCGGCCGGTTTCCTGGCCATGGGGCTCTGCCGGGGCCTGAGTCTCTTGCTGGGCGCAATCACCGCCTGCCCCGGATTGTGGACGCAGCCCGGCGTTCCCCGCCTGCCCGTGCTTTTTGCCGCGGCCGGGCTGTCGCTCCATGTGGCCGCCTTCTCCGCCCTGGCCCTGCGCGAGGCGGAGCCGGATGCCGTCCGGCACCCCTCCATCCGCTGGCAACCGCTGCTCGCGCTCTGCGTCACACTGCCGGCGCTGCTCGCGGTGATGGCCGCGCAGGGCCGGATCGGCAGCGGCATCGCCCCGGCCCTCGGGGTTTTTCTGATGACCCTCGCCCTGCTTCAGGCCTGGCTGACAGGCGGACCGCTGCATCCGGTTCTTCCGGTCCCCGAACTCGTGGGGCGGCATATCCGCAATCTGCTGCTCGTGCAGGCCTGTTTCTGCGCCGCGACCGGAAGCGGCGGCGTTCCGCCGGCCCTCTGCCTCACGGCGCTATCGCTGGCGTTTGGTCCGCTGGCGAAACGGTTCTACAGCAGTTGAACCGGCCCGCGCGGCCGGCCGCGCCGGGCGGTAACCCGGTCGGCCATCCGCCTGCGGTTCGGCCACCATGCCGTACAGCGCGTGACGCGCCTCCAGTCCGTAATCCGGCGCGCGGACCGCTGGCTGCAGGAATGCCGTCAGCACGCTACGGAGCCGCTCCGGATCCCGGGTCTCGCACTCCCACACCACCAGGGTCCGCCAGCCGGCCCGCCACAACCGCCGCAGGGCCTCCCGGTCACGCCGCACGTTGTTCGCGAATTTTGTTTTCCAGAACTTCTTGTGTGTGGCGGG
Source organism: Kiritimatiellia bacterium (assembly GCA_034003585.1). GTDB lineage: Bacteria > Verrucomicrobiota > Kiritimatiellia > RFP12 > UBA1067 > JAPXSY01. Next base: position 32,914 of record JAVEYH010000026.1, read on the forward strand.
CGTGTGCC
>JAVEYH010000027.1:0-31900 GCA_034003585.1 Kiritimatiellia bacterium
CGGGAGGCCATGGCGCGGATCGAGGCCGGCGAGGATCCGGAACAGATCGAAGAGACCTTCCGGGAGGTGTTCGACACGGAGAATCCGTTCGAGTCCGACCGCGAAGCCGCGGACCCGGCCGCCGCCGAATGGTGGCGACGGCTTCGTCCGCCGCGCCGCGATCCAATCTGGCGCGACCTGCCCGGAAACGGGGAGGAAAAGAAAGGAAGAGTGAGGAAGGAGGAGTGAAGAGTTGGCACAGGTTCGGGACGCACAAAACCATTTTTGCACAGGTAAGCAAACCGATGATCTGCGCGATCGTCCCGCAATAATCGGTAACGTGAACGTTGCGCGCTGAACGTTCTCCCCCGCTCATCCCCGCATCAGCCGGAGGTAGGCGCCGAAGAGGGCTTCCCCCCAGAAAACCCAGATCAGGGCCGCGGCCGAGAGGTAGGGGCCGAACGGGATGCGGCTCTGCAGCTTCACGCCGCCGAAGGCGATCATCAGCAGGCCGCAGACGCTGCCCAGCAGGGAGGAGACGAAGACTGTGAACAGGACCGCCTGCCAGCCGAGAAACGCGCCGATCGCGCCCATCAGCTTGACGTCGCCGAAGCCCATCGCCTCTTTCTTGAAAACCCGGCCGCCGATCCACGCCACCGCGTAGAGCAGCCCGAATCCCACGGCCAGGCCGAGGAGCGAGAGGGCGAGCCCCTGCCACCACACCGCGCGGCCGTGCAGTGCCGGCACCAGCGCGCTGAGGAGCGGTCCCGCCGCCATCCCGCCGATCGTGACCGAGTCGGGGAGGATGAAATGCTCGAAGTCCACGAAGGTGCCGAGCACCAGCCCGGCGAGGAACAGCCAGTAGACCGGGATCGCCGCGGGATGGGCGATCGCCGGCATGCCCAGCGCCGCGGGGGCCGCCCATTTCAGAAAGACCGCGAGAAAGAGCGCGGCGGTGAGGAGTTCCACCAGCGTGTACCGGAACGCGATCGGGCCTTTGCATGACGCGCACCGGCCCCGCAGGCAGAGCCAGCTCGCCACCGGGATGTTGAGATACCAGGGGATCAGCGTGTCGCAGTGCGGGCAGTGCGACCGCGGGGTCACCACCGATTCGTCGCGCGGGATGCGGTGGATGCAGACGTTGAGGAAGCTGCCGACGCAGGCGCCGAACAGCGCGGCGAAAACCGCGAACAGCAGAAAGAAGAAACGGATCTCTTGATCACTCATACGGGTACGCGTTCTCGGTTGGTTTGAGACGTCACGTCAGCGGCCGCCGACCCCTGCGCTTCGGACGGGCGCAGGTCCTGTCCGCCGGCGTTGACGGGAAACAGTCTCGCTTTTTTTCTCCGGTCTGTCGAGGGTGCTTTGTATGCGGTGGCACGGCTCACAGCGCCAGCCGCAGGATCTCTTCGCAGGTGGATGCGGTGTATTCCGGGCCGCAACCCCAGGCGCGGCCGAGGGTTTCCGCATGGCGCGCCAGCTCGGGCAGGTCTGCTACGCCGATACCGCAGTCGCGCAATGTCACGGGGTTGCCGATTTGGCCGAGCCAGTTGCGGAACCGGTCGATGCCCTCGGCGGCGGCCGTAGCCTCGTCGGGGTCGCGCACCTCCATGATGCGCCGGGCGAAGGCGGCCAGACGGTCGGTGCGGCGGCGGCGCTCCCACGTCATCCACGCGGGCCCGGTGACGGCCAGTCCGGCACCGTGGGCGATCTGGTGCAGGCCGCTGAGCGGGTGTTCGAGCATGTGCGCGGGCGTGCCCCAGGGCCCGATGCCGCACGAGCCCAGGAAATTCCACGACAGCGTTGCGGCCCACATCATGGCGCCGCGCGCCTCGAGGTCGCCGGGCGCCTCGAGAATCCGCCCGGTCGCGGCCATGATGGCGCGGATGATTCCCTCCGCGTACCCGTCCTGCACGGGCAGGAACGCGGCCGCGCGTGTCAGGTAGCTCTCCAGGCTGTGGGAGATCGCGTCCGAAGCGGAGTAGGCCACATAGTCGGGCGGCACGGTGAGGGTGGTTTCGGGGTCGAGCAGCGAGACTTTCGGATGCAGCAGGGGGTGGATGACCGCGCGTTTTTCACGTGTCCCGTCATGGGTGATCACCGTTCCGCCGTTCATTTCCGAACCGGTTGCGGGCAGGGTCAGGACTGTAGCCAGCGGCAGGGCGGTCTGTGGCGCCGCCTCACCCATGTAGAAAGACCAGACCTCCTCTGCCGCGGGAACGCCGAGGGCAATGGCTTTGGCCGCGTCAATCACGCTGCCGCCGCCCACCGCGAGCACGCCGTCGACACGCGCCTGGCGCGCGAGGGCGATCCCCTCGCGGACATGCGAGAGCAGCGGATTTGGGCTGACTCCCGGCCACTCGGTCCAGGCGATTCCCGCACCGGCGAGCGAGCCCGTGACATCCGCATAGACACCGTTGCGCCGGATACTCCCTTGGCCGTACACGAGCAGCACACGGCGCATGCCGGCCGCGGCCAGTTCCGCACCAGTCTGTTTCCGGCTGCCGTTGCCGAAGGTGATTTGCGTGGGATTCCGGTAAGTGAAGGGGAACATGGTTTCTCTCCTGTGTTGCGGGTTACGGGGAAACGGGGCACGGCGCCGCGTCTTCGATGAGCACCCGGAACCCGACATCGTAAACCGGCTGCCAGGCGGGGTAGGCGACGCGCGCGTCGAAACGCGCGTGTTGCGGCCGGCAGGACCAGGAACCGCCGCAGGCGACCGCCCGGTTGTCCGCGGTCCGGTCGCCGCACCACTCCCAGACATTGCCCAGCGCGTCGAACAGGCCCCAGGCGTTGGGCCGGAAGGATCCGGCCGGGGCCGCGACGCGATGGCCGTCCCGAACCTGGGCGGCGGCCGGGCGGTAGGGCGGGATCGCGCCCGCGGGCAGGCCCCAGCCCAGTTTGAGCACGGTGCGGAAGGTTTGGTCGGCGAGGTTGGCGACCGCCGCGAAATCGTTGGTGTCCGCGCCCCACGGCGAGGGTTCCGCGCTGCCCGCGCGGGCGGCCCACTCCCATTCGGCGGCCGCGGGAAGGCGGCATCGCAGGCCGGTCCGCGCGCTGAGCCAGGCACAGAACGCCTCGGCCCGTTCGCGCGGGATGCGGCAGACCGGCTGGTCGGGAAGGTTGCAGGGGAAGCCCCGCTCCTCCTCGCTGAATTGGAGGAAATCGCCGGTCTCGATCCGGCTGTCATGCGCGGGGTCGAAACAGGCGAAGTCGCGGTTGCGGACCTCGTGCGCCCCGATACGGAAAGGGCGCGCGAAACGGATACGTCCTTTCCCGGCAGGGGTGATCGATCCGGCGGGCACGCGCACAAAGGAGAGGACCGCGCCCTTTCCGAGATCGAGGGTGGTCACGCCGCCGCGGTCGCCGGGTTCGATTGCCAGGACCGGCGGCGCGGGCCGGGAGGCCGGAGCCGGTGCGGCCGGGGACGTGCTGTCCGGCAAGCCTTGGCGCGGAGCAACGTCCCGGGACACGGTGCGGAGAGCGGTGTCCTCGGGGTCGTCGTCCACCCCCGCGTAACGGCGGTTCAGCTCGCGTCGGCGCGCGGCCCACGGGGCCACGCGCGCCTCGCCCGTGATCTCGGTCCAGGTGCCGTGGGCGGGCGTGTTGAGGTCAATCCAGGTGATCAGGCGGTCCCACGCCTCCGCATCGGGGCGGACACCGTGGTGGCCGTTCCCGAGCAGCCGCACGAGTTCACAGGTCGAGGCGTGGAACTCGCACGGCGTCAGCAGGTGCATGTCGCTCTCGATGGTATGGCCGCGCACAAACGGGCGCAGGGCGAGGTAGGCCGGGGGGAAGGGTTTGCCGGCACGGGCCGTGAAATCAGGGCGGCCGGGAGTTTTGCCGTCGTGGCAGGTGACGCACAGGCGGTTCAGCACAGGCTGGACCTCGCGATTGAAGGAGAAGCCGCGGGCCGGACCGTACCAGGTCCGGATCGGCTCGGGGGGACGCTGCAGGGCGGTCAGGCGCGCGCGGCGTCCGGCGGTGGCGTTCTGCGGTTCATGGCAGCCGGAGCAGGATTGCAGTTCGCCCGGCATGACGGTGATCCAGCTTCGCATGAGCTGCAGCGCGCGGCCCTGGGCGTCGAGAGGCTGAAAGGCCACCGGCGTGTTGGCCGGCACCTCGAAATAGGCCGAACCGTCTTCGGCCACCGGAACCGTCCCGAGGATACGCCGCACGTCCCAGGGGCCGTCGAGGCCGACCCGGTCGAACTGTCCGCCCATGCCGCGGTAAGAGAAGGCGTAGGAGAAGACGCGCAGCGCCTTGACCGTGCCGCGCGGCACGCCGGCAAGGCCGGGCCCCTCATACACGTCCACCATTTTGACGCGCGCGGGTTGGCCGGGCGCGACAGGGGAGGGAATGACCGGCGGGCGCGGGGCCGGCTGCCACAGGACGGGTTCGACAAGCTGTAGCCGCGGATCTTCGCATATCAGCGTGAGATTGTCGAAACGGTCCGCCAGATAGATCCCCCAGGGTTTGCGCGCATCAGGCTGGCAGGCGGTCAGAATGTACGGGCCGCCGAGCGGTGTCGGATGCAGGTATTTCGGCCAGGAATCGCTGACCAGGCGGTCAGCGATCACCGCGCGGACCGGTTGCCCGCGGCCGGGGATCCGCTGCACGGCTCCTTCCGCTTCCCGCCGTCCGCGGGCCGGGTCGAACACGATCAGCTCACCCATGCGGGCGCAATCGTGATGCCCACTCACCACGGCCGTGAACCGGGGCGGTTCGCCGGGAATCGGCCGGGCGAAGAACATCGAGTTGGGCCAGTAGGAATTGCTGCCGTAATACTCGCGCTGGCCGGTGCCGTCCGGATTCATGGCGAAGAGGATGCGCGCCACGAAATGGGGGATGTCGCTGTATTCCCAGCGGAGGTAGAGGACGCGGCCGTCGGGCAACATCGTGGGGCACCAGTTGTGCTCCTGATCGAAGGTGAGCCGCCGGATCGCGCCCCGGTCCGGATCGAGCCGGTAGAGGTGCGCGATGTGCGAGGAGCCCCGGACGCACGGCACGCCGATCATGGTGGCGGTGGAGAGGAAGAGCACGGCGTCGTCCGCCAGCCAGCAACCGGTGTAGTTGTCCACGTCAGGCTCGTCGATCTGCAGGATCTCGCGCGGTGACACGCCAGGACGGTCGGGCGCCATTTCGTAAACGCGGTAGAGGCCGTTGCTGTTGTTCGAGGTGAACATCAGCCGGCGCGCGTCCCAGTGCAGGCACAGCTCGCCGACATACGCCTCGGGGAGGGAGGGTTGCCACAGGGGCGTGAGGGTGGGCACGGCGGCGCGCAGGTCGGAGAGCATGACCAGTTCGCCGCGGAAGCCCTTGCGGTTCACCTCATGGAGGTTCGCCCAGTTGGGCGGGAGCAGCAGCCGGTTGGCGCGTACGGCCAGCAGACGTCCGGCGTCGAGCAGGGGCAGGGAGAGCAGGGCCTCGCGCACGCGGACGGCCAGCGCGTCCGCCTCCGCGGCCGCGGCCGCGTCCCCGCTGTCCAGCCGCTGCAGCAGACGGTTCCGGTCGGCGCCGAGCGCGGCGAGCCAAGGCGCGTCCGCCATCGCGCCGCACCGTTCCGGCCAGCGCCGCGCCATGTCGCGCACCGCGTCGCCGACCGCCTCCGGCCGGATCGCGGCGAGCCGTTTCCGCGTTTCGGGGATCCCCGCGCGCAGGACACAGGCGGTCAGCAGGAGCGGGAAGATCAGGGCGGGGGAGGGAAAGGGCATGGGGGAGGGAGCGCCGGAACGTTACCGGGGGAGCGCGATTTTGAAGACCCAGGCGTGTTCGCACGGGACGGTGCCGGGGTTGAGCGCGGGAGGCCGGAAGGTGAGCGTGTCGCCCGCGCAGGTGAAGGCGGCCGGGGCGTCGCTGCCGAGCATTGTGACCCCTGCGGCGCCGGACACGGGCGAGACCGTGATGGGTTGCTGCGGCCAGCGTGTGCACAGGACGTAGAGCGCGTCCGGCTTTTGCGTGAAGTAGATGTGGTTCTTCCCCATGTCTTTGGGCCGGTGCCGCCAGGCCGTGGTCCCGTAGATCGCCTCGCCGTTCACGGTCAGCCATTTGCCCATGTCCAGCAGACGCTCCTCCATGATCACCGGGATCAGGCCGTCCGCCTGCGGTCCGATATTGAGCAGCAGGTTGCCGCCGCGGCTGACCTTTTCGATCAGGGTCTCGACGCACTGCGCGGAGGTCATGTAGTGTTCGGTGGTCTCGAACCGGTTGAAGCCGAACGATCCGCCGATGCCGCGGCACTCCTCCCACGGGTGGACCACCGGTTGCTCCTCGTTGGCCTCGTTACTGCCGTGGCTGTATTCGGTCGTGTAGTGGCCGCCGTGCCTGCTGCGGAGCTTTTTGCCCCAGCGGTCATTGACTACCACGCTCTCCCGGACCGGGGACTCGTTGTAAAGCCAGGCGAGGAAATCGGGGCTGCGCAACTCCGCGTCGGTGAAGTCCCATTCGCCGTCCGTCCAGACGATGTCCGGCCGGTAGCGCGTGACCAGCTCCTTCATCTGCGGCAGGTTCATCTCGGCGGCCCAGCGCCCGATGGTCTCCTTGGTGTAGAGCGGGTTGCCCCATTCCAGCAGGGAGTAGTAGAACCCCATGCGGAGGCCTGCGGCTTTGACGGCAGCGGACAGCTCGCCCGCCAGGTCGCGGTGCGGCCCGAGCACCTGGCTGTTCCAGCGCGGGCTGTAGTCGCTCGGCCAGAGCGCGTACCCGTCATGGTGCTTCGAGGTCAGCACCACATACCGCGCCCCGGATTTCTTGAACAGCGCGGCCCACTGCTCCGGCCGGAAGTGTTCGGCGCGGAAGCGCGCGGCGAAATCGGCGTAGGCGACCTGCGGGCCGTACACCCGCGCGTGAAAGGAGGTGAACGCCGGATTGTGGTGCCGCATCCGGTTGTCATAGTGCTCCGAATATTTGGCGTACACGTTGGCGGCGTCGGTGGGCGCGTACGCCGGGACCGCGTACAGGCCCCAGTGGATGAAGATGCCGAATTTGGCGTCGCACCACCATTGCGGCACGGGACGCTTGTCGAGGGACTCCCAGTCCGGGGTGTAGGCGGTCTGCGCGGCAAGCGTGCCGGCGCAGACGAGGCTGGCGAGGGTCAGACACCTTTTCATGAGACCTCCGTTCCATGAGCAATCACACGTTCCGGAATGTAGCTTACAGGGGAAAGGGGCCGCGGCACAAGGCCCATTTCAATCAAAAAAACGGAAAACTTTCCATTCTCCCGCAAAGGGACAGGTCTTCAGGAAAGAGGCGTCGGATCCTTTCCGCATCGCGTGCCACTCCTTCAACACGCCTTCCGTCTCGTAATCCGATTGGTCGGGAGTGCCCGGGTATGGTATGCTGCGCCTGTGACTTCAGTTTACACAGCGGGGATCGTGGGGGGCGTGCTGGGGATTCTGCTCGGGTCCGCGCCGCGGGTCTGCGGCTCGGACCTGGCCGCGCGGTTCCGCACGCCGCGCGCGGATGGGACGCGGCCCGGGGTGGAGCTGACCTTCCGCGCCTCGCGCACGAATTACGCGGAGACTGTCCGGCAGCTTGAACGGGCGCAGGCGCTCGGGTTCGGCAGTGTGCTGGCGGTTGTGGAGGGTCCGGAGGAAGAGGTATGGCCGACCCTCGAAGGACTTGCGGAGACCTGCCGCAGGCTGGACCTGGAATTAGGGTTCCGCGATTACCCGTTCGCCTGGGACGGCGGCGGACGGCGCGCGCGCGGCTTGGCCTGGACGGAAGAGATCCCCGCGCCGCAGGGGGTGACGAACGCGCCGGACCGGGATGCGCGGGAGAGCGGCGCGTTCGCGGTCTGGGCGGTGCCCGCGGACCGGACCGGAGCGGTGCAGCCGCACGAGATGGTCGATCTGACGCGCGCGGCGTTGCCGACAACGGGGGTGTGGCGCGTTTTCCGGTTCGCGTTGCGGGAGATGACGCCGCCCCTCACCGACGGATATGCGGGCAACGGGTTTTCCCGCCATGTGAACCGGGTGCTCTCGGCCTGCCAGAGCCGCTTGCCGCAGGCGTACGGCACCACGTTGCTCTGGTACCAGTTCACCGGGCCGCCGCGCGGCCAGGTGGTGTGGCCCGCCGATTTGCCGGAGCGTTTCCTCCGGAACAGCGGCCTGAACCTCATGCGGTTTCTGCCCGTGTTGGCGGGGGTGCCGGTGGGCGGGGAGGAGACCGCGCGGTATGTCCGGCGGCAACTGGACCAGAGTGTCAAACAGGCGTGGCGCGAAAATTTCGCCCGGCACGCCGATGAGCTGGTGCATGAGGCGGGATTGGAGGCGGGGATCGCGATCGACGCCGTGCCGGTCGATCCGGAGGAGGTGCCGGTGCGTTTCCGCCGCCCGATGTTCCCGGTTTCGCGAGACGCGGCTGCGGCCGGGGTGAACCGGCGCACGGCAGGAGCGGCGCGCGCGCTCGGGCGGCGTTACGTGATCGGCCGTCTGCCGCTGGACGATCTGGCGGAAACGCCTGCCGCAACCCTGTTGCCTTTCCGATGGAAACCGGAGGCGGACCGCCTTCTGGCCGAAGGGGCCACACGGTTGCTGCTGGTGCCGTCCGGGGGTTTGCCGGGCGAAGACGCCGCGTTCCGCTCGCTGCGGGACGGATGCGACACGGTGCGGCGGTGCCAGGTGTTGTTGCAGCACGGCGAGCCGGTCGCCGATTTCCTGGTCTGGACGGAAGGCGGTGCGCCGGTCTTGGAGGGGTACGCCTGTGACTACGCCGCGCCGGCCCTGATGGAACGGGCCACAGTCAGTCAGGGCCGGATCCGCTTTGAATCGGAGCGCGCGTATGACGCGCTGGCGGTCCCGGCCGGTGTGGTGGGCCGGGAGGCGGCGCGACGGCGGATCGGGCAGATCGCGGCGCGCGGGGTGGCCGTGTGGCTGGTGGAAGAGCCCGGCGGCGCGGCGGGTGCGGCCGCGGCGGGGACGATGCCCGCAGGATGCCGCCCATTGCGGCCCGGCGCGCCGGACGCGCCGCGGCCCGACCTGCTCTGGCGGAGCGAGAAGGCGGGCATGCGCCTCTCTTTTCTGCACCGCAGGACGCCGGAGCGCGAAATCTACTTCGTGGTGAATGACACGTCCGAGGCCGGCCCGGCGCTCTGCACCTTCCGCGACACGGGTGCGGGGGTGCCGTTGCGCTGGGATCCGGTGAGCGGCGAAACCGACCTGGTGGTGCAGGGCGCGTCACGGGCCGCTGACGGACGGGTGACGGCACCGCTGTTTCTGGGGCCTCATGACGCCTGCTTCCTCGTTTTCGAGCGGGCGGGACACACGAATTGACGCATGGGACCGCAAGGCCGTATACTCATGGCCAATCCGATCCGCCGATGCCGGACGCCGTTTCTGACGGGCCTCCGGAGCGCGGATGCGGTTGGAGAGATTTGTGCAGCCGGAAAACACAGCCCGAATTCAGGTTCCGCCGACCGAACGTCTGACCGCGCCCGCGCAAGACGGGACGCAGACCGTGCGCGTCGCACCCGGTGAGGGGACGTCCGAGTATGAGGAGCCCGGCAACGACAGGCTGTTTGACCAATACACGATCTACAGCAAAATCGGCAACGGCGGCATGGGCGTCGTGTATCTGGCGCGCGACCGCCGGCTGGGGCGCTTCGTCGCAATCAAGCGGCTGAACCATCAGGCCCAGTCCATCCCGACGCTGCGCCAGCGGTTTCTGCACGAGGCCCGCGCGGTGGCGGTGCTGAGCCACGTCCATATTGTGCACATCTACGCGCTGGGCGAGGATGAGGACGGCCCGTTCATCGTGATGGAATACATCGCCGGGCCGGATCGGCCGGGTGTGGTGAGCGAGGCGCCTCCGGGCGGACTGCTGCAGCCCAACCCGCCGCTGACCCTCGACCAGTATGTGTCGCAACACGGACAGTTGTCGGTTGACGAGGCGATCGAACTGGTGCTGAAAGTCGGGCGCGCCGTGGCGTACGCGCACGCCAGCGGCGTGATCCACCGCGATCTCAAGCCCAGCAACATCCTCATGGACAAGAGCGGCGAGCCCAAGATCGTCGATTTCGGGTTGGCGCGCCTCATGAGCAAAGAGGAGGCCAAACTCACGGTCCCCGGCGAGAAGCTGCTGTCGCTGGGTTACGGCGCGCCCGAACAGGAGTCCGACGCGAGCCAGTCGGACGAGCGTGCCGACGTGTACGGTCTGGGCGCGTTGCTCTACTTCGTCCTGACCGGTCAGAACCCGCGCTACTTCCGCGAACAGGACATTCCCGTGCCGCTGCGGGATGTGGCGGTCAAGGCGCTCGCCACCGACAAAGAGCAGCGGTGGGAATCGGCCGCGGCCTTCAACACGGCGTTGCACCAGGTGCAGACCAAGACGCACATCGAGACGCCTACGGTCAAGACCACCTGGCGCTGCAAATGGTGCGACGCCGTCAATCCGCTGGCGATCAAATTCTGCGCCGAATGCGGGTGGGACGGGTCAGAGGCTTGTCTCGAATGCGGGGCTGACACGTTCGTGGGCGTGCAATATTGCGGCACCTGCGGCGCGGACGCGCGGGCGTACGAATCGGTGCTGCATCTGCTCCGGAAAATGCGCGAGGCGGACGCGCAGCAGCGTTTCGACCGTGTCATCGCCTATGCCGGACGTGTGCACGGGTTCGAACCCGCGGGGCCCTCCGGCCGCGCCTATCTGCAGGAGGCGACCGAACTGCGCGCTCTGGCTGAGAAAAAGATCCGCCGGCGCGATCAGTTGAAAGAGCAGATCCCGATCGAGATCCGCGCCGAGAATTTTGAACGTGCCGAAGAGTTCATCCGGCAGTACCGCGAGCTGGCGGAGGATCGCCAGGGGTTCGAAAACGAGCTGCGGCAGATGCCCGAGCGCGTTCTGTCGCGCGATCTGCAGCGCGCGCAGCGTGCGCTGAAGCAGCGCGAGTGGGATTCCGCGGCACGTCTCTGCGGGACCCTGCTGCGCGAAGTCGCGCCCGATCACCCGGACGTGTTGCGGATCCGGCGGGCGATCCGGATGCATGCCGCGGCGGTCAATCTGAGGATCGCCTGCGCGATCACCCTCGGGATGGTGGCGCTGTATCTGCTGAGCCTGCCGGTGGCCGCGACGCGGGCCGGCCGGTCCTTCGGCACGCTGGCGCGCGGCTTTTACCGGCCGGCCCGGTGGGTGTATGAGCGCAGTCTGGCGGGCGCGCCGCTGCAGGCCTACGCCCGGCTTTGGCTCGGGACCCCGCCGGGATGGAACGTGTATTTCGCGGCCGCGCCGGAGGAGGCCTCTCTTTCCGGGGAGGCCGAGCCGATGCCCCAGCCGGACGCGCTGGCGCAGAAGCAGCGCGAGTACGCGCGCCAGCTGGCGGAGCTCGATGCCCAGCAGGAGGAGTTCCAGCGGGTCTGGCCGGCCGAATACGTGCGCGAGTTGGATCTCCTGATGGAGCGCTGCCGCACGGCGGGCGACTTCGAGGGGTGGGATGTGGCGCAGACCGAACGCAAGCGGTTCGATGAGACGCGGCAGATGAACGACGCCGTCGCCGAGGGGCTTTCCGAACTGAACACGCTGAAAACCAAGTATCGCCAGATGCTTTCGGATCAGCGGCTGCAGCACAGCCGGAAATGGGTGACGCTCTGCAAAAAATATGTCAACGACCTGACGGACATGCAGCGGAAGTTTATGCAGGAGGGGCGCATGGATCTCGCCTCCGCGGTGAACGCCGAAATCCGCAAGGCGCGCAACGCGCCTCCGGCCCTGGCCGCGGAGGCGGTGGTGGCGGCGGCCGAGTTGGCGGGCACGCCGGAGACGGAAACGGCCCCGATGCTGCTGGGCGGCCCGGACCAGCGCCGCGTGGAGGAGATCGCGCAACTCCGGAGCGGGTTCGAGGGCGAGCTGGCGGCGGTGGAAAAAGATGCCGTGCGCAAAGCGGCCGCGTGGCCCGATCAGTACGTGCAGGGGCTGACGGAACTCATGGAGGCGTTCCAGCGCGCGGGCGATTATGTGGGGTGGGAGAGCGCGCGCGACGAACTCGGGCGTTTTGAAGCCGACCGCGCGATCCAGCAGCGACATTTTGTACTGCAGCCCGCGGGACTGGTCGACCTGCAGAAGAAGTTCTTCCTGCTGCGTGAGGAGAACCGGCGCAAACGGGCCGAGCAGATCGTGGGCACCACGGAAAAATATGTGAAAAAGCTCCAGGATGTGCAGAAGAAACTCACGGTGGGCGGTCAGATGGAGACGGCGGCGGCGGTGAATGCCGAGATCAAACGGGTCCGCGCGCGCGTGGATTACATTGAGGCGCAGAATGAGTTGTCGCCGCAGGGGCCGCCCGTGCCCCCGGCCATGTGGCCGAAGACCGAACCGGCCGCGGGCGGAAACGGATGAGCGCGCCCGGCCGCGGCGGGTGCGGGTGACGCCCCCGCGCGGGACGGATGCGGGAAAGGGGAAGCCGGTATGGTGGATGTGTGGGGCCGGGTGCGTCGTCAGTTCCCGTTGACGGCCGGAGCCTGGGTGATGGAAGTGGAGGCGCCCGAAGTGGCGGACGGGGCACGGCCCGGACAGTTTGTGCACGTGCGCGTGCCGCACCTGGAGAGCGCGGCGCTGCGCCGTCCGTTCAGCCTGTACGGTGCGGAGGGGGGCGTGTTGCGGTTGCTGTACAAAACGGTGGGCCGGGGCACGGAACAGTTGAGCCGCCTCGAACCGGGGGAGCGGGTGCAGATCATCGGTCCGCTGGGCAACGGGTTCCCGCTGGAGCCGCAGGGCGTGCCGGTGCTGGTGGCGGGCGGGTACGGTGTGGCGCCGCTCGCCTTTCTGGCGGGACGGTTGCCTGTCCGGGGTGTGGTGCTCGCGGGCGGACGGGGCGCGGATGACGTGTTGGCCATGGAGACGTTCACGGAGTTGGGGTGGCGGGTGCGGGTGGCCACGCAGGACGGTTCGCGCGGCGAGCGGGGGCTGGTGACAGACCTGCTGGACAGCGAGCTGGAGGCGATGCGCGGTGCGGAGACGCGGCCGGAGCTGTTCGCGTGCGGACCGGACGGCATGCTGCGCGCGGTGGGCGAGCGCGCCCTCGCGGCCGGGTGCCGCGCCTGGCTCTCGCTGGACAAGCGCATGGTGTGCGGGGTGGGGGCCTGTCTGGCGTGCGTGCAGTCCCTGCGGCGGCCCGACGGCTCGGAGTGGATCGGACGAGTCTGTCACGACGGGCCGATCTTTGAGGCGCGTGAGATCATCTGGTCATGACCGGGAAAGTTGGGGCAGGGATGCGGGACTTGGATTTGCGTGTCAATCTCGGCGGGATCCGGATGCAAAATCCGGTGACGGTGGCTTCCGGCACGTTCGGATACGGCAGAGAGTATGCCGGGCTGATGGATGTGACCCGGCTCGGCGCGATCACCGTCAAGGGGATCCGGCTCCAGCCGTGGCCGGGCAATGCGTTGCCGCGGCATGTGGAGGTGCCGGGCGGTCTGGTGAACGCGATCGGATTACAGGGGCCGGGTGTGGACGGGTTCGTGCGCGAGTATATGCCGTTTCTGCGCGAGACCGGCGTGCCGGTGATCGTCAACGTCTGGGGCACGAGCGTGGAGGAGTACGCGGAGGTCGCCCGCCGTCTGGCCGGGGTCGAGGGCATCGCCGGGCTTGAACTCAACATCTCCTGTCCGAACGTGAAGGAGGGCGGGAACGCGTTCGGCACGGATCCGCGCGCGGTCTCCGCCCTGGTGGGCGCGGTGCGCCGGGCGACCCGTCTGCCGCTGATCCCGAAACTGGCGCCGAATGTGCCGGACATCCGGGTGTTCGCGCGCGCGGCGCAGGAGGCGGGCGCCGACGCGCTGGCGCTGATCAACACCCTGCCCGCCATGGTGATCGATATCGAAACGCGCAAGCCGGTGCTCGCCAACCGTGTGGGCGGCCTTTCCGGCCCCGCCATCCATCCGGTCGCGGTCAAACTGGTGTGGGAGGCCGCGCAGGCCGCCACGGTGCCGATCGTGGCCATGGGCGGCATCATGGGCGCGGAGCAGGCGATTGAGTTTTTGATCGCGGGCGCGACCGCGGTGGCGGTCGGCACCGCCAATTTCATCGACCCCTCGACGCCGCTGCGCGTGCTCGACGGATTGGAGACCTACCTCCGCCGGCACGGGATGGGTTCGGTCAGCGAACTGACCGGATCGTTGTGTTGCGGGTGATGCGGAAAGGATGATCCGATGCGGAGCGAGTGGTATTACGCGGTGGGCGGAGAGCGGTTCGGCCCGGTGACCTTCGCGGAGCTGAGCGGATTGGCGCAAACCGGGAGGATCTCGGAGTACGATCTGGTGTGGCAGCCCGAGTTCGGTCCGGAATGGCGCAATGCGGGCCAGGTGCGCGAGATTTTCGAGACGCCGCGCGGGGAAGCGGCGGTGCCGCCGATGCCCGGAACCGGCACGGGCGGGTTGGCGGCGGGCCGGCCCTACGCATCGCGGGCCGCGTCGCAGGCCTTTGCGCGCATGACGGCCCTGCTCTTCCGGCCGTTCGATCCCGTGCGCTGGTTCAGCATCGGCTTCTGCGCGTGGCTGGCGTACCTGGGCACGCAGTCCACGGTCAATCTGCAGCATGTGGGCGAGGCCTCGGCCGGAGGGTTCAAGCAGCAGGCCGACCGGCTGATCGACGCCCTGCTGCTGTTGCCGGAACAGCCCGCGAAACTCGCGGGGGCGGGGTTTGCCGTTCTGTTCGGTCTGCTGTTCGCGCTTTGGATGTGCTGGGTGCGTTCGCGCGGGGACTTCATGTTTCTGCACCGCTGGTACAGGCCGGACGCGCCGGTGCGCGCGTGCTGGCTGGCCTCACGTTCCGGCGGGCGGGCGCTGTTCGGCTGGCGCGTCCTCTTTTTTCTGGTCGCGGCGGCGCTCTTTGCGCTGCATGCGGCGCTGGCGTATTCCCGTGTGCTCAAGCCGTATCTTGATGCGGGCAGAATCTGGCAGCCCGCGCTGCTGCCGCCCGTGGCCGGATGCGTGACCGGTCTGGCCCTGCTCCTGATGGCGGTCCAGCTCGTGGCGCACCTGACCCAAGCCTTTGTGGTGCCGCTGATGTACTGGAGCGGCTGCGGCGCGGCCCGTGCCTGGGGGATCGTCCTCACGCTCGTCAACCGCCACCCGTTCGCGCTGATCGGCTATCTGGTCTGCGGCATGTTTTGCTGGAGCGTTGCCGTGTTCGCGATCCTCGCCTTCGGGCTGATGACCTGCTGCATCGGCTTCATCCCGCTGATTCTGCCCTATCTCAACGCGGTGCTGCTGCTGCCCGTCACCCTTTTCTTCCGGGGGTACGCCGTCTGTTTCCTGAACCAGTGGCGGCCCGATCTGGTACCCGCCGCGGAGGGGGAGGAGGGTGCGCGATGATCCCGCGCGAACTGGTCCGCGCTCTGCCCAAGAGCGATGTGCATACGCATCTGGACGGTTCCATGCGCATCGCGACGCTGATCGAACTGGCCCGCGAGCAGCGGGTGACGCTGCCTTCGTATGAGGAGGCGGGGCTGCTCGAATTGGTGTTCAAACCGGTTTACCGCGATCTGGCCGATTATCTGCAGGGGTTTGAGTACCTCTGTGCGGTGTTGCGCCGGCGCGACGCGCTCGAGCGCGCGGCCTGCGAGATGGCGGAGGATGCCATTGCCCAAGGCGTGCGGTATCTCGAAGTCCGGTTCGCGCCACAGCGGCTGGCGGAAACGGGCGAGGGGTGCGTGCAGGCGTTCAAGGCGGTGCATGACGGGCTGGCCCGGGCCGCGCGGGCGCACAATTTGTCGGAAAGCGTGCGCGCGCAGGGGGATATCCCGTTCGAGTGGGCCATCCTCTGCTGCGCCATGCGCAATTTCGGGCGCGGCATGGGGACCTATTATGACCGTCTGCTGGATGTGCTGCCGGGCATGGCGCGCAACGAGTTGGTCTCCATCGCCTCGCTGGAGGCGGTGCGCGCGGCGGTAAAGGCGCGCGATCGCGAGGGGGTGCCGGTCACCGGGTTCGATCTGGCCGGCGAAGAGGCGGGATACCGTGCCGGCCATCATGTGGCGGCGTATGAGGAGGCGCACCGGCACTTCATCCGCAAAACCGTGCACGCGGGCGAGGCGTACGGCCCCGAGTCGATCTACGAGGCGATCGCCCGGTGTCACGCCGAACGGATCGGGCACGGCACCTTTCTGTTCGCGGCCGACCGGATCCGCGATCCGTCGATTCCCGACCGCCAGGCCTTCACCGAGTCGTTGGCCGAGTATATCGCGACCATGCGGGTGACGATCGAAGTCTGCCCGACCAGCAATCTGCAAACCATCCCCGAACTGGGCGGCGACCTGCGCAGGCATCCGGTGCGGCGCATGCTCGCGTACGGCATGTCGGTGGCGGTGGCCACGGACAACACGCTGGTTTCCCGCACGGACATCAATACCGAACTGCTGCGGGTGGCGGAGGCGTGCGAACTGGATCGCCGCGCTTTCCAACGCCTGGTGCTGGCCGGCTTCAAGGCCGCGTTCTATCCCGGACGGTATGAGGCGAAGCGGCGGTTTGTGCGGCGGGCCGCGGAACGGATCGAACAGATCTTGGGCGCCGTTCCGGAGAGCGGCGCGGGGAAGGGGGCGGCCGCATGCGATTCCTGACGGTGGATCAGATGCGCGCCGCGGACCGCGATGCCGTCACCGAGGCGGGGATTCCGGAACGGGTGCTGATGCGCCGGGCCGGCGAGGCGCTGGCGTGCGCGGTGGCGCGCGTGGCGGCACGGCGGCGGACGCGCACGGCGGTGCTGGTGGCCGGCCACGGGAACAACGGCGGCGATGCCTGTGTGGCCGCGCGCGTGTTGCGGGAGGCCGGGTTCCGCACGCGGGTGCTCCTGACCGCTCCGGCCGCGCGGTTCCGCGGGGTCGCCCGCGAGGCGTGGGAGGCGATGGACGCGGCGGGCGTGCCGTGGGCGGAGCCCGAAGCCTCGGAATCCGCGTGCGGCGGATGGGCGGAGGACGTGGACAGGGGCGCCGCGCCTTCCGCATGCGGCGGCGTGGTGGTGGACGGGGTGCTGGGCACGGGATGCGCCGGCGCGCCGGCCGGCGCGGCCGCGCGGGCGATCGGGTGGATCAACCGGCAGCGCGCGCACGCGGCGATCATTGCCGCGGATGTGCCTTCGGGCGTGCATGGCGATACCGGCGAAGCCGCGGGCGTTGCGGCGCAAGCCGATGTGACCGTCACCTTCGCGCGCCCCAAACGCGGGCTGCTCAACCCGTGCGGCGCGGAGCGCTTCGGCCATGTGATCGTGGCCGACATCGGCTTGCCGGACGCGTTATGCGACCGGGGCGCGGATGACGCGCCGTGCGAATGCATCGCCCTGCCGGAACTCGCCCGGTTCTTTCCGCGCCGGCGATGGGGTGACCACAAGGGCGCGTGCGGTCATGTCGCCGTGATCGGCGGCGCGGCGGGAACGCCGGGCGCGCCGGCGCTCGCGGCGCTCGGCGCGGTGCGGAGCGGGGCCGGACTGGTATCGCTGGCGGTGCCGCCGCAGAGCGCGGCCGCGGTTGCGGCGTGGGTGCCCGAGGCGATGTGCCATACGCTGGACGCGCCGCGGGGGGTGATCGCGCCGCAGGCGCTGGCCGCGGGGTTTCCGGGGCTGGACGCCTGCACGGTGATCGTCGCCGGGCCGGGCTTGTCGCGGCACGAGGAGGCGTGCCGCACCGTGGCGCGGCTTCTGGAGGGCAGTCCGCGCCGTCTGGTGCTGGATGCCGACGGGCTCAACGCTCTGGCGGATCTGTTCCGCGGCGGCTGGCGCCCGCGCGCCGGGCAGAATCTGCTGCTGACGCCGCATCCGGGTGAGGCGGCGCGGCTGCTGGGTCTCAGCGTGGCGGCGGTGGAGGCGGACCGCGTGGCGGCGGTGCGGCTGCTGGCGGAACGGTACCGGGCGGTGGCGGTGCTCAAAGGCGCGGGCACGCTGGTGTGCGCGCCGGACGGCCGGCCCTGGCTGAACCGGACCGGCAATCCCGGTATGGCTTCGGGCGGAATGGGGGATCTGCTCGCGGGGATGGTCGCCGCGTTGTGGGCACAGGGGCTGGAGCCTGTGCGGGCGGCCTGTACCGCGGTGTGGGCGCACGGTGCCGCGGGGGATGAGGCGGTATGGGAAGAGGGCCGCACTGCGCTGAGCGCCACGCGGCTGGCCGGCGCGCTCGGACCGGTTTTCGCCGGACTGGAACGGCTCGCGGCAGGATGCGGGGAAGGGGGCGGCGGTGTCGGCTGAGCTGACGGATCGCCAGGTGCTGACGCGCCTGGCGTGGCTGTTCGCGCTCTTTGCGGCGATCGGCCTGGTGGCGGGCGCGAGCCGGATGTGGCCTGCAGGCTGGCAGTTGCGGGCGTGCGGCGATGTGGTGCGGGTGCGCGAGGCGCTTTCGATGTTCGTCTTCACGCCGGCCCTCTGTCTCGTGTTCTGGCTGATCGGCCGCACAGTCGGCCGTGGCCGCACGGTCGTGGCGGCGGATCTGCTGATGGTGCTTTCCGTGTATGGGGTGGCGTGCGGCATGGGGATCCATGATCCGGCCAACCGTTTGATCAGCGCGTATTCGGGGACCGGCGCGCTCACGCCGGAGGTGCGGCGCTCGCTGGTCTATCTGGACGACGCGTTGGGGCATTGGGTTTTCTGGTCCGGCTTTGTGCTCGCCACCTGGGTGCTGGGCCTCCGCCAGGCGCTCGCGCCTCTGACCGAGCGGATGCAGTGGCCCTGGCGGATCGGACTGGGTGCCGTGGCGGCGGCGTTCCTGTGGGTGATGGTCACGAATCTGTGGGACGAGTATCCCAAGACCCGGGCGGACCTGGGCGTGATCCTGCTGGCCGCGCTGGGGCCGTTGGCGGCGCATGCGGCGGCCGGCCGGGGCGCGGGCGTGCTGCGGATGCCGCTGCACTTCGTGGTCTATCCGGTTTATCTCGGCAGTGTCGCGGTGACGCTGGTCAGTTGGCTGGTCCGGTACGGCAGGGTGTGAAGGGCGGGCGGGTGCGGCCCGACGGGAAGGAGTGTGGCGTCATGGCGATCAGGAGTATGACGGGTTTCGGCCGCGGCGAGGCGGAAGAAGGCGGACGCGGGGTAACGGTGGAGTTGAGCGCGGTCAACCGCAAGCAGTTCGATTGCAGCCTCTCCCTGCCGCGCGAGTTGTCGAGTCTGGACGCGCGGATCCAGGCGCTGATCCGCACCCGGGTGTCGCGTGGGTATGTCAAAGGGATGGTGACGGGTACAGCGGGGACGGGTGAGGCCGGTGGCGGTGTGGCGGGCTGGGACCCGGAAACCATCGGCAAGCAGCTCGCGGCTCTGCGTGGCTTGGCGGCGCGTTTGGGGTTGGCGGATGATCTGACCGCCTCCTCGCTGCTGCGTCTGCCGGATCTGCTGCGGGGCGCGGCACCGCTGGAGCCG
The DNA here is from genome assembly GCA_034003585.1 of Kiritimatiellia bacterium. GTDB lineage: Bacteria > Verrucomicrobiota > Kiritimatiellia > RFP12 > UBA1067 > JAPXSY01. The sequence goes on from JAVEYH010000027.1 coordinate 19,303, forward strand.
GAAAAAATATGGCCGCTGGTGGAGCGCGCGGGAACGCTGGCGTTGGAGCGTCTTGATGCGATGCGGCAGCGGGAGGGTGCGGCCCTCGAACGGGATCTGCGCGAACGGCTGGCGGCGCTGGAGAAGACCGCGGGACGGATCGCCGCGCGCGCGCCGGCGGTGCCTGCGGCCTATCAGGCGTTGCTGGCGAAACGCCTCGGCGAACTGATGGGGGAAGGGGCGGCGGTCGATGCCGCGCTGGTGGCGCGCGAAGTGGCGGTGTTCGCGGACCGGTGTGATGTGAGCGAGGAACTGACCCGGCTCGCCAGCCATTTCGCGCAGGCGGTCAAGGCGCTGGACACGGGCGGCGCATGCGGCCGCACACTGGACTTCCTCTGTCAGGAGATGTTCCGCGAGATCAACACCACCGGTTCCAAGGCCAACGACGCCGAAATCTCCCGGCACGTGATCGTTTTCAAGGCCGCACTGGAGGCGGTGCGCGAACAGGTCCAGAACATCGAGTGACGCGGCCGGAAAAAGAAACGGGGCCGGCCCGTTGCGGGCCCGCCCCGTCCCATTCCGGCAGCAAAGGGTTATTCGCCGTACACGATGGTGTTGACCTCGCTGTAGATGAAGAGGATGTTCTTCACATCATAGTCCACATGATGGACCTTGGTGATGCCGCCGTTCCGCATGGCCGCGCCGATCGAGGCGTCACCCGTGGCGAAGCAGATGATGCCGGTGGATTTGGCTTGGCCGCGTTTGGCCGGGCGGACCGTGTTGTCCACGACCGGATCCGAGGCGACGTGATCGACCGTGATCACAGCCATGATGTTACCTTTCATGGGCGAGAGGCATCCGGTGGTCATCAGGGCGCCGGCGCAGAGCAGGGACAGGGCGAGAGACTTTTTCATAGTAACTCCTTGATCGGGTTTGGCCCGTCCGCACCATGCGAACGGAGGAAGACGATCATAACAGGCCGGGAGGGGGAAGGCAACCGTGGCCGGGAGTCCGGCGTGATCGCTCCGCGCCACTGCGCGGTCTTCTTCCGGCAGTCCGGTTATTTCAGACGCCGGACCAGCCGGAACTGGCCTTTGTAATGGGCGGTCAGTTTTTTCAGGAACGCGTGCCCGTCTTTGTCGATCTGATAGCCGATGCAATGGATGCGGGGCTCCTTCAGTCCCTTTTCGACGTAGATGCTCTGATAGAGCAGGCTGATGTGCTGGACGAAATCCGCCAGCGTCCAGAGGGCGGGGGGCGGCGGTTTCGGCGGTGCGGGTTCGGGCCCGATATCCGTCACCTCCGTCCAATAGCCTTCGCGGGCGGGCGCGCCGGGGTCCGGCTGCTGGCCTTCGCGCATCGGGCCTTGGGAGGGCGGCCGCGCCTGCTGCGGCGGGACCCAGACGCGCCGGGTCGGCGCGTTGGCGCGCGCCTGACGGTAGGCCTCGATGGCACCCGCGTGCGTGCGGTTCCACTCTTCCCGGATCCGGTTTTGCGCCGCAAGCTGGGCTTCGGTCGGCTGTTTGATCACTTGCGGCTGGCCGTCGCTGATGATCAGGAGGGTGTCGGCGCCCTGGGACATGGCCGCCGAGATGGCCAGGTCGAGCCGCGTGGAGCCGCCGGCGGCTTGCATGCCCTTTTCGTGTCCGCTGAAATTACCGGAATCATGGCCCCAGTTTCCCTCGGTGTTGAACGGGTCGAGGAAGCGCTTGGCGCGTGTGCGCGTCTCCGCGTTGGCGTACTGCATCTTCTCCGTGTCCAGCATGGAACAGCCGTCGGCGAAGACGATCACGTTGAACAGGGTCCCCTCTTTGATGGCGTCGATCACCTCGCTCACGCGCTGTTTGACCCGCAGAAACCCCGCCGGGCCGCCGCGCTCCTCCTCCACCATGCTGACCGACACATCGACACATACGGCGATGCGCTCGCCTGAGGCTTTGATACCGAAGAAGTTGACCTGGGAGACCCCCTGGCCGAAGCCGGACGTGCCGTACCCTGTGCCCAGCCCGACGCCCATGCCCATGCCGGTGACGGCCTTGAATTTGGGCTGGAACGTGGTGTTCACGAGTTTGGGGTCGACCTTGATGTCCGGCAGGGTGATCTGGGAGGGGCGGGCGGAGACCAGTCGCGGCACCACTTGCGGACGGCTCGAACTGCGCTGCTTCTGCTGCACCTTCACTTTGAGTTCGACCTTGCGCGGCTCATACGTGCGGATGGGGGGCGGGGCTTCAAAGACGGTCTGTTCCCGGGTCAGCGAACGGACCAGCACGACGCCGCCGAAAATCAGGCCGCCCGCGAGATGCAGGAGCAGGCTGCCGGCCAGCACCCTGCGCAGCATTTGTCTGCGCGACGGCGTCCTTCCGTCTGGATTGATCCAGTGCAGCAGCTTTCGCAAGAAACGCATAGTCACCTTCGTACGCATTACAGGTCCGCCGAGCCGGCGAACGAGACATCTTTGAGCTTCGCCGCCGCACAGGCGTTCATCACATCCACCACCCGCTGGTGCGGCGTGTCGCCGTCCGCCATGATGGTGATCAGCGCCTTGCCGCCGGAGGCCTCGGCGCTCAGGCGGTAGCGGGTCAGCGTGGCGACAAGTTCAGGCAGGTCTGTGGAGGCGGCGGAGTCGAAGGACCGGTCGTTCAGCAGGACCTCGCCGTTTCGGCGCACCTCGATCATCTGCTCATCCGGCATCTCCACGCTGGTGGCCTGCGCCACCATGCCGGGCAGCCGGATGCCGAGGTCAGCCTCGGGCATGATCAGGGTGCAGGTGCAGATGAAATAGATGAGCAGCAGGAAGGTCATGTCGATCAGCGGGGCCATGTCGAGTTCAGGCTCGCCCTGTTCCGGAAGCTTCACGGTCATTCCGCACCCCCTTCCCCTCCGGGCGAAAAGACGCCGAAAATGAAATCGCCGACCCCCGCCTCGGCCATGGCGCTCATCACGGCTTTGACCTGCCGGTGCGGCGTGGTTTTGTCAGCGCGCAGGTACACTTTCATCTGGGGGTCCTGTTTGACGCGCTCGGTCACCAGGCGTTTCAACTCATCCACCGTGACCGGCTGCTGCCCGCTGAAGATCGCGCCGTCCGGGAGGATGTTCACGGTCCAGCGGTCGGGCCGGTCTTTCGGCACCACCCCGCGGTCCGCGACCGGGATGTCGAGCGTTTTGCTTTTGGTCGCGCTCAGGTGCGAGGCGGTCATGAAAAAGATGATCAGCAGAAAAACCATGTCGATCATCGGGGCCATCTGCACCCGGGTCTCCTCTTTCTCTTCCATCACGATACGCATTCCGCACCTCGCAATCCCTTTCCGTCCCGCGCGCGGACTCACGAACCGGGCTCAAAAGTCCCGTCCGCCGGAAGGTCCGCCGCCGGTGCCGCAGGCCGCGGCGCCGCGCCGTACTTCAGCGTGACATCCAGATGATGCGTCAGATCGCCCAGCAGCCGGGAGATCCGCGCCACATGGCCGGTGAACTTTCCTTTGAAATAGAAATAGGCGAACATGCAGGGGATCGCCACGATCAGGCCGGCCGCGGTCGTGATCATGGCCTCGCCGATGTTGGAGGCCAGTTTTTCAGGCGAGCCCATGGCCCCCATGCCGATCTTGTCGAACGCGCCGATCATGCCGGTGACGGTGCCGAGCAGTCCGAGCATCGGGGCGATTTGCGCGACCAGCGAAAGGTGGTTGAGCGGTTTCTGCCAATCCGTGATCTCTTCGACAGAGGCCTCCTCCATGGCTTTCTCGAACGAGGGGATATCGGGCGTCCCGTCCTGTTCGGTCCGTGTGAGCCCTGCGAGCAGGATTGACGTGAGCAGGCAGGGCGCGCCGCCGCACAGGGCTTTGGCCGCGGGGATGTCCAATGCGCAGACGCTTTGGGTGAGTGCCGCATGGATGTCGGGGCGGGTCATATTCTCCAGCCGGTATTGCATGCCGGCGTAGACCGCGAGGCCGATTCCCGCGACCGAACAGAGACCGATCGGCCACATGATCGGACCGCCGACTTTCCACAGGTCCCACAGGGATTTTCCGTTTCCGGCCGCTGCGGCCGCTGCGGCCTCCCCGGTTTGCGCGTGGACCGCGGCCACGGCGGCAGCCGCGAGCAGCGTCAGCATCACGAATTTCGTCAGGTTGGTTCCGTTCATCTTTCCTCTCTTTCCGCCTCCGATCCGGCAAGGCGCGTCCGGCTGGCGGCACGCGTCTCCCGCGTTCATTCCTTCTTCGTTTCCGGCACAGCGTTGGTCGGGGTTGGCGCGCGTGCCTCAATCAGCTCCGCAGCCAGCTCGTTCATATCATCGGCCACATTGAAAAAGACGTTCTCAAGCGGCGTTTTCTCCGGTTGCAGCGTTTGGTTGCCGGCCATGACCGCCCGGAGCCCTTCCAGCGCTTCGTCCGCCCAATCGGTACCCACGAAGAGCACCGCGACCTCATAGTAGAGATCGCGCGCGCGGTGGGCGTTTTTCAGATCACGGTAGCAGTGGGCCGAGAGCAGCAGGGCGGAGGGGAACGTCTCCACATCCTGGTCGGCGAAAACCACGGATTTGACGACCGCCTCCAGCGCCTCCCGCGTTTTGCCGGCGTGCCGGAGCCCTTCGGCCCGGGCCAGCCAGTAATGGCCGTAGGCCAGGTCCCCCGGATCGGGTTCGCCGACCTCTTCCAGCGCTTCGGACGCTTTGTCGGCCAAGCCCTGCGCCAGGAGGGCGCGGCAGCGTTTCAGCGCGGCGAGGGAGGCGAGCGGGGACCACTGGGCCCGGGCGGCCTGACGGAAGACCTCACAGGCCGCCGCATACTGTTTGAGGGCGCGGGCACGGTCCGCGTTGGGGGCGGCCCCCCGTTTCTCCCGGTCGGCCGAGGCGACCATATACATGCCCAGGTCCATGGCCGGCTCGAGCCCGTTGTTCTCCGGCAGGTCGAGATAGGGGAGGGCGAGCCTGACAACCGGCGAGAGGATGCGGACCGCGGCGCCCCAGTCGCTTTTCTGCAGGGCCTGGGCCACGGCGGAAAGGTCGTACTCGAGCGTGAACTCGCACCGCCGCACGCGGGATTTCTCGATACGGGAGAACGGCGTGCCCGCGGTCCTGCCCTGCGCCAGCAGGGCATCGCCCTCGCGGCCGAGAAGGGTCACCTCAACCAGGAGTTCGGACTCGGCATCCGGGGCCTGCACCAGCAGGCGCGCCGGGATCGGCGGCAGGCGGTTGGCGCGGGAAAGGGCGTTGGCCACGGTGGTCTGCGCGTGCGCGGCGCCGGCTGCGGCGCACAGGCAGGCGAGGAGCATCGGACCGAGCAGGCCGTGTTGACGCGGGATCACCGGACCTCCAGTTTCTCGCGCAGCTTCACGGCTTGCGCGTATTCGGGGAAGGGTTTGAGTTCCTCGCGGCCCAACAGCTCTTCCAGGGTCTCCCGGGCCTGTTTCTCCTGATAGGCGCGAAGCAGGCATTCGGCCCGCCGCAGGTAGGCCTTGGCGGTCCAGTCGAGGTATTTGCCGTACATCACGTAGATCCGCTCGTAATAGGCGGTGGCCTTGATCCAGTCCTTCCGCTTTTCGAAGCAGAGCCCCAGCCCGTGAAGCGCTTCGGGCCAGAGGTTGCGCCAGCTCTTCACGCCCAGCACCGCCTCGAAACAGGATTGCGCCTCGTCGAAGCGGTTCCGGTCGCGGTGAATCGCGCCCAGCAGCAGCAGGGCCTCGCCCGCCTCGGGACTGGTGGCGTGCGCATCGCGGATGAGGGTAAGATGGGACACGGCCTGATCCACCCAGGGTTTGGCTTTCCGCGCGGTCTCGGACTGGGCTTGGGCCAGCGCGTGCCGGGCCAGAAACATGCGGGCTTCGAGCGCGAAATCGGTTTCGGGATAGTCCGCGAGGATGGCTTCGGCCACTTGCACGGCCAGCGGGGTCAGCCCTTGGGCGCGCGCGGAGTCGAGCATGGTCTCCATCACGGCGGGGCTCGCGAACGGGAGGTTTTCGGGCTGCACGATGCCGTGCAGGAGTTTGAGGTTGACGGTGTGGGAGTTGCCGGGCCGGTGAACCAGCACGCGCTGGTAGCGTAACCGGCTGACGTGATTGCTCGTTTCGGCGGCCCGTTTCCAGGAGGCGACCAGGTCGTTCCAGGCCGCGGCGGTCTCGTTCGAGGCGAGACGCCGGGTGGTGGCGACCCACTCGTCGAGGATCAGGTCAACCCCCATGGCTTTGCGGTCGCCGCCGAACCGCTCGACCGCATCCCGGTAGTACCGCGCCGCGCCCGCCTGTTCCCCGAGGGTGAAGAGGGCCTTGCCGCTCCAGTAGACGGCGAGCGGGATGTTCGCGCCCTCCCGGTTGCGCGCGAGGTAGGCGTCGAAGTGTTCGCGCACCGCCTCGAACTTCTGGCTGTCGAACAGGATCTGGCCGGCCTGAAAGGCGCAGTGGTTGTAGAATTCGATGTTCAGCAGGTCGTCCGGCGCCGCGAGCGCCGCCTGATAGCACGCGACCGCGTCATCGGTGCGGCCCACGGTGCCGGCCACGTCGCCGCGCAACATGTGGACCTCGAACCGCAGGGACCCTTCCGGGACCTGTTTCAGATAGTCGGCGAGGCAGGCGTCGGCCTCCTCATACCGGGCGAGCGCGTAGCGGCAGACCGCGCGGCGGTAGAGGCCGTCTTCCCGATAAGCGGAGGGCTGGGTGCTTTGGATCAGCAGGGTGAACTCCTTATCCGCCTCTTCGAATTCGGCGGCGAACATCCGGGACATGGCGGTCCAATACACCGCCGCGTCAATCTGTTCCCAGCCGGGGAACCGCTCGCGCACCTCGCGGAACCGGGCGATCGCCTGCGGGAACTGCTCTTCCATGAAATGCGCGTACCCCAGCAGGAACAGGCACTCCGCGGCCATCTGGTGATTCGGCCGCGTCCGCAGCACCTCGCTGAAGTGCCGGATCACCTCTTCCCAGCGTTTCGCGTGCGCGTGCAACTGGCCGGCGAGCAGCGTCACCTCGTCATAATAGAGGCCTGCGGGATACCGGTCCATGTAGCGCCGCGCGATGGGGAAACAGCGGTCCGGCGGATCGATGCGCGAGGCGCAGGTGAACGCGAGGTAGAGGGATTCCTCGGCGCGCTCCTTGCCCGCCACGCCATGCAGGTGCAGGAAGGCCTCGCAGGCCTCATGGTAGCGCAGCGCCTCCATATAGCCGCGGGCCACGCGGTAAAAGAGGTCCTGATCGTAGTTGTCGATCTCGCCCAGGGTTTTGAGTTCGGCCTCGGCGTCTCCGATCCACTCCATGAGCCGGATCAGGCGGCGGGGGTCGAGCATGTGCCGTTTCTCATATTCGGAGAGGCGTTTGAGGTGTTCGAGATGCGCTTCGGTACGGAGCTGCACCTCCTCGTAGGGGAAGACCAGCCGGTAGATCCAGAGCGCCTCCCGGTAGCGTTCGTCGGCGAACAGGTCGTCGCCCGCCTCCAGCGCGGAGAGGTTGAAGGCGATGGACCGCGAGGCCTGCGAATCGCGCCGCAACAGATAGGGGAAGAGGGGATACAGGCTGTCCAGATCGCGGGTCTTCAGGAATGCGGTGACCAGCAGTGTGACGGCCCGGTTGCGGCGGAGGGCGTCCGGCGCGCAGAGAAAGGCCTGATACAGGGGCTCGCGCGCCGCATCCCATTCGTCCATGGCGAGGTGGCAGCGTGCGATTCCCGCGTGGATATCGGTGCGGATGTCGGGCACGTACCGGAACTTGGCGAGGGCTGCCCTGTAGGCTTTGACGGCTTCGGCATGCTTGCCCGCGAAGCGCAGGCTGTCGCCCACATAAACGTGGGCCGCCGCAACGCGGGCGGCGTTGGGGTATTTCTTGCAATAGGTTTGGAACGTCGCCTCCGCCTGCGTGAACTGGCCGGTCAGGAAATACGCGATGCGAGATTGTACTGCAGGATTTCCAGTTCGGCCAGGCCTTGGGAGGTCTTGACGTCCTTCAGCGTCTCGATGAGCATCTTCAGGTCCGGAATCGCGGCTTCGAACTCACCGAGGGCGAATTTTTTGAATGCGCTCTCGCGCCACTCCCGCACGGAAGTCTGGACCTGCCCGAAGGCGGCGCACGCCAACCCGAGTGCGATGCCTGTTGCCCATGCGGCGAAGCTGCGCCTCATCTGTGCCCGTCCCGTTCTGTTCGTCCGGCCGCACAACCGTCTGTCACGGCGGGAAACCCGTGCCGGCCGTAAACCACATCATGCTGTCCGATCCGTTCCGCTACCTCATCCCCGCAACGATCTCGTGCTTCATATTAAACGGGATGCGGCGCGTACCGGATTCCACCTGTCGTCTACGGTCGGTAGAATAATACAGGGGGCCGGAACCGTCAAGGGGGCGCGCGTTTTTTTGTGAACGCGTCAGCGGCTCAGCCGGTAGGCTTCCATCAGCGTGTGGTATTTGACCAGCATGTTGGGAACCTCCCAGGCGGGCATGTCGCGGTTCTTCAGAAAACCGAGGAAGGCTTCCATGACTTGGCCGAAATGGGCCTCGTGGCCGAGCGCGTACCGCGCCGGGACCATGATGCGCCAGCCGGTTTCGTGCGGTTCCGCGCCGATGCCGGGATAGGTCTGGCCGAGCGTCGCGATTGCGGCGGCCAGGGCGCGGCCGAGTTCCTCCTTGTTGACGCCCGCAACGCGGCGGGGTTCGACATAGAGCACCGGCTTGTACCCTTCGGCCTCGCCCTGCTGGATGATCAGGGAGCAGCGCGTGCCGCGCATCAGCGAGTAATGGGTGTCCCCCGCGCCGGCCGGGGGCTGGAAATTCCACAGCACCGAAGCTTTGGCGTGGACCCCCCGGATCGCATAGGTGAATTCGCCGTTGGCGCGGCACTGCAGCACGCCCCGGGCGTCGAGGTCTTTCTTCAGGTAGTCCGGCCAGGCGGTCAGGGAGGTCGAGGTCCGGAACTGCTCCAGCGTGACCGGCGTGGTCCAGACGCGCGCCTGCAGCACCCGGATGTCCGCGGGCGAGAGGGTCACGCCGGGGAAGGTTTCCCATTGGATGAGGTCGGTCAGGTGGGTGTTCACATCCACGATCGCCTCGCCCTGCTGGGTGGTGTCGTAATACCAGGGCGGCCGCTGCAGCGGCTTGCCGGCCACCTGTTTGCAGAAGTGGTGGACGCTTTCTTTGGTGACCGCCGGATCGTCCGGCGTGCCCTTCTCCTGCTCGCCGTACACTTCGGGGAACCGCGACAGCTCGCGCTGCAGCACGCTGGTGATCTCGAAGCGCTCCGTCATGATGTCATAGAGCAGGACCTTTTTGTCGCGGGCGACCTCGAACGCCTGTTTGAGCAGGTCGTAATCCTTGGGCGTGATGGCCATCGGTTTGTCGGCGAGCACATGGAATCCGGCCTGCACGCTTTTGAGGATGTATTCGGTTTTGCGCGCGTTGTTGCCGGCCAGCACCACGACGTTCCCGGCCCGGTCCGCGATCATCCGGTCAAGGAAATCCGGGCCGGTGTACACCACGCTCTCCCAGGAGGTCGGGTCCCCCGCGCGGGTGTTGAAGCCGCGGATGCGGTCGAGGTGCAGGGTGAGGTCGGGTCCGGCAGGCGCATAGACGTGAACCTTCGGCGAGACGCCGGGGAACATGCGTTTCTGCACCAGCGCGGCATGGAAATGGCCGGGGTCCAGGGTGATCAGTCTCACGGTGCCGTCTCCGCAGGCGTTCGGGCATCGGGTGCCAGGGGTGTCGCAACCGGTCAGCGCCAACAGCGCCGCGCCGGTGAACAGGAGGGTCTTGGGATTCATGGTGTCCTCGTTGGGATGGGTTGAAGAAAAGGCGGAGTGTGGCAGGCTCATACGCTGACGCGGATACCGGCATTCTGGAGCACCTTGGGGATGCTGAAGGGGCCGCGTTCGGGACAGGCCAGCAGCGCGTTGGCGCCGGCGTCATCGGTGCGCTCGGTACGCCAATCCCAGGCGAGGGTCTTGCCGGTTTTCATGCAGAGATGGCCGAGCGTGCAGACCGAGGTCGACCGGTGGCCGATTTCGGCGTTGGTCACGGGGCTCGTGCGCTTCCGGATCGCAAGCAGCCAGTCTTTCACATGGTTGTCGCTGACATGCAGACGCACGGCGCGGGCGTGCAGCGGCGTTTCCAGGAGCCGCGGGTCGCTCGCGTCCAACGCCTTGAGAGTCTTGCCGGGCGTGGTGGGGTCGCTGGCGGTGACTTTGGCGGCGCCGCGGCTCACGAAGATCCAACCTTCCTCGCCGATAAAGCGCACGCCGTTCGGATACGTATAACAGACTCGGACGTCGATGTTGTCCGGATACGTGTACCGCAAGTCGAATTCGCGGTGCGCGTTCCAGAGCCCCTTGTCGAGCCACTCGCACGTGCCCGACACCGTTACAGGCCCTTTCTCCTCGGTGCCCAGTCCCCACTGCACGATATCCATGTGGTGCGCGCCCCAGTTGGTGATCATGCCCCAACCGTAGGGCTCCATCTGGATCCACCCGGGGCGGGAACCGATCTGGGCGACGTCCTGATTGTGTACGCGGTCTTCGGTGTAGTACGCCTCGGGTGTGGGGCCCAGCCAGGTGTCGTAATCCAGGTTCTCCGGAACGGGCATCTCCTCTTTGCGCCCGCCGTCCCGGTCTTTGCCGAAACCGACCTCGACGCGGCGGATCCGGCCGAGCCGGCCGTTGCGCACCAGTTCGCACGCCGTACGGAACTGTCTGCTGGAGCGCTGCTGGGATCCGACCTGCAGCACCACCTTCTTGCGGCGCACGATTTCGGCCAGAATGCGCCCCTCGTGGATCGTCTGCGAAAAGGGCTTCTGCAGCCAGATGTCCTTGCCCGCAAGGGCGCATTCGACGGCGCACAATGCGTGCCAGTGGTCCGGCACGCAGATCATCACGGCGTCCACGCCACCGTCCCGCAGCAGATCGGAGTAGCGGCTGAACGTTTTGACGGGATAGTTTTCAAGGCCGAGGCGCTTTTTGTACTCGCGCTCGATCCGGGCCTTCGAATGGGCCAGCCGCTTGGTGTCGAGATCGCAGAGAGCCGTGATCCGCGCCAGATCGGTCAGGCCGAAGAGTCCGGGCATCTCCATGCTGGTCGCGATCCGTCCGCACCCGATGATGCCGATGTGGAGTTGCTGGCTTGGGGCGGCGGCGCCGAACAGATGCGAGGGGATCAGGTTCGGCAGGACGGCCGCCGGGCCTGCCGCGCTTCCGGCGCGAAGAAAGGCGCGTCTGGTCAGAGTGGGCATGATGTGTTTCTCCCCGAGGTGATCACAACTGCGCGTGCGGTTGGCCTGCGCGTCCGCACGGCGAACCGGCCGGGCGCGGCCACACACGGGCCGATAGGGGCAAACAATAGGCAAGGAGGCGCTTCCGCGCAAGGGTTTTGTTGCGGTGTTCTTTCGGGTCGCGCGCGGAAAGCCCGCGTCGCCGCCCGGTTCATGGCGGCGTCGCCGTCCGGTTTGCCGCCCGTTCAGCGAGATAGGCGCGGGTTTCCGCCACCACCAGCGGCGAGAGCGCGAGCAGCGCGATCAGATTGGGCAGCGCCATCAGCCCGTTGAACAGATCGGCGAAGGCCCAGCAGGTCTCGAGCCGCATCACGCAGCCGAGATAGACGATGGAGACGAAGACGGTCCGGTATGCCGGAATGGCCCGTGTCCCGGCGAGATACTCCAGCGCGCGTTCCCCGTAATATCCCCACCCGATGAGGGTTGACCAGGCGAAGAGCACGAGCGACCCCGTGGCGAAACGTCCGCCCCACACACCGTACACGGATTGGAAGGCCGTTGTCGAGAGCGCGGCACCGGTCAGGCCGGCCCCGTCCGCGCCGAGTTGGGTCCACACGCCGCTTGACAGGATCAGCAGCGCGGTCAGCGTGCAGACGATCAGGGTGTCGAGGAAGGTCTGGGTCATGGAGACCAGCGCCTGGGCGACGGGCCGGCGGGTGCGCGCGGCGGCGGCGGCGATCGGGGCCGAGCCGAGCCCCGCCTCGTTGGAGAAGAGCCCGCGGGCCAGCCCCACCCGGATCGTGGCCGAGAGGGCCGCCCCCGCAAACCCGCCGGTGGCGGCGGTGGGGGTGAAGGCGTGGCGGAGAATCAGCGTGAAAACCGAGGGCAGGGCGGCCGCGTTCAGCCAGAGGGCACGGACGGTGACGGAGAGATAAAAGAGGATCATGACCGGCACCAGCACCGAGGTGACGCGGGCGATACCCCGGATGCCGAAGAGCAGCACCAGTCCCGAGAGGAGGGTCAGCCCCGCACCCGTATCGCGCGGGTTGACTCCCCAGGTGCCGCACAGGCTCTCCGCCACGGCATTGGCCTGGGTCAGGTTGCCGATGCCGAAACTCGCGATTACCGTGAAGACGGCGAAGAGCACCGCGAGACCCTTCCGCCCGAGACCGCGCTCGATGTAATACATCGGTCCGCCGGCCATGGTCCCTTTCGCGGTGGTGACGCGGAACTTTACGGCCAGCAGGGCTTCCGCATATTTCGTGGCCATGCCCACGAGACCGGTGACCCAGAGCCAGAACACCGCGCCGGGACCTCCAATGGCGATGGCCGTCGCGACGCCCACGATGTTCCCCGTGCCGACCGTTGCGGCCATCGCGGTCATCAGGGCTTGGAAATGGCTGATATCCCCCTCGCCGCACACCTCGCGCCGGCGGACGAAGGCCAGCCAGAA
>JAVEYH010000028.1:0-31478 GCA_034003585.1 Kiritimatiellia bacterium
AACCGCGCGCGCCGCGCATCCTGCTGCGCTCTTCGTGGCAGGTGGTCAACATCGGCGACATCGCCCACACGCCCGGCGTGCTGGCGCTGATCGAAAAGCATCTGCCTGACGCCGAAGTGATCCTCTGGGCCTCGGGAGACCTCACGCCGGAAGTGGCGGCTATGGAGCACCGGCGCTTCCCGAAACTCAAAATCGTCAAAGGCCGGATCGGCGCCAAGGGCGATGCCTCGACGCCCGGGCTGGCGGAAGCCCTCGCGTGGTGCGATTTCCTGTTGCACGGTTCGGGACCGTCGCTGGTCGCCCACAAGGATGTGGCGGCGTTCGCCCGGCATGTGCAAAAACCGTTCGGCGTGTACGGCATCACCTACGGCGGCGGCGCCGACCCGGCGCAGCGCGACCTGATGAGCCAGGCCCGCTTCCTGTACTTCCGCGATTCGGTCTCGCTGGCGCGCGCGCGGGAAGAGCGGATCGCCAGCCCGGAAATGGGGTTCGCCCCGGATGGCGCGTTCGGGTGCGACCTGCGCGACGACGCGGCGGCCGAGGCGTTTCTGCGCGCGAACCGCCTCGAACCCGGCCGGTTCCTCTGCTGCATCCCGCGCCTGCGCAACACGCCGTACTGGAAAATCCGCAACCGGCCGATGGATGCGGCCGCACACGCCAAACACGCCCGAAACGAGGCGCTGAAGGAACAGGACCACGCGCCGCTGCGCGAGGCGATCTGCGCCGTCACGCGCGCGACCGGCCTGCGCGTGCTGATCTGCCCCGAGGACATGAGCCAGATGGCGGTGGGCCGGGAGATGCTGGCGGACCGCCTTCCCGCGGATGTGCGGCGGCAGGTGGTCTGGCGCGAATCGTTCTGGCTGCCGGATGAGGCCCTGAGTACCTACGTGCGCTCCGCCGGGCTGTTCGGCCTGGAGATGCATTCGCCGATCCTGTGCGTCGGCAACGGCATCCCCGCGATCGTCTGCCGCTTCGCCGAGCAGACAAGCAAGGGCTTCATGTGGCGCGACATCGGTCTGGACGCATGGCTCTTCGATTTCGATCAGGCGACGGACCGCGCGCGCCTGCCCGCCGCCGTGCTCGGCATGGCGCAGGATCCGGCCGCCGCGCGCGAACGCGCGGCCGAGGCCCGTAAACGGGTTGAAGCGCGCCAGCGCGAAACGCTGGCGGTGCTCGCACGCGCCCTCGGGTGCCGCGGCGCGCCGGGCTGAACGGGAGGAGCGCCATGCGCCACGACACGCCCACACCCTTCGCGAAAATCCCGATCGGCATTTCCGGCTGCCTGTTGGGCGAACGGGTCCGTTTCGACGGCGGCCACAAACAGGATCCGTATCTGACCGATACGCTCGGCCCCTTTTTTGAATATGTGCCGGTCTGCCCCGAGGTCGGATGCGGGCTTCCCGTGCCGCGCGAGTCCATGCGCCTGGTCGGCACGCCGGAGGCGAACCGGCTCATCGGCAACAAAACCGGCACCGACTACACCGACCGGATGCAGGCGTATTGCGACGCGACGGCGGAGGCGCTGAAAACGCGCAACCTGCACGGGTTCATCTTCAAGGCCAAGTCGCCCTCCTCCGGCCTCTTCCGCGTCAAGCTCTACACGCCGGACGGCATGCCCCTGACCCAACACACCTCCGGGCTCTTCGCCCGGACCTTCACGCGCGCCTTCCCCCTTCTGCCCTGTGAGGAAGAGGGGCGCCTGCACGACCCCGCGCTGCGGGAGAACTTCATCGAACGGGTCTTCGCGCTCAAACGGTTCCGCGACGAGGTCCGTGCGGCACCGTCGGTCCGCGCGCTGCAGGATTTTCACGCCGCGGCCAAATACCTGCTGATGGCCCATGCGCCCGAGGCGCTGAAAGGCCTCGGACAGCTCGCCGCCACGGCCGCACCCGACAATCTGGCCGCGACGCTGGACGGCTACGAACGCGGGTTTCTGGCATGCCTGGCCACCCCCGCCACGATCGGCCGCCATGTGAATGTGCTGCAGCACATGCAGGGGTACTTCTCCGGACAGCTCACCCCGATGGAACGGGAGGAGTTGGCCGACGTGCTGGCCGAATACGCGCGGGAGCATGTGCCGCTGATCGTGCCCATCACCCTCTTCCGCCACTACATCCGCAAATATCAGACCGGCTACCTGATGCGCCAGCACTATCTCTACCCGCACCCGTCGGAACTCAAACTGCGCAATCACGCATAGTTGTGCATGCCCGCAAAGAGCCGGGACACGTTGATCCAGGTCAGGGTCAGCACAATGAACAGCAGGCCGAGCCACATCAGCGCCGCCAGTGTACCGGGCGCGCGCAGACCGCGCCGGAGGCGGTAATGGAAGAGGCCGCCGTACATCAGCCAGGTGGCCAGCGACCAGGTCTCTTTGGGGTCCCACTGCCAGTAATGACCCCAGCAGATCTTGCCCCACAGCGAGCCCAGCAGCAGTCCCAGCGTCAGCAGCACGAACCCGGCGGCCGCGGTCTGCCGCGCCGCGGTCTCGGTCCGCTCCAGGGTCATGCGGTCCAGCGCGGCCGCGCGGAAGAGCGGCAGCGCCATCAGCGCCGCACGGGCCAGCATCACATAGCCCGCGACATAACTCGCCACATGGGGGATGAAGAGCGGGCTCTGCAGCGCGGGCGGCAGACGGCGCACCTCCTCGCTGAAGACGAACCCGGCGGGGAACAGGATCACCGCGCCCAACAGCGCGTCCCGCAGGTCGGTGTCCAGCCGGTTGCGCCACCGGCTCCACTGCGAGAGCGGCCAGAGCGCGGCGGCCATGCAGAGGAAGAACTCGAACAGATTCTGCATCGGCGGGTGGCCCGTGTGCGCGCCGCGCCAGACGACCGATGCCAACGCCGCCACAAACCCCGCGAACCAGAAGCCCCGCCCGATCGCGCGCCGGCCGACCCACAACGCCAACGCCGTCGCCGCGAACAGCGTGAGGGTGAGATAGATCAGGCCCCCCTGAAAGGTCAGTTTCACCATCATGACGGCACCTCCCGCTCCCCCGTCCCGCGCGCGCAGCCGACACGCAAAGCGAAAAGCAGCACTCCGGCGAAAAGCAGGACAAACCCGGCATAGACGAGCGGCAGGCCGGGATCGCGGATGAACTGCAGGACCGTGTAGGTGACGGGACGGCCGTAGAGATCCTGGCTCTGCCCCCAACTCATCTGATAGATGTGGTATCCCCGGACACGGAGCGGCTGATTCACGCGCACGTTGGCCGCGTACGGCTCGCGGCCCGGCTCGGTGACCGTGATGCGGCTGCGGTACTCGCGCACCGGCGCCTCACGGCCCGCATCGATGTCCGCGGCATTGCGCGGGTAACGCTCGACGAAGAAGCGCTCGAGTTTCACCGTGAACGGCAGGCGCCCCACATAGTTGGTGAGGTACGCCCCCTCCCACAGCTTATCGGAGACATCGCCGTCGATCATCGCCATGGCGCCCGCGACCGGCCGTTCCGGCGTCGCCGAACGCTCCGCCACCCGCCCCATCAACCAGCCGGCCATCACGCACGCGCACCCGAGATGCAACAACGCCGAAGCCGCGCGGCGTCCCCGCAGCGCCCGCAGCCCTGCAAGGCCGATCCAGACGGCCAACAGCGAGGTTCCCGCCAACATGGGGGGCCGCGCCATCAGCGCGCCCGCGCGCGCCGCGCCGGGAAACGCCAGGGCAACTGCCCCCAGCGCCGAAACCCAGCAGACCCACGCGGCCGCGCCGGGCGACAGGACTCTGTTGACGATCGCTCTCACAAGCGTTTCACGGCGTCCGCTTCCAGTTCCACCAGCAGGTCATCCCGGCAGACATCGGCCTCAACGGTGATCAGCGGCATCCCCTCCAGCGCATGCGTGCGGAGGTACGCCTCCCACGCTTCCCGATATTCGGCGCGTTTCAGATACATGACCGCGCGCGTGACATCCGCCCAATCCATCCCGCGCGAGGTCAGGATCGCGCGCACCACATCCATCGTGAGCCCGATCTGGCGCGGCACGTCGCCGACGAACGCCGTTGCGCCTCCCGGTTCGATGCTGGCCGTGCCCGAAACCATCACCGTCCGGGATTCGGGGGTGAGCCACTCCACGGCGCGGCTGAACGAACTGCCGTATTCAAGCGCGGCGCATTGCAGGGGCGAGGGCAGGGCCGTGAGCGTGAGCGAACCGGAACGTTTCGGCCGGACCGCGATCGCGCAGGCGGTGATCGCCGAACCGCAGAGGTTCGCGCTGCCGATCCCCGTGCTGGCGGGGACCAGGCCGTCGTACACCTTGCGCGAGCGGAAAAACGCGTCGCGCGCGCGATTGAACGGATCATACCAGTCGAGGATGTTTTCCATGTAGAGCCAGGTGCGGGCCACGTGCGCGAAGGTCATCCCCGCATCGCGCAACGCATCCTCGATCGCCTCGAACACGGCGGTGGTCTGCGCCTCGCGCGTAGCCTTCACATCCGGAGGCAACACCCCGGTCAGCAGACAATAGTGCGCGTACCCGTCCTCATACCACATGCCCACAGTGCAGGCGCCGCGCCGGATGAGCCGCGGCGACACGCCCTTCGCGACCAGCCGCTGGTAGACCGGGGGCAGCGCGCCGTCCCCCCCGCACAGCCAGAGTTGCGGCACCTCCGTGCCCTGGGCACCAACCCCGGCACGGAGGATCTGTTCGCGGCTTCCCCAGCCGGTTTGCGACAGCACAACCCCGTTGCCCGCAGGCGGCAATCCCTGCTCCGGCGTCAACACGCCCAACTCCTGCCGCCGCAACACCCCGCCCTGCCCGTAATGCCGTTTCCCCATTCTTCCTCCGACCCGGCGCCGCATTCCGGCGCCCTCCCCCCTTAAAACGATAAGACATATTCCGCCAGCGCGCGGATCTCTTCGGGCGACAGCGCCCGGGTGACCCCGTGCGAATCTGTCGGATTGCACACGGTGAGCACCTCCTCCATCGTCAACGCGCGCCCGTCGTACAGATACGGCGCGTTCCGCCAGGTCTCGGCCAGCGTGGGCGTGTCAAACGCGCGCCCCTCCTCATTCCCCACACCCAATCCGAGGTCATATTTCTTCAGATTGGTGAAAACCCGCTCGCCCCGCGGACCGCTTGCGGCGGGCGGATGGCACTCCGCGCATCCCGCCTTCCGGAAGACCGCCTCCCCTTTTTTCGCCAGCGGCGACAGCCGCCCGTTGAGGAGATGGGGACTGGGCTCCGGCTTCAGCGACATCACATACGCGTCGAGGCACAAGGCATCCTCTTCCGGACGCACCACGAACTGGATGTGCGTCAGCCCCTTGCGGTTGCAGGTCTCCATGTCGGGCCGGATTCCGGTGACCATGGTGGGCGGCGTGAGATGGCAGTACACGAGGGTTTTGGTCTGTTTCGGATTGCCGATCCCGTCGTTCACCAGATCCCAATTCAGCCCGTCCAGACGCCCGTCCGGATGACAACTCGCGCAGCTTTGCCACTGCTGGAAACAGAGAGTGGCGTCGTTCCAGAACATCTCGCCGCGGCGCACGGGATCCTCCGGAGGCACCTCCGCGGCGCCCAGCGCCATTCGGCGGGGCTTCACCACCGGCTCGTCCAATTTCACGGCGGCCAGCCCTTCCGTGAAGTACAGGGCGGCATACACGCTGTCCCCCGCCGCGGCCACACCGCGGGGGCCGTTCCCCGGTAGCCGGATCCGGCGGCGCAGCGTCACGAGAAACGAGAGGTCGTTCGGCACGTCCGCCGCGGATTTCGTCACTTCGGTGACCTTCTCGTTCCGGGCGGCCTTCTCCAGTCGCGCATGAAACGCGGGACGGTCGATGAGACTCAACTCATGCGTCCCGGCGTGGGCCACGACCAGCGTGTTGCCGTCTGCCGAAACCGTGACGCCCCACGGATTGGCCGCGCCCAGATCCACGTCATCCAGCAGCGCGGTGTTGAGATAGCCGCCGGTCACGCCGTCGAACACGCTGAGCCCGGCGGTATTCATCCACCCGCGTTCAAGCTGGGTGGTGGGCAACTGATAGCGTCCGAACGTGTGGGTGACATACACGAACTGGCCGTCGGGCGCGGCGCAGATTCCGCGCACACCGGTGGACCCGTTGGGCAGCATGAGGTGTTTCACCGCCTTCTTCTGCGCGGTGTCGATCACCGAAACCGAAGCCGCCACCACATCGTTGGTCGCACGGACAGCCGGGAGGTGGTTGGCCACAAACAGCAGGGCGCCGCCTTTGCCGAGCGCGGCCGCGAACGGCTCGCGCAACACCGGCACCGTGGCCGAAACAGTCATGGAGGCGGCATCCACCACCGCCACGTTGTCGGAGAAGCGGTTGGGCACATACACCGTCGCCCCGTCCGGCGCGACCACCGGCGCGAGCGGGGTGTGCCCCAGACAGACCTGCCCCATCACACCGCCTTCCGCATGGAGTTTGATTAGAAACCCGTTCGCGCCGCCGCCCGTGACGTACACCGTGCCGTCCGGCGCCACGGCCACTCCGCTCAGCCCCGGCGCGCGTTTGGCTCCGCCGGCCGCGCCGAATCCGAGTCGGCCCCAGAATCCGCGGCGCGTCTCATGCCGCACCGTCCACTCCGCCTTGATCCGTCCGGCCGCGGGATCGACCAACAGCAGCTTGTCCGCCGTGGCGGCGGTCACATACAGCGTGAGGCCATCCGGCGAGACCGCCAGGCATTCCGGCGAAAGGCATTCTGCCGCACACGCCGCACCGACCCATCCCCCCAGCATCACGCACAATCCGATTCGCCCTACAGCCCTCATATCCGTTCCCCTCCGTTGTTTGAGACCCTCACCCCGAGATTGCCCGGATTTCCTTTCGCGCGCGGGCGCCGCAACACCCGCGGAGTCAAAGCGTGCGGCCCACCGCCTCCGCCACATCGCGCAACCCCCTCACCATCGCGGAAAACGCTTCGGCCGTCATGCTCTGTTCGCCGTCACACAGGGCCTGCTCCGGATGGGTGTGCACTTCCACCATCAGCCCGTCCGCACCGCAGGCCACCGCGGCCCGCGCCATCGGCGCCACCAGGCGGCCCGCCCCCGTGCCATGGCTGGGGTCCGCGATCACCGGCAGCCAGGTGCGTTCCTTGAGCAGGGGCACGGCGTTCAGATCCAGCGTGAAGCGCGTCGCGGTCTCGAACGTCCGGATTCCGCGTTCGCACAGCACCACCTGGCGGGCGCCGCCCTCCAGCACGTATTCGGCCGCCAGCAGGTACTCCTCAATCCGGGCGCTCATCCCGCGTTTCAGCAGCACCGGCCTGCCGCAGCCTCCGGCCGCCCGCAGCAAAACCGAGTTGTGCATATTGCGGGACCCCACCTGCACCATATCCGCAACCTGCGCCACATCGCGGAGATGGTCCGTCTCCAGCACCTCCGTCACGACCGGCAAACCGGTCACGGCGCGCGCCTCGGCCAGATATTCCAGCCCTTTGGCGCACAGCCCCTGAAACGCATAGGGCGAGGTGCGCGGCTTGAACGCCCCGCCGCGCAGCATCACGGCCCCCGCCTCTTTAACCGCGCCCGCGATGTCCAGCATCTGGCTGCGGCTCTCGATCGTGCACGGGCCGGCGATCAGAACCACTTGGGGCCCGCCGAAGACCACCCCGCCGACCCGGACGGCCCCCTCCCCTTCTCCGCCGGATGCCGCAACCCCGTTTTGATCTCGCTCAAACAGCATGATTTCCCGCCTTCGAAACGCCTCCGGCCCCTCCCGCGCGGACCGGCCCCCGAACACGCAAGTCCCCGAAACGATTTGAGTCTACCACACCCGTCTCTTCACCCGCAAGCGCCGGTTGGCCGGAGGAGGGAATCGGTTGGTGGCCGGGGATGCGAGGTAAGTGCGTGTTTTGAGCGAAGCACAGTCGGGAGCGCGGGCGTCCCCGCCCGCAAGGTGAAAGGCCGCGCGCGATTCCGATGCGCGGTCTGGCTCTCAAGGAACGACCGCTTAGCCTAATGAGGAAAACGCTGGGGTTCGATAACGATCCCGATAGCGATTTCGACTGTGCCTCTTTACAAAATTAGAATTGCCGGGCCGGAGGGAGCATCCCTTTTCGTTGAAACGAACTCGCCCCCAAGGAGAAAGGAGGGTTTAGGGCGAAGCCTGCGCGGAACCGGCCGCGCACGGGGCGGCGCAGCGCATGCACCCGTGGGAGCACCCGCCCGGTTTGGCGACATCCTCGCCCGTCCAGCAATAGGTGCACAGACGTTCTTTCGGCAACCCGATCGCGGCCACCAAATCGTCCAGGCGCTGATAGGCCAGGGACCCGAGGCCCAGCCGTTGCCGGATGCGCCCCACCATCTCCTGATACGGCGCGCCGTCCGGATCGCGGTACGAGGCGATATCCGCCCCGTCGCCCTCGATCTCGCGGATGGTGCGGCGGGTGGCGAGGTCGAACTCGCTCTTGGAGCGGGAGAAGTTCAGGAAGCGGCATTGGTAGAGCAACGGCGGGCAGGCGATACGCATGTGGATCTCCTTGGCCCCATCATCGAACAGGCGCTTCACCTGGTCGCGCAACTGCGTGCCGCGCACGATCGAATCGTCACAGAAAATCAGCCGTTTCCCCTGAATGAGCCCCGGAATGGGAATGAGCTTCATTTGGGCGATCAACTCGCGGTCGCGCGGATCCGGCGGCATAAAGCTGCGGGGCCAGGTCGGGGTGTATTTCACAAACGGACGCGCGTACCGGATGCCGGATTCGACCGCATACCCCAGGGCATGGGCCACCCCGGAATCCGGCACCCCGCCGACGGAATCGGCCTCCACCGGATTGCGGCGCGCCAGCGCGCCGCCGCACCGGTAACGCGCCATCTCCACGTTGCGGCCCTCATAGGACGAGGCGGGATACCCGAAGTACACCCAGAGAAAAGAACAAATCGCCATCTCGTCCCCGGGGGGCAGGATCGTCTCCACCCCGTCGGGCGTGCAGCGCACCATTTCGCCCGGCCCGAGTTCGCGCAACACCTCATACCCCAGATTCGGGAAACAGCAACTCTCCGTCGCCACCGCGCGCGCGCCCGCCTTGTGCCCGACAACCACCGGCGTCCGTCCGTACCGGTCGCGAACCGCAAACAGAATCCCCTCGTCCGTGAGCAGCACCAGCGAGCAGGATCCCTCGATCCGCTGCTGCGCGTACCGCACCCCCTCACCGAACGTCGCCTGCGAATTGATGAGCATCGCAACCAGTTCCGTGGGGTTGATGCCGCCCCGGCTCATTTCCGAGAACTGCACCGGTTGTCTCGTGAACAACTCCCGGACCAGGGCCTCGCTGTTGGTGATCACGCCCACCGTGACGATCGCATAGACGCCGAGATGCGAGGCGATAACCAGCGGCTGGTCCTCGTTGTCGCTGATCACCCCGATGCCGCACGCGCCGCTGAACCGGCGGTAATCCGACTCGAATTTGGAGCGGAACTGGGAGTTGGAAATATCGTGGATCGCCCGCTGAAACCCCTTGGCATCCCACACCGCCATGCCGCCCCGCATCGTGCCGAGGTGGGAATGATAGTCGGTTCCGAAAAAAAGATCCGAGACGCAATCCTCCGTCGCAACCACACCGAAAAAACCGCCCATCGCAACCCTCCCGGAACTGACGTCCCTGTCCGACTGGATACAGGGGAACGATCAAGTTATCGTATCGCTTTTCCTCCCGTGCCGCCACTCAAAAAACGAGGCAGCGCGGTCAGCTCTGCAACGCGGTGATGCACAACGTGCCGACGATATCGTCGGCGCTGCACCCGCGCGAGAGATCGTTCACCGGCTTGGCCAGCCCTTGGATCACCGGGCCCAACGCGGTGGCGCCGGCGAGCCGTTCGACCAGTTTATAGCTGATGTTGCCGGCCTGGAGATCCGGGAAAATCAGCACATTGGCGTCGCCCTGGATCTCGCCCCCTTTGTTTTTGACCGCGCCGACCGCAGGCACGAGCGCGGCATCGGCCTGGATCTCGCCATCCACAACCGCATCCACCCCCTGTTCCGCGAACCGCGCGCGCGTCTTTTCCGCGGCGAGGCGCACCTTGTCCACCCATTCGTGTTTCGCGCTGCCCCGGGTGGAGAAACTGAGGAACGCCAGACGCGGCGCTTTGCCGATCAGCTTGCGGTAGGTCAGCGCCGTCGCATGGGCGATGTCCACCAGTTCTTCGGCGGTCGGGCAGGGGTTCACGGCGCAGTCCGCGAACAGCAGCGTTTCCTCGCCCGCCGCAGTCGGCCGCGGCAGGTCCATGATGAACGCCGACGAGGCAAGCCGGATCCCTTTGGCCGTGCCGATGCAGTGGAAGGCGCTGCGCAGCATGTCGCCGGTCGAGGCGACCGATCCCGCGACCAGCCCCTGCGCCTTGTCGAGCGCGACCAGCATGTTGCCGAAATAGAGCCGGCGGCTCCGGACCGTCTCCAGCGCCTCTTCCGGCGTCATGCCTTTGGCCTTGCGCTTCTCGTGCAAGGCCTTGGCCAACTCGGGCAGCAGCTCCGAACGGGTGTAATCGATGACCGACACCCCGGCCGAGGACAGCGCCGTCCCGGCGGCCGCCTCGGCGGCCGCGACCTCCTCCGGCGTGCCCAACACCACCGGCTTGCAGATGCCGGCTTGGGCGGCGCGGACCGCCGCCGTGATGACGCGCGGGTCCATCCCTTCGGGAAGCACCAGCGTCCTGCCAGTCGCCCGCGCGCGGGGAATCATGGAATCGAGAATGCTCATGGGGGGAAAGATCCTTATTTCTTGAGGTTTTCGGAAAGAACCCGGAAGGTCTCCCGGGCGATCATCAGCTCCTCGTTCGTGGGGATCACGATCGCGGTCAGCTTCGAAGTCTCGGTGCTGATCACACCCGCACTCCCGACCACCGCCTTGTTC
Organism: Kiritimatiellia bacterium; assembly: GCA_034003585.1. Classification (GTDB taxonomy): domain Bacteria; phylum Verrucomicrobiota; class Kiritimatiellia; order RFP12; family UBA1067; genus JAPXSY01. The sequence goes on from JAVEYH010000028.1 coordinate 10,812, forward strand.
CGGGCCTCATCCATCCTGCACCCCAGCGCCTCCAGACGCGAGAGGATCGCCTTGCGGGCGGGCGTGCTGTTCTCGCCGATCCCGCCGGTGAAGATGATCGCGTCGGCGCCGCCCAACAGCGTGTAATAGGCGCCGATGTAGAAAGCCGCGCGGTGGCCGAACATGTTGAGCGCGTTTTCGGCCGCGGCCTTGCCCTGCGCGGCGGCGTTCACGGTGTCGCGCATGTCGCCACTGCCGATGCCGTTGATGCCGAGGAGCCCGCTCCGCTTGTTGAGCGCGTTGTCGATCTCATCCACCGAAAGCCCCTTGCGGGCGAGGAAGAAGATGATCGCGGGATCGATGTCGCCGCAGCGCGTACCCATGATCAGGCCGGAGAGAGGCGTCATCCCCATCGACGTGTCGAGCACCTTGCCGCCCTTGATCGCCGCGATGGAGGACCCGTTCCCGAGATGGCAGGTGATGAGGTTGAGTTCCTCGACCGGCTTCTTGAGATAGGCGGCCGCGGCCAGCATCACGAACTTGTGCGAGGTGCCGTGGAAACCGTATTTGCGGATCCGGTACTCGTCGTAATACTGCTGCGGGATCGCATACAGGTAGGCGTGTTTGGGCATGCTCTGATGGAAGGCGGTGTCGAAAACCCCGACGTTCGGCACATTCGGGAAAACCGTCTCGCAGGCCACCACGCCGTCCAGATTGGCGGGGTTGTGCAACGGCGCGAGGTCGGCGCAATGTTTGATGCTGGCCTTGACATCCTCGGTGATCACGACGGAATCGGAGAACTCCTCCGCTCCGTGGACCACCCGGTGGCCGATCGCGTTCACCTCTTTCAGCGATTTGATCACGCCCCATTCCGGATCGGCCAGCATTTTGCAGGCCATGGCCAGGGCCTTGCCGTGGTTCTCCGCCGCGATACCCTGCGCCATTTTGGGCTCGCCGTCGCGCTGGTAGACGAGATTGGCGTTCGGCGTGCCGATCCGCTCCACCATCCCCTTGGCGAGCATGGTTTTCGCGGACATGCTGAACAACGTGAATTTGAGTGAGGAACTGCCGGAGTTGATGACCAGAATCTTGTCGAATTTCTTGAGTGGCATGATGGTCCTTCGCGCCTGCGGGGTGTGATACGTCATGATGCGGCACCCGGATTCGTGTGCCGCGAAAAACGGAGGTTAGTTTGCACTTCTTCGCCGTGCGTTTCAAGACCAATCCGCGGAAAAGGCTTGCCGCGTTCATGCCGTTGCGGTACAAATCTCGTTTTGAACAACCCCAGCAGGTGAACATGGGAAAATTATTCGGAACCGACGGCATCCGGGGCCAGGCCAACACCTTTCCGGTTCACGCCGAACTCGCCCTGAAACTCGGCAAGGCGCTGGGCGCGCGGCTGCACGCCAGCGGGTACGGCAGCGCGCGCGCGGTGATCGGCAAAGACACGCGCCTCTCCGGCTACATGCTGGAGACTGCCCTCACCAGCGGCCTGGTCTCGGCGGGTTGCGACGTGTTTCTGGTCGGACCGGTGCCGACGCCCGCCGTGGCCCACCTCACCCGCTCGCTCGCCGCGGATGTGGGCATCATGCTCACCGCCTCGCACAACCCGTACGATGACAACGGCATCAAATTGTTCAACCCCGCAGGCTACAAACTCGAGGACGGGGAGGAGGAGTCCCTCACCCGTCTGATCCTGGACGGCGACCTGAGCACGGACAGCATCCGCAGCGACCAGCTCGGCAAAGCCTACCGGCTGGATGACGCGCGCGGACGGTACATCGAGTTCGCCAAGAGCACGGTCGGCAACGCCAAGCTGAGCGGATTCAAGGTGGTGATGGATTGCGCCAACGGTTCGGCCTACGACATCGGCCCCTGGATTTTCCGCGAACTGGGAGCCGCCGTCATCAAGACCGGCGTCACGCCGGACGGGCTCAACATCAACGCCGAGTGCGGCGCGCTGCACCCCGAAGGCGTCGCGAGGCTGGTCAAAGAACACAAGGCCGACATCGGCATCGCCCTCGACGGCGACGCGGATCGCGTCATCTTCGCCGACGCCCAGGGGCAAATCGTGGACGGGGACCGGGTGCTGGCCGCGTGCGCCATCGCCTTCAAAAAACAGGGACTGCTCGCCCACGACACCCTGGTGGTGACCAGCATGAGCAACCTCGGCCTCCACGAGGCGATGCGCAAACACGGCATCCGGGTCGAAGTCACCGACGTGGGCGACCGCTATGTAATCGACGCCATGCGCAAGGGCGGGTTCTCCCTGGGGGGCGAGAAGTCGGGACACCTGATCTTCCACAACCACGCCACCACCGGCGACGGCATCATCAGCGCGCTGCAGGTGATGCGCATGATGAAGCGGGAGGGGAAGAGTCTGGCGGAGTTGGCTGACTGCATGACCGAATATCCGCAGAAACTGGTGAGCCTCCCGGTGCGCGAGAAGCGCCCTGTCCACGAAGTGCCGAAACTCGCCGCGGCCATCCGGGCCTGCGAGGCCGAACTCAAGGAGGCCGGCCGCGTGATCGTGCGCTACTCGGGCACGGAACCGAAGATCCGTCTGCTGGTCGAGGCCAGTGAAACCGAACTCGTGGAAACCTGGATCGCCAAACTCGCGCAAGCCGTGGCCGAGGGGCTGGGAGGGTGAGAACGCTCAACGTTCAACGCTCAACGCTCAAGTGGGGAGAAGTGAGGAAAGGGAAAGAACGCTCAACTCTCAACGTTCAGGAGGGGAATGGGGAAAAACGGGTACTTGACGGGCAATGCGCGGTTTTGTACATTATGGACATGAAAGGGAAAACTGCCGCCATGCCCACGTTAAGTATTGCCGAGGCACGCAACCATCTCGCGGAGACGATCAACCGCGTTTCCTACGGGGGGGAGCGTGTGGTCTTTGCCCGCAGGGGAAAGCCCGTTGCCGCGCTGGTGTCCGCCGAAGACCTGGCCCTGCTGCAAAGGATGGAGGACGCCGAAGACATTCGCGCCGCCAGGAAGACGCTGCGGGAATACGGCCGCAACCCCGTCGCGTTCAAGACTCTTGACGAGTATCTGGGCGAACGAAAGGCAAAGGCATGAAGTACGCCGTCCGCCTTGACCCGCGCACATGGAAAGGGATAGAGCGGTTACCGGATGACATCCGGGGGCGGATTGTGCGGAGGCTGAAGTCGCTTGAAGAGGATCCGCGACCGCCCGGCGTAGCGAAATTGTCAGGAGCGGAAGACCTTTACCGCGTTCGCGCGGGTGACTGGCGCATCGTTTATGCGGTTCGCGATCGCGAGCTTGTTGTGGTCGTCATCCGTATCGGCCACCGCCCGGAGGTGTACCGCTGACAACGCTCAAATGGGAAAACGGGAAAGAACGCTCAACTCTCAACGTTCAACTCTCAAGTGGGGAGAACTGCGAACGACTGCAAATTCCTACGGGGTTTTTACTTGAGTTGAGAGTTGAGCGTTGAAAGTTACTTGAGAGTTGCGCGTTGAGAGTTGAACGTTGAACGTTAAAAAATCATGGCATCTACCCTTCAACAGCTTCAGGCGCGCGGAGTCCGGTTCCTTGCGCCGGGAACGGTCTATGTCGCGCCGGACGTGGGGCCGGAGCACGTCGCGCCGGGTGTGGTCATCCATCCCGGCTGCCGTCTGAGCGGCGCGGAACTCGCGATCGGGCCGGAGTGCGTGATCGGCGCGGAGGCGCCCGCCACGGTTTGCGACTGCCAGCTCGGCACCGGCGTGCATCTGGCCGGGGGCTTCTTTGAGCGCTCGACCTTCCTGGACGGCTTCAAGGCCGGCAGCGGGGCGCACGTGCGTCCCGGCTGCCTGTTCGAGGAGGGGTCGTCGATCGCGCACAGCGTGGGCGTCAAGCAGACGGTCTTCCTGCCGTGGGTCACAGCCGGCAGCCTGATCAATTTCTGCGATGCGCTGGTGGCCGGCGGGACAGGCCGCAAAGACCATTCGGAGATCGGCTCCTCCTATATCCATTTCAACTTCACCCCGCATCAGGACAAAGCCACCCCCTCGCTGGTCGGGGACGTGCCTCACGGCGTGCTCCTCAATCAGCCGCCGATTTTTCTGGGCGGCCAGGGCGGACTGGTGGGACCCAGCCGGATCGCTTTCGGTACCGTGCTCCCGGCCGGACAGATCTGGCGCGGCGACATTACCACACCAAACCGCCTCGTGGCCAAGCCCGGGATCCGCGGGAGCGTGGACTGCGCGTTCGATCCGTTGCGCTTCAACAGCCTGGCGCGCATCCTCCGCAACAATCTGATCTATCTGGGAAACCTTCTGGCGCTTGACGCCTGGTACCGCAATGCGCGCGCGGTCTTCCTGCGCGACGACCCGTTTGCGAAGGCCTGCCATGCGGGCGCGCGTCAGCGGCTGGCCGAAATCCTGCGGGAACGCGTGATCCGGTTGGAAGAACTCGCCCAGAAGGTCGGACAGAGCCTCGGCCGGCCGGACGCGGCCGCGGGCGAACACCGCCGTTTCGTCGAGGCGTGGCCCGCCTGGCGGCACGCGCTCGACCGCAAACTCGCCAGCCTGGACGCGGAGCCGGTGCCCGAGGTGGTCCGCCAGACGTTTCCCGCGCTCGACACCCGCCTCCCCTACCTCGATGCCATCCGAGCCCTGCCGGCCGAACGCGGTCAGGCGCTCACCGCCTGGCTCGCCTCTTTCCCCAACGGGCTGGACGCCTGGTGCGATGCCCTTCACACCGACCCCGCGCCCAGCGACGCCCGCGCGTCGCGACACCGGAACGACGGACACACCGCGACATGAATGCCCCCCTGCCGCTGCATACCCGAGACGAAACGTTTTGCGTCCGCGCATACGAGTGCGACGTGCGCAACTGCGTGACGCTGCCCTCCTGCTGCAACTACCTGCAGGAGATCGCGGGCAACCACGCGCGCGATTTGGGCCTCGGCATCCAGACACTGCAGGAGGCGGGGTTCACCTGGATGCTGGCGCGCCTCCGCCTGGCCGTCAGCCGCTACGCCGCGTGGCGCAAGACGCTGCGGATCCGGACCTGGCCCGCGGGCACGCGCGGCCGGGTGACCGCCCTGCGCGACTTCGTGTGCCGTGATGAGGCCGGCGCGCTCCTGCTGGAGGGAGTGAGCGAATGGCTGTACGTGGACCTCGCGGCCAACCGCATCGTTCGGCTGCCCCCCGCCTTTGCCGCGCTGGCCCCGGAGGGCACGCCGCGGGTGGCGCTGCCGCCCGCGCCGGAACCGCCAGCGCCGGAGCCCGCCGCCGAATGGTCCGCCACCCTGACCGTGCGCCGCAGCGACCACGATTTCAACAACCATGTGAACAACGCGCACTATGTGGCGTGGGCGCTGGAGTGCCTGCCTGACGACTGGACCGGCACGCGCCAGGTCGGCGAGCTCGACATCGCCTACAAGAGCGCCGCCGCCTGGGGCGACACCATTCTGTCGGAAGCGGCGCGGGCCGGTGAGGACACCGTGCTTCACCGCATCCGCCGTCTGTCGGACCGGACCCTTCTGGCAAGCGCCCGGACGGTCTGGCGCGAACACAAAAACAACGAGGGAGGAACAAGTTCATGAAGCGAATGATGCGTCCGTTCATCCTGGCCGCGCTGACGGCCGGAACCCTTTGGGCCCAAACCCTTTCGACGACACCGACTTCGCGCGGCGAAGGCTGGGAGAAACGGGTGGCGCGCGATGCCGCGCTCGCCAAACAGGGCGGATGGGAGCTGGTGTTCCTCGGCGATTCGATCACCGATTTCTGGCAGAACCGCGGCAAAGCGGTGTGGGAGAAACACTTCAGCCAGTACAAGGCGCTCAACCTGGGCATCAGCGCCGACCGCACCGAGCATGTGCTCTGGCGGCTGGACCACGGCGTGTTGGACGGGTACCAGCCCAAACTCTTCGTGGTGATGATCGGCACGAATAACAACGGGCACCGCAAACCGGAGTTGGAGAGTACCGCGGACACGGTCGCGGGCATCAAGGCCATTCTCGGCCGGCTGGTCCAAAAAGCGCCGCACTCCCGTGTGCTGCTGCTCGCGATCTTCCCGCGCGGGGCCACCGCCCAGGACGCCTGCCGTCTGCGCAACGAAGCGGTGAACGCGCAGATTCAGAAATTCGCGGACAACAAGCGCGTGTTCTGGATGAACCTCAACGACAAGCTGCTCCAGCCGGACGGCACGCTCTCCAAAGAGGTCATGCCCGACCTGCTCCACCCGAACGAAAAGGGGTACGCCATCTGGGCCGAGGCGATCGCGCCGTTCGTAACGCAGACGCTCCGCGCCTCCGTCGCCCCGGTGAGCCGCATGCACGAAAGCTGGTGGAAAACCCGCTTCGGGCAGAAACAGGCGCTGGTCAAACAGGGAGGCTGGCAAGTCGTGTTTGTGGGCGACTCCATCACGCACGGCTGGGAGGGCGCGGGCAAAGCGGTGTGGGAACAGCACATCGCACCCTATCAGGCGCTGAATCTCGGGTACGGCGGCGACCGGACCGAACACGTCCTGTGGCGGCTGGGCAACGGCGAGCTGGACGGCTACCAGCCCAAACTGCTCGTGCTGATGATCGGCACCAACAACACCGGGCACCGTCCGGAAGTGCAGGAACGTCCCGAAGACACGGCCGCCGGCATCAAGGCCATTCTCGAAAAGATCGCGAAGAAATCGCCCGCCACCCGCGTGGTGCTGATGCCGATCTTCCCGCGCAGCCCCAAACCGACCGACCGCGCGCGCGTGCGCAACGACCAGATCAACGCGCTGATCCGGCCCTATGCGGACGGCCAGCGGGTGACCCTGCTCGACATTAACCCGAATCTGCTGGAGCCGGACGGCACCCTCGCGAAAGAGATGATGCCGGACTTTCTGCATCCCAAGGAGAAGGGCTACACCGTGTGGGCCGAAGCCCTGAAGCCGATCCTGAAATCGACCTTCGGCAAGTGAGCGACAGCCTTTGACGGCAGGGACGGTTCCCCGAACCCTCTGCGGACGCCTCGGGGAGGCGTCCCTCCCTCAAAGTCTTGAGAATGCAGGCAACACGGCGCGCGTCCGTTACGCTCCCGCCCGCTCCACAACCAGCGCCACGCTGGTGCGCGCCTCCGCGGTCAGGATCAGCACCGGACCGTCGTGCCGGGCCAGCAGGGCCAGCACAAGGTGCAGGACCGTGGATGCGCCTTGCACCGCGCCGCAGAGCGTCTCGGGCGCGATCACCGGCACATCCGGCGCGAGCGCGCCCGCCGCGTCCCGCGCGGCGGCATTCACATAGACGGCCACCGGCCTGCGCCCGGCCTGCGCCAGCGCGTCCGCGCCCGCCGCTTGCGGGTCCGCGGCCAAAGCGCATCCTGTGACCCGCGCGACCGCATCGCGGCCGCGCGCCGCCGCATCCGGGGCGCCTTCCAGAATCACCGCCGCCGCCGCCTCGCCCGGGGCCGCGGCATCCGGCGCGCCTTCCGCCAGACGGGTCAGCGAAAGCGCGTCCACCCCGCCCGCCACCAGCCGCCGCGCCTGTCCGCCGCGGATCAGGTCCACCGCCTGGACCAGCGCGACCCCGGAAGCGGCTTCGCGCGAAACGAAATTGCCGTGCGGTCCGGTCAGCCCCCACTCCATCGCGGCCAGACTCACCGCGGTGTTGGAGTAGGCGTGCGGGAAAAGGAACGGCCGCACGAAACGCGGGCCTTTGGCGAGATAATCGGCAAAGAACAGTTCGGACGTGGACAGGCATCCCCACGCGGTCCCCGCCAGCACGCCCGCCTCCCGGGCCGGTTGTTCACCCTCCTGCCGCCGCGCTTGCCGCAAAGCCTCGCCGCAGGCGGCCAAAAAAAGTTCGCTCGCGCGGTCCAGATAGGTCTTCCGCGACACGCCGCACTCGGCCAGGTCAACCTCCGGCGCCTCACCGACCCGGCGTGCCGCGGCCGGCCCTTCCGGCGGAAGGCGGGACCACGGGGCGAGGGCCGGCTCGTTCTCGCGCAACGCGGCCGCGCACTCGGCCACGCCCGCACCCAACGCACTGACCACGCCGATCCCGGTGATCACGATCTCTGCGGACCGCGGGACCGCAGGCGGGCAGACGGGCTCATCCGGCGCGAGCACCACTGCCGCCGCATTGCAACCGCCGAACCCGGCGGAGTTCGAGAGCACGCACCGCACGCGCGTCTCGCGCGGGGCCGTCACCACATCGAGCGGGCACGCCGGATCAAGCTGCGTCAGGTTACCGGTGGGCGGGATGATCCCGCGGCGGAGCGTCAGCACCGACACCGCGAGTTCCACCGATCCGGCCGCGCCGAGCAGGTGGCCGAGCGTTCCTTTCACCGAGGTCACCGGCAGCGCGGCAGCCCGCTGACCAAAGAGATCGCACACCGCCTCCGTTTCCGTCAGGTCGTTGGGCTTGGTGCCGGTGCCGTGCAGATTGAGATGGTCCACCCGTTCGGGCGCCAGACCCGCGCGGGCGAGCGCGTCGCGCATCACCCGGAACGACCCCGCCCCACGGGGGGCCGGCGCGGTCATGTGGTGGCCGTTGTTGCCCGTGGCCCAACCGGCCAGCACCGCGAGCGGCGCCGCGCCGCGAGCGGCGCACGCATCGGCGCGCTCGATCACCAGTGCGGCGGCCCCCTCGCTGAAGAGCGTGCCGTCACGGTTGGCGTCAAAGGGCCGCACCGTCTCCCGGCTCATGGTCCGCAACGAACAGAGTCCACTCCACGCGAAACGCGACAGGGCGTCAAACCCCACCACCAGCACGCGCCGCGCGCGGCCGGCCGCGATCAGTTCCGCCGCGCAGGCCGCGGCCGCGGCGCCGGAGGCGCATGAGAGCGAGAGCGGCAGGCGCAATCCGCCGAGCGTGAAGCCCTCGGCGAGGGTCGCGCAGGCGGTGGCCTGCGCGCAGTGGCGCGCCTGGGCCGCGTCCCGGTCTGCCGCGCCCGCGGGGGCCAGCGCCCGTTCGCCGCGCGTCATGTCCGCGAAGTTGGATGCCGTGATCAGCGCGGTGTCGCCTCGCGCCGCCGCATCCCGCATCAGCCCCGCCTGCTCCAACGCCTCACGGCAGGCCTCGGCGGCGAACCGCGTGGCGCGCGGCGCGTCCTCGAACCCTGCGGGCGAAACCGGCATCCGCACCACACCCGCGCGCGTGCACGAGATGCCGCCCAGCTCAAAAAGGTCCATCGCAGAGATCGCGCTGGCACCGCGCAACAGCGCCTGCCACAACGCCTCGATCCCGATGCCGTAAGGGGTGACGGCCCCCAAACCGGAAATCACGATCGGGGGGCGTGCACGCCGTTCGGGGTTTTGCTGCGTCGCGTCAGGCTGGGTTGTCATCGGAGCCCTCCACTCCTTTTCCCGGCACGGGAGGGACGACCTCGGTGTCGTGCCGCGGGATTTGCTGGAAAAAGGAGGAATTAGGATTCAGGAAGGAGGAGTTTGGGAACGGTGCGTCCCCTGTAGAACAACGCGTTTCTTGGGATTCCACGCCATTCCGCCATGGACTGACAGCCAGAAAACGGATGTCTGTTTCTGAAGAGACACCGGTTCGTCAGCCTGTCGGATGACGCCATCCTTTTCCCTTGCGATCGTTACAACTCCTAACTCCTCCCTCCTAAATCCTCCTTACGGTGCGGAGCACTCCTCCACGGAGACCGCGACCGCGACGGTCGCGCCGACCATGGGGTTGTTGCCCATACCAAGGAAACCCATCATCTCGACGTGCGCCGGCACCGAGGACGAGCCCGCGAACTGCGCGTCGGAGTGCATGCGGCCCATGGTGTCGGTCATGCCGTACGAAGCCGGCCCCGCCGCCATGTTGTCAGGATGCAGCGTGCGGCCCGTGCCGCCGCCCGATGCCACGGAGAAGTAGCGCTTGCCCTTCTCCACGCACTCTTTCTTGTAGGTGCCCGCGACCGGGTGCTGGAAGCGCGTGGGGTTGGTGGAGTTGCCGGTGATGGAGACATCCACCTTCTCTTTCCACATGATCGCCACACCCTCGCGCACATCGTCCGCACCGTAACAGCGCACCGCCGCGCGAGGGCCGTCCGAGAACTTCGTCGTCTTCGTGACCTTCAGTTTGCCGGTCGCGTAGTCGAATTTCGTCTCGCAGTGGGTGAACCCGTTGATGCGGCTGATGATGTAGGCGGCGTCCTTGCCCAGCCCGTTGAGGATCACCTGCAACGGCGCGGTGCGGACCTTGTTCGCCTTGAGCGCGATGCCGATCGCCCCTTCGGCCGCCGCGAACGACTCGTGTCCCGCGAGGAAGCAGAAACAGCGCGTCTCCTCGCGCAGCAGCATCGCGGCCAGGTTACCGTGCCCGATCCCGACCTTGCGGTCGTCCGCCACAGAACCGGGGATGCAGAAGGCCTGCAGGCCCTCGCCGATCGCCTCGGCCGCCTCAGCGGCCTTGACGCACCCCTTCTTCAGCGCGATGGCCGCGCCCAGCACATACGCCCACTTCGCGTTCTCAAAACAGATCGGCTGAATCGCGGTGGCGATCTCCACCGGGTCGAAGCCCCGGCTCTGACACAGCTTGCGGGCCGCCTGGAGGTCCTTGATCCCGTACTGCCTGCACACGGCCTCAATCTGCTTGATGCGCCGCGCATAACTTTCGAAAAGTGCCATAAGAATGTTTTCCTTTCCCCTATTCGTGCCGCGGATCGATGTACTGGACGGCACCCATCTCCTTGGAGAAACGGCCGTACGTGCCGGTGCACTTTTCCAGCGCCTTCTTGGGCTCCTCGCCCTTCTTGAGCAGCTCCATCAGCGGCCCCATGCGGACGAACTCGTAGCCGATGACCTCTTTGTTCTTGTCGAGCGCCAGCCGGCTGACATACCCTTCCGCCATTTCAAGATACCGCACGCCCTTCTGCCTGGTGCCGTACATCGTGCCGATCTGGCTGCGGAGACCCTTGCCCAGATCCTCGAGGCCCGCTCCGATCGGGAGCCCCCCCTCGGAGAACGCGCTCTGGCTGCGGCCGTAGGCGATTTGCAGGAAGAGCTCGCGCATGGCCGTGTTGATGGCGTCGCACACGAGATCCGTGTTCAACGCCTCCAGCACCGTTTTCCCCGGCAGGATCTCGGCCGCCATCGCGGCCGAATGGGTCATCCCCGAACAGCCGATCGTCTCGATCAGGGCCTCCTGAATCACCCCGTCTTTGACATTCAGCGTAAGCTTGCAGGCTCCCTGCTGCGGCGCGCACCAGCCCACGCCGTGCGTCAGGCCGGAAATATCCTTAACCTCTTTCACCTGCACCCATTTCCCCTCCTCGGGGATCGGGGCCGGCCCATGCTTGGCGCCCTTGGCGACGCAGCACATCTGCTCCACTTCATGGGAGCACGGATACGGACAACTCATCGTGTTCGACCTCCATTGCTGTTCGAAAAACGGGGGGGATGATACCGGAAACACGGTCCGAACACAACGGAATTACGGCCGGGGTGCGATTCACCCTTGTTGAATCCGCACCCGCACCGTAAGGAGGATTTCGGATTCGTCGCTTGAGTCGCACTCCGGTGTGGTGTATCGTTTACCCATCTTGTTTTACGCAGTGTGGCCACAAGGACCAATCCATGCAACCCATTTATTTCGACAACAACGCCACCACCCGTGTCGCGGAGGAAGTGGTGGAGGCGATGCGGCCGTTTTTCGGCGACCTGTACGGCAATCCCTCCAGCATGCATCTCTTCGGCGGGCAGGTGGCCCGGCATGTGCGGGAGGCGCGCGAAAAGGTGGCCGCCTTCATCGGGGCCAACCCTTCGGAGATCGTGTTCACCAGTTGCGGCACGGAGAGCGACAACATGGCGCTCCGCGGCAGCGCGGAGCTGCTGGGGCCGCAGGCGAAGATCATCACCTCGCGGGTAGAGCACCCTGCGGTGCTCGGTCCCTGCCGCCGCCTGCGGGAGACGGGGTTCCGCGAAATCGAGCTGCCGGTTGACAGCGGCGGGCAAGTGGATCTGGACACGCTGCGCGAAGCGCTCAAGGACGGGGCACCGGCCATCGTGAGCCTCATGTGGGCCAACAACGAGACCGGCGTGGTCTTCCCGATGGAGGAGATCGCCCAGATCGCCAAAGCCGCCGGGGCCGTACTGCACACGGACGCGGTGCAGGTCGCGGGCAAACTGCCGATCGACGTGAAGCGCCTGCCGGTGGACATGCTTTCGCTCTCCGGGCACAAGCTGCACGCGCCCAAAGGCATCGGCGTGTTTTACCTGCGGCGCGGCACGCGCCTCAAGACCTTCATGCTCGGCGGTCACCAGGAGAGCGGCCGGCGGGGCGGCACGGAAAACGTGCCCTACATCGTGGGACTCGGCAAGGCGGTCGAGCTGGCGTCCGCCAACATGGAGACGGAGAACCGCACCGTGGCCCGGCTGCGCGACAAACTGGAGAACGGCCTGCTGGCCGCCTGTCCCGACGCGCGCGTCAACGGCGACCGCACCCGCCGCCTGCCCAACACCTCCAACATGAGTTTCGAGTATATCGAGGGGGAGGCGATCCTCTATCACCTCAGTGATCTCGGCATCTGCGCTTCGACCGGCTCGGCCTGCGCGGCCGGCTCACTGGAGCCCTCGCACGTGATCCGCGCCATGGGCGTGCCCTTCACGGCGGTCCACGGTTCGGTGCGTTTCTCCCTCAGCCGCTACAACACCGAAGACGAGGTGGACATTGTTTTGGAGCACCTGCCGCGCATCGTGCGCAAACTGCGCGACCTCTCGCCCTTCGGCAAAGGCGACAAGCTTCCCGCGGAACTGTAGAACGCTCAACGCTCAACGTTCAAGTGGGGAGAACTGCGAATGAATGCCAATCCCTACGGGTTTTTTACTTGAGAGTTGAACGTTGAGCGTTGAGCGTTGAAAGTTAATAATTTCTCATGCCCCCAAAAACGCCTAATCCCGCATCCTCCCCTCTTTCCGCCTGCCGCCTCTGTCCGCGCGCGTGCGGCGCGGACCGGCTCGCGGGCCAGCCCGGTTACTGCAGGGCAGGCATCCAACCCCGCGTCTTCCGTTACGGCCCGCACTTCGGCGAAGAGCCGCCGGTCAGCGGCACGCGCGGTTCCGGCACGGTCTTCTTCTCGCACTGCACGCTACGGTGCCTCTACTGTCAGAACCATCCGTGGAGTCAGGCGGGGCGCGGCGACGACCTCTCGGCGGAGGCGCTGCGCGGCATCTTTGAACAGCTCGCGCGGCAGGGGTGCCATAACTGGAACCTGGTATCGCCCACCCCCTGGCTGCCGCAGATCCGCGAAGCGGTGGCGCCGCTACTTCGCGCTGGAATCGCCCTGCCCTTTGTGTATAATACGTCCGGTTTCGAGTCACCGGAGACGTTGGAGGCGTTCGCCGATCTGGCGGACATCGCGCTGGTCGACCTGCGTTATGCCCGGTCCGCGAGCGCGGCGGAGGGCTCCGACGCGCGGGAGTATGTCGAGGCGGCGCGAGGCGCGCTGCGATGGTTCTGGGAACGCTTGGGGCCGCTGGAGACGGACGACGCGGGGATCGCCGCGCGCGGCGTGATCTGCCGGATTCTGGCGTTGCCGGGGCGGGTGGACGAGGCGGTGGAAAATCTCGAGTGGCTGGCGACGCATGTGGGCAGCGGGATCCACATCAGCGTGATGTCGCAGTACACGCCGCTGCATCGCGCGCCGCAGACGCCGGGCTGGGAGCGCAAGGTCACGGCCGGCGAGTATGCGGTGCTGACCGAGGCGGCCGGAGATCTCGGGTTCGGGAACGGCTGGATACAGGAGTTTGAAGGCGAAGCGCCCGCCGACCTGCTGGGACAGAACATGCCCGCGGGCGAAGGCGCGGTAGGTGCGGGTTCGGATAGGCCCGCGTAGTACAGTGTAGCGAGACAACAAGCCGCGCGGCGCGCGGCTGAAAGGCAGACGATGAGCGGTCATAATAAATGGTCCACCATTAAGCACAAAAAGGGCGCGGCGGACGCCAAGCGCGGCAAAATCTTCTCCAAAATCGCCAAAGAGATGACCATTGTGGCCAAGGGCGGCGGTGGTGACCCCGCGTCGAACCCGACGCTGCGGACCCTGATCGCCAAGGCCAAAGCGGTCAACATGCCCAACGACAACATCGAGCGGGCCATCAAAAAAGGCACGGGAGAACTCGCTGCGGATGTGCTCGAAGAGATCACCTACGAGGGATACGCCCAGGGCGGCGTGGGCCTCGTGGTCAAGGTGCTCACGGACAACAAGAACCGGGCCGCGGCCGAAGTCCGGAACATTTTCAAGAAGAACGGATCGGATTTCGCCGGACTCGGCTCGGTTTCGCGCGGCTTCGAACGCAAAGGCACGATCATGGTCCCGGCCGCCGACGGCCTGACCGAGGACCGCCTCATGGAGGTGGTTCTCGGCGCGGGCGCCGATGACATGGAAACCGAAGAGGGCGGGTTCACGGTGACCTGCCAGCCCGCGGCGTTCTCGGAAGTGTGCGCGGCGCTGGAAGCCGCGGGGATCGCCATTGACCAGGAGAATTCGCAGGTCGGCCTGGTGGCCATGAACCTCACGCCGGTAACGGAACTCACGGTGGCCAAAGCGGTCAACAAGTTCGTGGCCGCGCTCGAAGACCACGACGACGTCCAGGACGTCTACACCAACATGGACCTCTCGGACGAGGTCGCCGCACAACTCGAAACCGAAGAGTAGAACCGTCTTCCGTATCGTTTCGTCTGACAAAAGAGCGCCCCGCGAACGGGGCGCTCTTTTTCATTCCTGCAGGTTGATCACCACGCGTCCGCCGCAACTTACACTGAGGTACCCCGGCTGCGGGCCGTTCACAAACCGGTACCCGCTGCCGCACTCCTCGGCCGTGCCGACGAAACGGCCGCCCCGCAGCACGCGGTTGACACCCGTCACCGGACCTTTGGCCCCCCCTTGCAGTGCGGACGGCGTGCCCGTCGAGGCAAAGAAAATGCCGCCCGTCACGGGGCGGCAGGATCACACGGAATTGAACGGCTCTACGTTTAGCGCACCTTGCCCTCTTTCTTGCGCTTCTCGATGATGGTTTCCGCCAGTTCGAAAGGCACCCCCTCGTACCGTTCAAACGTCATCGAAAAGGTTCCGCGGCCCTGGGTGAGCGTGCGGATCGAGTTCGAATAGCCGAACATCTCGCCCAACGGGACAAAGCCGCGCACGAGCTTGGTGCCGGCCTTCTCCTCCATGCCGTCCACCCGCCCGCGGCGCTGGCAGATCGATCCGGTCGCGGCGCCCATGTAATCTTCGGGGACCGCCACCTCGACGCTCATGATCGGCTCAAGCAGTTGCGGATTCCCCTTGAGGAAGAGGTTCTTGAAACACTGGCGCGCGCACTCCACAAAGGCGAATTCGTTAGAGTCGACCTCGTGGTACGAACCGAAGTGCACGACCACCTTGACATCCACCACCGGAAACCCGCCGCACGGGCCGTTTTCCATCGCTTTGATGACACCCTTCTCCACCGCCGGGATGTACTCGTTCGGGATCACGCCGCCCTTGACCTCGTTAACGAAGGAGAAGCCCCGGCCCGGTTCCTGCGGTTCCAGCCGCAGGCAGACGTGCGCGTACTGGCCGCGGCCGCCCGACTGTTTGACATGCTTGTACTCGCCGTCCACCAGATGCCGGATCGTTTCGCGGTAGGCCACCTCGGGCTTGCCGACTTCACACGCCACACTGTACTCGCGGCGCAGACGGTCCACAATGATTTCCAAGTGCAGCTCGCCCATGCCGGAGATCACCGTCTCCCCGGTCTCCTGGTCATACCGGACCACAAAGGTCGGGTCCTCCTGCGCGAGCGAGTGCAGGGCGTTGCCGAGTTTCTCGTTGTCGCCGCGCGAGGCGGGCCGGATCGCGATCGAGATCACGGGCGCCGGGAATTCGATCGACTCGAGGAGAATCGGATTCTTGGGATCGCAGATCGTGTCGCCGGTACGGGTCTTGGAAAGGCCCACCACCGCCACGATGTCGCCGGCATACGCCGCATCCAGGGCCTCCTGCCGGGCCGCGTGCATGCGGAAGAGCCGCCCGATGCGGCCCGGCTGCTCCATGGTGCTGTTCAACACTTCGTCGCCCACGCGCAGCGTGCCCGAATAGACGCGCACAAAGGTGATCTTGCCCATGTGCTTGTCCGACAGGATCTTGAAGGCCAACCCGGCAAACGGCGCGTCATCCTCCGGGCTGCGCAGGTTCTCGGGGTTGTCCGCCGAACGCACGATGCCGACGTCGACCGGGGACGGGAGAAAATCGATCACGCCGTCCAGCAGGGGCTGCACCCCCTTGTTCTTGAATGCCGTGCCGCAATAGGTGGGCACCAGTTTGCGGCTGATGGTGCCTTTCCGCAGCCCGGTTTTGATCTCTTCGACACTCAGCTCGCCGGTTTCGAAATACTTGGCCATCAGCGCATCGTCCTGTTCGGCGGCCTGCTCCATCATTTCAACGCGCAGCCGTTCGCACTCCTCGCGGAACTCCTCCGGCACCTCCTCCGCCAGGACTTTGACGCCGCGGCTCTCCTCATCAAAAATCAGGGCCTTCATCGTCAGCAGGTCGACCACGCCGCGGAAGGTGTCCGCCGCGCCCATCGGATAGACCATCACCACGGGGTTGCCGCCCAGCGTGTCCCGGATTTCGTTCACCACGTTAAAGAAATTCGCGCCGATCCGGTCCATTTTGTTGACCATGCAGAGCTTGGGCACCTCGTACTTCTCGCTCTGCCGCCACACCTGTTCGGTCTGGGGCTGCACGCCGCCCACCGCGCAGAAGAGCGCGACCGCGCCGTCCAACACACGCAGCGACCGTTCGACTTCCGCGGTGAAGTCCACGTGTCCGGGCGTGTCGATCAGACTGATCTGGTGATCACGCCATGAAACCGCGGTCGCCGCGGAGGTGATGGTGATGCCGCGCTCCTGCTCCTGCACCATGTAATCCATGGTGGCGGCACCCTCGTGCACCTCGCCGATCTTGTAATTCTTTCCGGAATAGAAAAGGATACGCTCGCTGGTCGTGGTCTTCCCCGCGTCGATGTGCGCCATGATTCCGATATTGCGGATCTGGTCCAGCGGTATGGTCCTGGGCATAGTCTTACACTCCTTGTCGCCTTGCTCGCAATTGCCTGCCGACCCGTCACGCCTGATTGTCCGGGCGTGCAACAGGATTTTTCACAGGCAACCTTACCCCTGATGGGGGCAGATAAAAGTGAATAGTGTTTACTTTTTCGCGATTCGCATCAAGTGCAAAAGTGAAAAATCGCTTTTGGCGTTTCCCGACCCGCGGCCGATGGGGTATACTGCTTTCCACACCGGAAGGAGACATGATGATCCAACCCTCGTTGCCCGCCGCGTATTTCGAACGCAACCGTGAAACGATTCTGAAGGAGTGGTTTGCCCTCTTGCGGCTGCCCACCGTGGGTGCCGATCCGAAGCGTCTCGGCGAGTGCGCGCGGGCGGCCGCCTGGCTGAAAGGCTTTCTCCGCAAGCTGGACTTCCGTGTGGACATCGTCACCCCGGAGAGCGGACTTCCCGTGCCGGTGGTGCTGGCGGAACGGCCCGGCAACGGCGCGTCGACCGTGCTGTTCTACGGCCATTACGATGTGCAGCCGGAGGATCCGCTCGAAGGGTGGCTGACCCCACCGTTCGAACCCGCGCTGATCAACGGCCGCGTGCATGCGCGCGGCGCGCAGGACAACAAAGGGCAGGTGTTCGGCTTTCTGCAGGGTGTCAAAGCGCTGATCGAGGCCGGCGTGCCTTTGCCGAATCTCCGCATTGTGATCGAAGGCCAGGAGGAAAGCGGCAGCGAGGGGCTCACCGCGCTTGCCCCCTCCCTGCGCCAACGCCTGCAGGCGGATGTGATGATGGTGTGCGACACTTCCTGCGGCCCGGAGAACCGGCCGGCCATCATCGCGGGCCTGCGCGGTGTGCAGCACTTCACCCTGACCCTGAACGGACCGGCGTACGACCTGCACTCCGGCATCCACGGCGGGGTCGCGCCCAATCCGGCCCAGGGCATGGCCCGGCTCCTGGCCTCCCTCCACAACCCGGACGGCGCCATTGCCGTTGCCGGGTTCCGGGACCGGGTCCGGCAGCCGGAAGCCGAAGAGCTGGAGCACGCGCGCCGCGCCTCCCCGTCCGCCGAGAAGTATGAGGCGGAGATCGGCTGTCCGCCGGTCGGGGGGGACCAGCGGCTTGACCCGGTCGCGCGCGGCAGTTTCGAGCCCACCATCGAAATCAACGGCATCCACGGCGGCTACGGCGGCCCCGGTTCCAAAACCGTGATCCCCTCGACCGCCCTCGCCAAGCTGAGCATGCGCCTGGTGCCGGACCAGCGGCCGGACGAAGTCCTCGATGCCGTGCGGAAGCATCTCGAAGCGCACTGCCCCCGGGGCCTCAAACTCCGCCTCACCGAAATCTGTCCCGGGGCCCCCGGCTTCCGGCTGGAGCTCCACTCCCCCCTGTTCCGGCTGGCCGCGGATGTGCTGGCGCGCCTGGACAACCGCGGCGCGCTCTTCCGCTGGGAGGGCGCCTCCATCCCGGTTGTCGCCCAACTGCGGCAGGTCTCCGGCGCGGCCCCGCTCCTGGTCGGTTTCGGCCGCGAGGAGGACAAAATCCACTGCCCCAACGAATCCTTCGGCCTGGATCAGTTCGAACGCGTCATGACCTGGTCCGCGATGATGCTCAGCGAGCTGGCCTGACCGCGTAAGCCGGGACGCGACCCCGGTTTTCCGCGTGCGATTTGGCGACGGAAGTCCGCCGCCCAAGATGGCCGCGAATTCCCTTGCCGTCCCGGCGGCCGCGGCATACACTACCGTTGAATGGCGGGAAGGTAACGTTTTGCCTGCCCGGTTCTCTCACACGAAACGCGTGCTGCGGAAAGGGGGCGACATGAAAACCTTTGATGTCCAAACAAACCTGCATGATCAGGTGGTGAACATCACCGACCCCATCCGGGAGGCTGTCAAGGCTCTCGGCATCACGGACGGCGTGGTTACCGCGTTTGTCCCGCACACTACCTGCGGCATCACGGTCACAGAGGGAGAAGATCCGACCGTGACCGCGGATCTGCTGCGGCAGATGGATGAACTCGTGCCGTGGAGCCGTCCGTATTACACGCACACCGGAGGCAACTCCGCGGCCCACATCAAGACCGCGCTGACCGGCACATCCGTCCAACTGATCGTGAGCGGCGGCGTGCTGCAGCTCGGCATGTGGCAGGGGCTCTTCCTATGCGAATTCGACGGCCCCCGCATCCGGCATGTGTGGGTGCGGTGATCTAGAGCGGATCCAGGAAGCCGTCCCCGTCTTTCGACAGGCGGAACCCGCGGCTGTGCGACTGCCCCGACGCGTCGCGCCAGGAGACACGGTACCGGCCCCTGAAGCCGCGGAAGGCCACCCGGCCGGCCGCGCCGGTTTCGCATGTCAACCGCGTCTTCCACTCGCTGTGGATCAGCTTGTCCAGCGCATGGAAGGAGGGTTTCGGCTGCATGTCCCGGGTAAAGAGCCCCGACACCGACGGTTCTCCCGGCGCGCCGCAATCGTCCACCACATTCCACCAGGTGATGCCCATCATGCGCTCGATGCTGAACCAGAGACGGTAGAGGTTGCGGGCGATCACCGCCTGGATCTCCCGGCCGCGCGCGTCATCGCCCGGAGAGGTGATGGTGATCTCGCTCAGGTGGATCGGCAGCCCGGCTTGGGAAAGCAGCGCCATCTTGGCCCAAACCCTCTCCGGCGATTCGATCGGCTTGCCGTCCGCGATGTCGAGACACTGCTTGGGATTGAACAGATGCATCTGCGACCCCATGATGTCGATACGGCAGCCGCGCGCCCTCAGATCTTTGACCTGCCTCACATAGGCTTCGGTGTGGAGATAATCATTGATGTTGAGTTTCACCGTTTGGGGAAATTCGCGTTGCGCGATCTGAAACGAGGCAAAGGTGTAGTCGCCGGGCATCAGCCCATAATGGCTCTTGCAGAGCGCGTCGCCGGGAATCATGAACCCCTTGCTGAAATCGGTCGCGCTCTCGTTGACCACATCCCAACTGTGGATACGGCCCTGATAATGTCGGGCGAGCCCTTCCACGCGCGCCGTGAAAAGGCGGTTGAGCTCGCGCGTGTAAACAGGTAGCCGCGCCGCGATCTCCGCGGGGGACAGCTTCCGCAACCCCTCCTGACCCAACGTCCGGATCACCGCTTTCTCCTCCGCGGGACAGGTGCGCTCCATGAGCCACTCCGGGTAGTGCCACTTCGGGTGACCCCAGGTGATCGGATGACCGTGCAGGCGGATTTTCTTGCCTTCACAGAAGGCCACCACCGGATCGCTGGCCGGGCGGCGCCAGTGCGTCTCGTTTTTCGGATCCTTCACGCTGTTCCAATAGGCTTCCGTGTCGCGCTCCTCTTCCGTGAAACGGGGCTTGCCCGGCTCCAGCTCGAACTTCTTCCAGTAGAACGCGATTGTCGCCGAGTTGAACAGCGTCCCGTACAGCTCCTTGTACTTCCGGTTGCGGTCGGGGGTCCCAAGCTGGTTGAAATTGAAGATGTGCGCGCCGAAGATGAAGTCGTGCGAGATCTGCTCGACCTTCACCTCCGTTCCGGCCGGTACCCCATCCAGAACGAGCGCGGCGTCCGCCTTGCGGTATTTCTCGATGTCACGGTCAATTCGCGCCTGGACCCCCGGATTCCAGAGCTTCCAGTACGCCTCGCTCATCACATCGGCGCGCAATGCCCCGCACAGCGTCAGCCCCGCCATCGCCATCACTCCTGCCCATGCCGTTCTCATT
>JAVEYH010000029.1:0-31176 GCA_034003585.1 Kiritimatiellia bacterium
CGCCGCAAGACCCGTTCCGCCCTCTCCTGCATGTGGGCGCTGCCCGCCGGTCTCCTGATCGCGTTTGCGGCGGGCACGCGCCTTTCGCTGGGCGCGCTGCTGCCGGTCACCGCGCTGGCACTGCTGGTCACCTGCCGCAAGACCGGGGCCGCGTTTTTCTGGTTCGCGTTGGGCGGGGGCGTGGGGCTGGCGCTGGTGTATGGGCCCTGCCTGACGGAGGCGCGCGAAGCGTTTGCCTTCGGCCAGACGTATCATGTCTCGCGCGGCGGGCGGGACCTGTTCTATCTGGCGGGGTCGTTCGCCCGGACGGTCCGCGCTTATCTGCCGATGGCGCTGCTGGCTGCGGCGCTGGTCATCTTCCGGATTTTCCGTGGCGGCGCGGCGGGGCAGATTGCGCAGGAAGAGCCGACGGGCGTCCGGTATCAGGGAGGCTTGTGGCCCGCGATCTGGACGCTCGGTTTTCTCGCGGTCTTCCTGGTGCATCTGCTCAGCCCTTTTCCGTATGACGACTACCAGGTGCCGGTGATGGGGCTCTTGGCCGCCGCGCAGGCGGGGTGGGCGGCGCACAGCACCCCCTCCGGGCCGTTGCGCGGCTGCCTCTGCCTGTTTTGGGCCGTGGCCTCGCTGCTGGCGGCCTTCGCCTCGCCGCTGGCGCAGGAGTGGCTCGTGCGCGGGCAGGACCGTTTCTGGGTGGTCCGCAAACCGAGGTCCGACCTGGCGCTGCTCCGGATGACGGCGCGCGACGTGCGGGCGTTGGCCGAGGAGGACCGGCTGCTGCTGACGCAGGACACCTATCTTGCGGTGGAGGCCGGGATGCGTGTGCCGGACGGGATGGAAATGGGGCCGTTCAGCTATTTTCCGGAACTGCGGGACCAAGACGCGCGACGTTTCCATGTGATGAACACCCGGCGTTTGAGCGAGCTGATCGCGTCCGCGCCGTGCCGGGTGGCGGCCTTCAGCGGGTATGGGTTCGCCGTGCGCGCGCCGGTGATGGATGAGGTGCCGCACGCCGAGCGCCAGATGTTTTTCAGTATGCTGGGCAAACACTACGACCGTGTGCAGGAGGTTCCCGGTTTCGGGCAGAACGGCACGACGCTTCAGATCTGGAAGCGGCGGACCCCGGTCGCGGAGAAAGCCGCGGAGTGAGGTTATGTCGAATCTGTTGAAGACGATCCGGACTTCCGCTGATGTGCAGGTCCTCGAACCCGGACAGTTGCCGGTTCTGGCCGAAGAGATCCGGGAGGCGATTCTGGAGACGGTAAGCCGGAACGGCGGCCATCTCGCCT
Source organism: Kiritimatiellia bacterium (assembly GCA_034003585.1). Classification (GTDB taxonomy): domain Bacteria; phylum Verrucomicrobiota; class Kiritimatiellia; order RFP12; family UBA1067; genus JAPXSY01. The sequence continues at coordinate 1,287 of JAVEYH010000029.1, forward strand.
CCAATCTCGGCGCGGTCGAGCTGACCATCGCGATCCTGCGCGCCTTTTCCCCGCCGCGGGACAAGGTGATCTGGGATGTCGGGCATCAGACTTACGCCTGGAAACTGCTTACGGGCCGTCGGGAGCGGTTTCACACCCTGCGGCAGCGGGACGGGCTTTCGGGGTTCACCAAGCCGGAAGAGAGCGACTGTGACGTGTGCGTGGCCGGCCACGCCGGGACCGCGCTCTCGTCCGCCCTGGGGTTGGCGGCGGGGCGTGAACGGGGAGGCGGCGTGGGGCATGTGGTCGCGGTCATCGGCGACGGTTCCATGGCCAACGGGATCGCGCTCGAAGCGCTCAACAGCATCGAGGAGGTGCGGAGCAAGGTGATCGTCATCCTCAATGACAATGAGATGTCGATTTCCGAGAATGTGGGCGCGCTCTCCCGCCGTCTCGGGCGGATGCTCGCGGATGTGCGGTACAACCGCATCAAGGCCGCAGCCGAAGCGGCCGGCCACCGGCTGCACATGACCCCGCTGCGCCGGGTGTACTACCGGCTGGAACAGGCGATCAAGAGCCTGTGGCTGCAGAACGCCTTCTTTGAGGCCTTCGGCCTGCGGTACGTGGGTCCGATCGACGGCCACGACTTCCGCGCACTGGAGAATGCCCTCTGTTCGGCGCGCGAATACAAGCGTTCCGTATTGATCCATGTCGCCACCCAAAAGGGGCGGGGGTTCCGGCCCGCGGAACGCCGTCCCTGCACCTGGCACGGCGTGGGCGCGTTTGATCTGGAGACCGGCCAGCCGCCGGAGGCGCGTCCGGGCGGGTATTCGCAGGCGTTCGGCGAAACGCTGATTGCTCTGGCGGAGCAAAACCCGTCGGTTGTGGCGATCACCGCTGCCATGTGCGGCGGCACGGGGTTGGAGTCGTTCGCGTCGCGCCATCCGGAGCGGTTCTTCGATGTGGGGATCTGTGAGGCGCACGCGGTGGTGTTCGCCGCGGGTCTGGCCACCGCGGGACTGCGTCCGGTGTTCGCGGTGTATTCCACGTTCCTGCAGCGGGCGGTCGACTGTGTGATGCAGGACGTCTGTATCCCGCGCCTGCCGGTGGTGTTCTGTGTGGATCGGGCCGGTGTGGTGGGGGGCGACGGCCCCACGCACCATGGGATCTACGATATCCCCATGCTGCGCTGTCTGCCGAATCTGACGATCATGCAGCCCAAGGACCGGGTGGAACTGGAGGCCATGCTGCGGACCGCGCTCGCGCTCGACGGGCCGGCGGTGATCCGGTATCCGCGCGAACCGGGGCCGGCCGTGGCGCGTGACGCGGGGGTTCCGGCACTGCCCGTCGGGCAGGCGGAAATCTGGCTTCAGCCGGATGCGGGGTCAAAGGGGGCCGAAGTGTGGATCTGGGCGCTGGGCGACATGCTGCCGTTGGCACGCGACGTGGCGGCGCGCCTGCGGGACGCGGGCCTTCGGCCCGGCGTGGTGAACGCCCGGTTCGTGAAACCGATGGACACGGCGTTGCTCTATGCCCAGGCCGCAAGCGCGGCGCAGTTCGTGACGGTGGAGAACGGTGCGGTCAGCGGCGGGTTCGGTTCGGCCTTGCGCGAGGCCCTGGCGGCCGGCGGCTTTGACTGCCCGGTGCGGACCTTCGGTTGGCCCGACCGGTTTGTGGGACAGGGGAGCCTCGCCGAATTGCTGGCGGAGTGCGGGCTGACCGCTGAAAACATGGCCCGGCAGGTCGCCGGCAATAAGGGGGTTGCAACCGGTGCGTGAATCGGTCACAATAACCGAATCCATTATGCAAGAGCCCGAGTCAGCGCGGATACACGGTGTTCCGGGCGAACGCGCCCGCGCGGCCGGGGTGATGCGGGCTGTCGGCCCGCTGCTGGCGGCCCTGTTCGTTTTCGGCCTGTTCGCGGGGCTGCTGCTGCCGCGGATCACGTGGGAGGCGGGGGGGCTTGGCCTGCTTGCGGCGGCGGCCGCGCTGGTGTGGGCGGTGCGCGACGGGCTTGCCGGACTGGACGCCTTTTTCAAAGGGGCCCGCGGAGAAGAGCGGGTGGCCTGGGTGCTGTCCGGCTTGCCGCGCGGGGTTCACGTGTTTCATGATCTTCTTTGTGGCGGCCGCCCGGGGGGGATCGATCATGTGGTGGTGGGGCCGGACGGCCTGTTCGCGATCGAAACCAAGTGCTGGTCCGGTTCCGTCACGCTGGAAAGCGGCGCGTTGCGGGTGGATGGCCGTTTGCCGAGCAGGCCGCCGCTGGAGCAGGCGCGGGCCTCGGCGGCGGCGGTGACGTCTTTTCTGGCCGGGCGGGTGGGCGGGACACCGGCCTGTGTGCCGGTCGTCTGTTTCGCCAGCAACACCTTCCGCCCGGGGGTTTCGGTGTGCGAAGGGTGCGTGGTCTGCAATGTGAGCGGCCTTGCGGGGGTGGTGCAGGGGCAGGGCGGGCATCTGTCCGCGGATGAGATCGAACGGGCCGTGAAGGTATTGGAACAGAAAGACGTATGATGATGACATGCCGGTTTTTCGGGTTGGCGATCTTCGCGCTGGGGATGATGCCGCCGACAGCGGGCGCGGCACAGGCCACGCTGGTGCCGCAGCCCCATTATGGCGGCGTCGCGCAGAAAGTCGCGCGGGTGCTGCCCTCGGCCCACCTTTCGCAGAAACCCCTGAATGACGCCATTTCCCAGACAGCCTGGACCAACCTGCTGAACGCGTTCGATTTCGACCACAGTTATTTTTTGCAGAGCGATATCGACTCCTTCATCCCGATGCGGGCCCGGATCGATGACGCGCTGAAGGAGGGGGATGTCTCCTTCCCCTTTGAGGTGTACCGGGTTTTCCGCGGGCGGGTCATGGAACGGTATCAGGCCGTCACCAACCTGCTTGAGCAAGGGTTCACCTTTGATCAGACGGAAAGCTACACCTGGAAACGCCGGGATGCGCCTTGGCCCGCGACACCGGCCGAACAGGAGGATTTGTGGCGCAAACGCATCAAGAACGAGGTGCTGGCGCAGCGCGTCGGCCGCGAGTTGGACCGGACCGGCGCCACCAACGCTCCGGCTCCGGCCGCCACGAATGCGACGCCGGGCGCGGCAACGGATACGCCCGAGCAGAACATCGCCAAGCGCTACAGGCAGTTGATGATTGTCGTGCAGGACATGGACGAGGAGGCGGTGCTGCAGCGTTACCTCAGCGCCGTGGCCATGGCGTACGACCCGCACTCGGATTACATGTCGCCCATGCGCAAGGAGGATTTCGACATCGACATGAATCTCTCGCTCTGCGGCATCGGCGCGCAACTCCGGTCCGAAGACGGGGCCGCGCTGGTGATGGAGATCATCCCCGGCGGACCCGCCGACCGGGATAAGCGCGCCCTGCGTTTGACGAAGGGGGATAAGATCATCGGCGTGGGGCAGGGCAGCGGTCCGATCGAGGACATCGTGCATCTGCCGCTCAATAAGGCGGTGCGCAAGATCCGCGGCGAGAAAGGGACCCGGGTGGTGTTGGAGGTGGTGCCCGCCTCGGAGCCCAGCGGAACCACCACCAAACGCGTTGACCTGATCCGGGATGAGGTGAAACTGGAGGAACAGGCGGCGACCGGCCGCGTCGCGCGGGTGACCTCCCCCGAGGGGAAGACCGTCAAGGTCGGGGTGGTCCGGCTGCCCACGTTTTACGGCACGATGGACAAACGTCCCGGTCAGGAGGGGTTCCGCAGCGCGACGCTGGACGTCGCCCGCCAACTCGCCGCGTTCAACAGCGAACAGGTCGCGGGGCTGATTCTGGATTTGCGGAACAACGGGGGCGGGTCGCTGCGCGAGGCGGTCAGTCTGACCGGCCTGTTTGTGCGGAGCGGCCCCGTGGTCCAGGTGCGCGAAACCCGTCAGTTGGTGGTGCTGCCCGTTCCCAATCTGGATCCGGCCATGGCGTTCCGCAAACCGATGGTGGTGCTGATCAACCGCGCCAGCGCGTCGGCTTCCGAAATTGTGGCGGGCGCGCTGCAGGACTACGGCCGCGCGGTATTGGTCGGCGATACGCAATCGCACGGCAAAGGCACCGTGCAGACGGTGATGCCGTTGGGCGCGGAAAAAATGGGGTCCATGAAGGTGACCACCGCGAGTTTTTACCGGATCAACGGCGCTTCCACGCAACGCCGGGGTGTGGCGGCGGACATCGTCATCCCGTCGACCCTCGACGGGTTGGATATCGGCGAAGACAAACTGCCGGGCGCCCTGCCCTGGACCCGGGTCGAATCCGCACTGTACATTCCGGTTTCGGATGTGGCGGCGTTCGTGCCGCGGTTGAAGGCGTCCTCGGCTCAACGTCTGGCGGACAACAGCCGGTACACGCGGTATTGCACCCTGGTCCGGCATGTGCAGGAGTTGAACGCGAAAACCGAGGTGCCGTTGGAGTGGGAGGCGCGCCGCGCGGTGATGCGCGCCGAACGCGAGATGCGGAAAATCGAGGATGAGGCGTTGGATGCCTCGGAGCAGGAGGGGCGGGAAGACGACGTGGTGCTGGATGAGGCGATGCATATCCTCGCCGATCTGGTCGCGCTGTCGGGCGGCGGCGAGATCCCGATGGAGACGGAGGGCGATTTGCGGACGCGCATGATGCGCATTTTCGGACGGGAGTTGCCGTAACGCGGACAAACCGGAGGAGGGGCCGAATGAAAATCCGTTTCACAAAAATGCACGGCGCGGGGAACGATTTCGTGCTGATCGATGACCGGGAGGGAACGGTCCCGTGGGAGGATCATTTCCTGATGGCCGCCTTGGCGGGACGGCGCACCGGAATCGGTTGTGAAGGGGTGATTCTGGTTCAGCGTTCGGACAAGGCGGACTTCCGGATGCGGTTTCTCAACCCCGACGGCACCGAGGTGGAGATGTGCGGCAACGGTTCCCGGTGCGCGGCGGCGTTCGCGCATGCCATCGGTGTCAGCGGCAAAGCCCTCACCATGGAGACGATGTGCGGCCTGGTGGACGCGCAACTCACCAAAAACGGGGTCTGCGTGTGGATGCCGGAGCCGACCCGCAAAAGCTACGGGATCGAAATCCAGGTTGGCGGGGAAACGGTTCGCGGGGATTTTCTGAATACGGGCGTGCCGCATTTTGTGGTGCAGGTGCCCAATATCGGCGCGGTGGATGTGCAGGGGCTCGGTCGCGCGCTGCGTCTCCATTCCGCTTTCGCGCCGGACGGCACCAATGTCGATTTCGTCGCCTTGCGCGCGCCCAACCGGATGACGATGCGCACCTACGAGCGGGGGGTGGAGGCGGAATCCGGCGCCTGCGGAACCGGGGCCGTCGCCTGCGTGGTGGTGGCGGTCGAGACCGCGGGATTCACGCTGCCCGCCAAAGTGAAGACCTCCTCGGGATACGACCTCACGGTGGATGGCGACTGGCGCCACCACAAATGCACCGGACTGACGCTGTCCGGGCCGGTCAAGTTCGTGTTCAGCGGGGAGATCGATCTCGACCAGATGGAGCTCGGCGACGAGCTCGACTAAAGCTGCTTTTCGCCGCAACCAAACGGGATTTCTGCTCTTCTTTCACGCGGAACGCCCCGGGTGCGAGCGAAGAACCGTCCTTCAGCGCGTAAGGCGTTGTCCCGAAATTGACGGTGACGACCGTGCCGTCCGCGAACGTCGAACGCTGGACCGTCAGGTCCGCAGTCAACGCGCGCCTGGATCCCCGTCGCGCCGAGCGGTATCGCAAACACGCTTTCGCACGCTTCGCCCGCGAAGAAATCCTTCGCGCCGAAGCCCCACATCAGCACCTTCCCCTTTTCACCCCTCAAGACAACCGATACCTGCGCTTTCTGCTTCGCGGGCGCCCCCGGCACCGCGGCCGAGCGGCAGGCCAGACGGTAGATTTCGCCGGGGTTCACCGCGACGTTGCCGCCTTTCCGCGTCAAGGCCCAATCCTGCTTCCCCGTGTGGACGACGCGGTACATCCCGTTCGTCGCCGTCAGCGAGATCTTCCCGTCGCGCGCGTACGGTACGCCGTATTCGGCGAAACCCGCGGACACCGCCAATCCGCACAACACACCGATCACCCCTTTGTTTATGTTTTTCCCTTACTTTTCAACTACCGCACCAGATAATTTTGTGGTTGCGAAGGGAATGTGTGCGGGACCGGATCAGGCATCGTCAAACGCTCCCGAATGTGATACCGTGTCCCTGACTTATGCGAGACACAAGACCGGTTCGAAAGACATTTCCGATCAATGCGATGATTGAGCGCCGCCGCGTGTTGGTCGTGGGGGGCGGCCGCGTCGGGCAGCGGAAAGTCGAGCTCCTGCTGGATGCGGGGGCCGATGTCACGCTGGTGTGCCCGGAGTGCGTGGCGGAGCTGCGGTCCCTGGCCGAGACCGGGGCGATCCGCCATGCGGCGCGAAGGTTTGAGACGGCCGATGTGGAAGGCGCGTCGCTGGTCTTCGCCTGCACGGATGACAAGCGCGTCAACCGGCGCATTCTCGAAAGCGCGCAGGCCTGCCGGATCCCGTGCTGCTGCGCGGACGGCAACTGGCCGGACGGCGATTTTGTGACGCCCGCCATCATCCGCGCCGGGGATGTGCTGATCGCCGTCTCCACCAGCGGCAAATCCTGCCGGCAATCGCGGCTGGTGAAAGACAATCTCCGGAAACATCTGGATTCGATCGAGAGTTCAGACCTGCTGGTGCTGGGTACCAGCCATGAGTACCTCTCGGCGGGGGAGCGCGCGCCTTTCCATCTGCTGTTGCGGGAACGCGAGGCGATGGGCGAGATGATCCGGCAGATTTGGGGTGTGCATGAGTTTTTCATTCTCAACACCTGCAACCGCATTGAGGTGGTGGCCGCGATTTCGCGCGAGGCGGGGACCAGCGGGATTCTGCGGCGGTTGCTGCGGTTCGACCAGTTGCCGCCGGACCGGTATTACATGAAACACGGGTTTGACGCGTTTTCGCACCTGTGCCTGGTCGCGGCCGGTATGGATTCGCAGACGCCGGGCGAGTTTCATGTGGTCTCCCAGGTGAAGGAGGCGGCGGATGAGGCCGTCACCTTCGGCTGGGCGGGCTCGATCATCCGGGAGTTGTGCGACGCGGCGCTGCACGTATCCAAGGATATCCGGCACGAAGTCGAGCCGCTGCTGGACGTCGCGGAGATGGAGGAGGTGGCGCTGCGCTATCTGGCGGAACAGAAGCCCGGTCTGGCGGATTGCCGCGTGCTGGTGATCGGAACCGGGATCGTGGGGCAGGGCCTGGTGGCGGATCTGCTGCGTCGCGGCTGCCGCTGCGTATGGGCCTATTACCGCAACGCGCCCGCGCTGAGCGCCGAAGGCGCGCGCCGGATCGAGGTGATCCAACTGGCGGATCTGGCGCGTGTGCTGCCGGAGGTTGACGTCGTGGTGAGTGCGGTCGACGCCCCCGAGCCGGTGCTGAACCGGCCGGAGCACGGCGCCCGACTGAATCCGCGCGGCGTGACGCTGATCGATCTCGGCATGCCCCGGAATATCGATCCGGCGTTGGATGCCGTCGGCAACGGCGTGCGGGTGGCGGATCTGGATGAGATCAAACAGTGGTACCGGACCGCCAACGGGACGCTGGACAAGGTGCTGGAAGCGTGTGACGCGATCCTGCGCGAGCACCGCGGCATCTATGAGCGCATGCGGCGCAGCATCCAGGGGGAACCGGAGCCGCGCCCGGAAAACCGGGGCGAAGGCGGCGTCACGTGACCGGCGGCACGGGCGCATGATCTTGACAAGCGTTCGAAAACTGTCGCGGACCGTCCGGAATGTCGGAAAACCCGCCGGGCGGCGGATCGCACGGAAAGGGCGAAAGCTATGCAGACGATAAGCGCGAAAGTCGGGACGCGGGGCAGTCGGCTGGCGCTGGCCCAGGCGCGCGACGCGCTTAACCGGATCACGTCGCTGTTCCCGTTTCTCGAATTCGACCTTGTGGCGGTGGAAACGCCGGGTGACCGGGATCTGACCACTGATCTGCGCGTGAGTCCGGCCGATTTCTTCACGCGGGATTTGGACGAGGCGGTGCGCGCGGGGCGGGTGGACCTCGCGGTGCACAGCGCCAAAGACCTGCCCGATCCCGTGCCGCCGGATTTGGACTGGTTCTGGCTGCCTTGGCGTGAGGATCCGCGTGACGCGTGGATCCTGCCTGCGGGGAAGAAACTCAGCGATCTCCCGGCCGCGCCGGTGATCGGTGTGAGCAGTGAACGGCGCGAAGCCTATGCGCGGTCGCGCTTCCCGCAAGCCGTGCTGAAGCCGGTCCGCGGCTCGATCCTGTCGCGGCTGGGGCAGCTTGACGCCGGCGCGTATGATGCGGTGCTGATGGCCGGGGCCGCGCTGCGGCGTCTGGAACAGGAGGAACGGGTCACCGAGTGGGTGCCGCTCGCCGCGTTGCCGGTGCCCGCCGGCCAGGGGTATCTGGCAATCACCTTCCGCATGGGCGATCCGGTCTGGACGCGGGTACGCGGATATTTCGTCAAAGCGGTGCGCTTTGTCGGCGCGGGGGTGGGTTCGTCCGAGTATTGCACCTGGGGCGGCGTGAAGGACCTCCGGCAGGCGGAGGTGTGCCTCTACGACGTGTTGATGGATGATCATCTGCTGGAGTTTCTGCCGTCTTCGGCCGAGCGCGTTTTCGTGGGCAAACGGTGTGGCGAGCATACGGTGCGGCAACCCGATATCACCGGCCTCATCGCGAAGTACGCCCGTCAGGGCAAGCGGGTCGTGCGGCTGAAGGGGGGCGACCCCGGGCTGTTCGGGCGGCTGGCGGAAGAGACCGACGAGTTGGACCGGTTGGGATTGCCTTACCGCGTGCGGGCGGGGGTGAGCGCGCTGACCGCGGCCACCACCGGTACCGGGATGCTGCTCACCAAACGCGGCGTGTCCCGCGGGTTCACGGCGCTCACGCCGCGGGCCGAGGGCGGTGCCGTGGCCGGCGTGTCGCTCGAAGCGCGCCGGCGTCTGCCGCTGGTGCTGTTCATGTCCGTGCGGGTGGCGGCGGAGATGGCGGCCCAGTTGCTCGAGGAGGGCTGGGACGGGCAAACCCCGGCGGCTCTGGTTTTTGATGCGGGGGCGGAGGAGGAGCGGATTTTCCGCACCACGTTGGCCGGGTTGCGCGAAGGCGCGGCCGCGGTAACGCAAACGGATGCGCCGGGCCTGCTGGTGATCGGCGAGGCGGCGGCGGGCGCGTACCGGCGGGACACCGGCGCGTTGCGCGGATGCCGCGTGCTGCTGACGTGCAGTGAGGCGCTGCTGGACAAGACCGCGTTGCGGGTGGTTGATTTCGGCGGGGTGCCGCTGCTCCGTCCGCTGATCCGGCTGACGCCGTGCGCGGAAGCGGAACGGGCCGTGGCGCGGATCGCGTCGTTCGACTGGGTGGTGCTGACATCGCCGTCGGCGGTCCACCTGTTCATGGGGATGATCCGGCAGGCGGGGATCGACCTGCGGCGCCTGCCGCGGGTGATGGCCTGCGGGCCGGGGAGCGCCGCGGCGTTCCGGCAGCATGGGGTCCAGCCGGACCTGATCCCGCCGATGGAGTACAGCGCGGCGGGATTGGCGGCGGAAATGCGGGCCTTGAAAGTGGCGGGACGCAACGTGTTGCGGTTGCGTTCGGAAAAGGCCGGGCCGCTGCTGGCCGATGTCCTGCGCGAGAAAGGCGCGGTGGTGGAGGACGTGCGGCTCTACGTCAACGAGCCGGTCCGCTATCCCCGGCTGCCCGGCTTCGACGCGGTTTTCTTTGCGAGCGCGTCGGCGGTCGAGGCGTTTGCGGACCAGGCGGGCGCGGGCGCGCTGGCGGATAAAACGGTGGTGACGATCGGCAAACCCACCTCGGAGGCGCTGGCCGGGTTCGGTCGCCAGCCGGATGCGGTGGCGGCGGAGGCGACCGCGGACGGGGCGATCGAGGCGCTGGCGCGCGTGGTGATGCGCAGAGGATTCTAGACACGAGGATGTACGATTGTTGTCTTGGCGGGCGGTACGGCCGAGACAAGACGGCTGTCCTTACGCGGGAGCGGCGATCTCCGCCAGCTTCTCGTAGTTGCGCAGGGCCAAACCGGAGAGGACGCGCCCGTACGGGCAGGCGGAGGGCATCAGCACAAACCCCCGGCCGGTTCCGGACGTTCCCTCATCGAGCGCTTGTTTGACCTTTTCCGCGAAGAGCGGGGTCGGCAGGTTCTCGATGTCACTGGCTTCGAGATTGCCGAAAAGCGTCAGCCGGTCCCCGTAGCGCGCGCGCGCTTCCCGCAGTTCGATGTCCCCCTGCGGGGCCGGTTCGAGAGGGTCAATTCCGTCGGCACCCATCCTGACGATGTCATTGAGCACCTCCCGTACCCTGCCGTGGGCATGGATGCGCGCATAGCCGCCATGGCGGTGGATCGCGCCGATTAGCGGTGTGACGTAACGGCAGACGTATTCCCGGAAGAGGCGCGGCGGCAGATAGGGCGGACAGGCGTATTCGGGGCCGTAGATCCTCCAGAGCCGGCCGGGCAGCGCTTGGCTGACCGCTTCGGTTTGGGCCTGGAGCGGGGCGGCGAACCGCTCCAGCAACGCATGAAACAGGGACGGCTCCGTGAGTGCGGTCACCGTGTACTCCGCCATATCGAAGAGCGAGGCGGCCAGGCACAGCGGGTCCGGTGTGTCAATCATCACGATTCCGGTGTCGCCCAACGCCGCTTCCGCCCGCAACACCGCGGCGGTGTCAACGGGCTCGTCCGGTACCGGCGTGACCGGCAGAGAGAGAAAGGCGCGCAGATCGTCGGTGTCTTTGAGCAGCGGCTCTTCCGTCCAGATGGTGTTGACATCCGGATCGCGGCGCGTGCGTTGGGTCAGAGTCCGGCCGCCGGCGGACACCCGGTGCGTGGTGAAACGGCGGCCTTCCCGGACAACGGTTTCCGTTTGCGCGGCGCCGCCGAGCGCGTCCGGACGGATCGCATCATAAGCCACGCCCCGCATGACGATCCGGTCGGTGCATTCCCGCGTGAGGTCGATCAGCGGTTTCCAGGAGGGGTGCGAATAGATGTTGAAAGGATCGGGGTCGTTTGGGTTCTCGTCGAGCCCGTTCAACTCGTAAAAAGATACCGGGGGGCGGTCGGTCGTCCCGCCCCGCACGGCCGCCAGAAGTCTATCGCGCCGGTTCATGTGCCAACATACCATGTCCGTGTGACGGGGAACAAGCGCGTGAATTGCCGCTCCCCAAGTCGGGCGGGTTATGGCATACTGGCTCCCATGAAAGGCTGGATTCCGGTTTTCCTGGCGCTGGCCCTGAATGCGGGCGCGCAATTCACGGTTGAGGAGCGTTTCCTTGCCTGTGTCTATACCAATGAGGCGACCGGGGAGACCTTCGCGTACCGGTTGAGCGCGCCGCAGTTTCCCCGGCCCGGTGCCCGGTATCCCCTGATCCTGTTCCTGCACGGCTCGGGCGAGTGCGGCACGGACAACCGCCGCCACCTCAAGGTCGGGTTGCCCGCCCTGATGTCCGCCCTGCTCCGGCAACCCGAGCCGGTGATGATCCTGGCGCCCCAGTGCCAAACCGGCAACTGGTGGGTGAAACGGCTGGCGCGCGGGGAAGAGTACGCCATGCCGCCGCAACCCGCCCCGTCCCTGGAGGTCGCGCTGGCGATCGTGGACCATCTGGTTGAAGCGCGCCAGGCGGATCCGGACCGGGTCTACATCACGGGCCTTTCGCTGGGCGGGTTCGGTGCCTGGGATGCGGTTCAGCGCCGCCCCGGACGATTCGCCGCCGCAATCCCCATTTGCGGCGGGGGGGACATCCGGCGGGTGTGGGAACTCCGGCGGATGCCGGTCTGGGTTTTCCACGGCACGGCCGACCGGAATGTCGATGTGGCCTGTTCCCGGCGCATGGTTCAGGCGCTGAAACAGGCGGGCAACCGCACGGTCCGGTATACGGAATTCGAGGGCGCGGGCCATGCCGTGTGGGACCGCGCCTACGGGAAGGACGAGGTCATCCGGTGGCTGATGCTGCAGACGCGGAAGCCCGTGCCGTGGTGGCGGAGGCTCTTCGGTTAAAAGGAGCGGAGAGATTCCCTTTCAACGCGCAACGTTCAACTCTCAAAGTGTGGACGAGAAGGAGGTGCTGGATGAGGCGATGCGGGATCCTGGTCTGCGCGTGTCTGATTTCAACGGCCGCGGCTGCCGTGACCAACGTGTTCGAGATGCCGATGCTCTATCCGAAACACCTCGCGTTGCAGCAGCAACTGATGCGTGTCGTGCGGGCGGGGCAGATCGGGGAGATGGAGCGGGTCTGCCGTGAGGGCGTGGCCCTGTTGCCCCGCGACCCGACATGGCAGTATAACCTGGCCTGCGCGCTCGCCTACCGCGCCGACAAGCAGGAGGCGCTGGCCGCGCTGGACCGCGCGATCGACCTCGGTTTTCGCGACGCCGCCGCGATAGAGGCGGACCGGGACCTGAAACCGCTCGTCGAAAGCAAGGCCTTCCGGGAGTTGCTGGACAAGGCGAGGCGCCTCCAGGGGCAGCCGGCCGAAGGCGTGCCGACCGTCCGCCCCCTGACCGTGGTCATGGGGCACCCGGCGGAGGTGAACGCGGAAAACACGGTATGGGATTTCGAATCCGGGTGCTTCCGCACGCTGTTCAAGCTGATCGCGCCGGACATGCGTCTCGTCGCCGACCATGCGGAGGCGTACCGCGGCGCGGCGGCGGATACGGTGCGCGCATGGTTCAGGGAGAAGAAGGCGTCCGGCAATTTCGGCGATCTGTATGTGAACCGGGACGGGAACCATTCGCCGCTGGCGGTTTCAAACTATCCCGGCCTGACGCCGGTCGTGTACGGCGCGCAGGCGCGGCAGGTCCAGGCGCACCTGAGTCTGCCGAACGGCCTGTTCGACGCGCCGGTGCTGGGTAACGCGTCGCTCTCGATGGTGAGCGGTCCATATTGGCGCAGCCTGCCGCGCGCCGCCCTGACCGATCCGTTCCGGGCGATCGCCTCTCTGCGTTTTTATCTGGGCAACCAGATTTGGGTTTTTCCCGAACACCGGGACCACGATCCTGAAACCGGGGATCTCTATCCGGCGAACGCCCCGTTTTTTGTGATCAGCCAGGGCTCGTCCGGTTCGGACCAGCCTTTCGTGAATGCCTTGGCCGCAACGCTGGCGTCGTTTTCGCCGGAGACCAAACGCGCGCTGATCAAGCGGAGCCTGATCGCGCCGACGCTGCAGCGGATACTCCGGATCACGCGGAAGTCGGTCGCGGGCAAGGAGGAGCGGTATTTGACCGGCGCGGCGCATCCAGTCGTGTTCGACGCCGCGCAACTGGATGCCGGGGCCATGGCGCGGCTGGCGCAGGCGATGACGCCGGATGCGGTTCCGCCCCTGGCGGCGCTCCGGACCGTGGAGGATGCCCGGGCCCGGGCGGGCGTGGATTTTTTCGACTTGCGGCCCGAAGGGCTCTTCGACACCCCCTGCTGCATCGCGCGGGTCGTGCGCGGCGTGGCCCGCGAACGGGTCATGACGGTGGAGGCCACGGCGCCCGGCCCGCAGCGGGAAGGATCCTTCCGCTGGGTTGTGCTGCAGGGCGACCCCCGCAAAATCGTCATCACGCCCCTGACCGCGAACGCCTCGCGCGTGAAACTCACGGTGTCGTATCACGGGGCCTTCCGGCCGGCGGACCCCGACGGGCCGCCTTCGGCAGTGCTGCGGCACCGCGTGGATATCGGGTGCTTCGCGCGTCACGGCACGGTGCACTCCGCGCCCTCGATCGTTTCGTTTTACTACCTGCCCAATGAGGAGCGGGTTTATCGGGATGACGGGCAGATCCTGTCGGTCGATTACGCCAATGCGCAGCACCGGTACGCCGACCCGGCGCTGACGTGCGAGAAAGGGTGGAAGGACCTGTACGCGTATGATGGGCAGGGCCGTCTCACCGGCTGGTACCGCACGCGTCCGGGCGGGGCGCCGGAACGCTTCACGCATCTGGGGCACAAGGTGCTGCAGACGGATTCCCGGGACCGGCCCCTCCTGGCCTGCGCCGTGGAGTATCTGCCGCGGCAGACAGGCGGACAGAACACGCCGCCGACCCTGACCTGCGCGGAAACGGCGCAGCGTTTCGTGTACACCTACGCCGGCGAGGCGGACTCCGTCGGGAGCGCGGCGGCGGAGCCGTGAGCGGGCGCGGACCAGTCATGGCACCGAAGGCCGCCCCGTCCAGACGAGACCGGCGGCTTGACCGTGCAATCGTGCCTGCCTGCCGGCAGCCGCCCAAACTTGCCGGAAAGCGCATCGCGGTTTCCGTGACCTCGCCGGATTCACCAGCGTCTCCGAGGTCTTCCTCGATTCGCTTCTGTCGGGAACGAGGACCGTTCGCTTCGCTCACTGAGGACGAGGACGAGCGCATGCGATTCCGATTCAATCTCACACAAAGACACACCGGTCACAAAGGATTCTGTTCAAGCTGTCGCCTCAAAACCGTTGTGCCCTTCGCGCACGAGTCAGACAGCAAACACCAGTGTTGAGCGTCTCTCACTCCCACTCGATGGTGGCGGGCGGTTTGGAGCTGATGTCGAAGACCACGCGGTTGATGCCGCGCACCTCGTTGATGATGCGGTTCGAGATGCGCGCCAGCGTGTCGTACGGCACACGCGTCCAGTCCGCGGTCATGGCATCGATGCTGTCCACCACGCGCAGGGCGCAGACGTTCTCGTAGGTGCGCTGGTCGCCCATGACACCGACCGAGTTCACGGGCAGCAGCACGGCGAAAGCCTGCCAGATCGAGCGGTAGTCCGGCAGTTTGCGGATCTCCTCCTGCACGCGCAGGTCGGCCTGCTGCAGCAGGGCCACGCGCTCGGCCGTCACCTCGCCGAGAATCCGGACACCCAGTCCGGGTCCGGGGAACGGTTGGCGGTCGAGCAGTTCGCCGGACATGCCCAGCACCCGGCCCACGGCGCGGACCTCGTCCTTGAAGAGTTCGCGCAGCGGTTCGACCAGTTCAAACTTCAGGTCCGGCGGCAGGCCGCCGACATTGTGGTGGCTTTTGATGGTCTGGCTGGGGCCTTTGAGCGGGCTCTCGCTCTCGATGACATCGGGGTAGATCGTGCCCTGGCCGAGGAATTTGCAGTTCTGGAAAGCGCGCGCCTGCTCCGCGAACACCTCGATGAACTCGCGGCCGATGATTTTGCGTTTCCGTTCCGGGTCGGTGACGCCGCGCAGCGCGGTGTAAAAGCGTTCGCGCGCGTCGATCACATGCAGGTCCATGCCGAGCTTGGCGCGGAACATCGCTTCGACCTGGCGGTCCTCGCCGAAGCGCAGCAGGCCGTTGTCCACGAAGATGCAGTGCAGGCGGTCGCCGATGGCGCGGTGCAGCAGCGCCGCCACGACCGAGGAGTCCACGCCGCCGCTCAGTCCCAGCACCACATGCTCGCCGCCGACCTGGCGTTTCAGTGTGGCGACCGTCTCGTCGACCCACGAGGAGAGCTGCCAGTCGCCGGCGCAGCCGCAGACCCCGAACAGGAAGTTGCGCAGGATCGCGGTGCCGTGCCGGGTGTGGACCACCTCGGGGTGGAACTGCAGCGCGTAAACCTTGCGCGCCTCGCTGAACATCGCCGCGTGCGGGCAGGAGAGCGAGCGCGCGGAAACCGCGAAACCGGGGGGCAGGGTCTCGACCTGATCGCCGTGACTCATCCAGACATCGAATTCGGAGGGCAGTTCCGCGAAGAGGCTGCAGGCGGCGTCGGTGCCGACCCGCGTATGGCCGTATTCGCGGTGAAGTCCCGGTTTGACGGTGCCCCCGAGGGCCTTGGCCGTGAGCTGCATGCCGTAGCAGATGCCCAGTACCGGGATGCCGAGTTCGAAAAGCGCGGGGTCACAGTCCGGCGCGTCCGCCTCAAACACGCTGTTGGGACCGCCCGAGAGGATGATGCCGGCGGGTTTGCGCGCGCGCAGCGCCGCCGCCGGGGTGTCAAACCGGATGATTTCCGAGTAAACCTGCTGCTCGCGCACCCTTCGCGCGATGAGCTGTGTGTATTGGGAGCCGAAATCGAGAATGGCAATCCAAGTGTGCTGTTGCATAAGAACCCTTTGTTGCGGAGGAAGTGTAATGATTCGCCGGGGGGTTGAAAAGAAGAATGATCCGCGCGCCCGGATCGCGGGTCCACCTTTGCGCTCGGTTGACGCTCCGCCGCAGCATGGTGTACGCTTGCGTAGCTTCGGACGGTCCGGGGCATGTTCCATGCCGGAGGAAAAAATCGGATATGCGGAGACTTTTTTGCTGGCGGCAGCCCCGATGGGGTGGGTGACAGCGTGCGTGACACCGAAGTTGAACGGGCTGGACATGAGATGCGGGTGAGCCTGAAGCTCAGGACATGGATCACGGAGAGGTGAACGAAATGGAGGGAATGGAAATCCTTTCTTGGGGCGGTGAACAGTACAAGCCGCTCATGGTGTACGGCGCGTGGCGCGTCGCGATGCTCAACCATGGAATGAAGTTCGTGAAGGCAACGTACCTCGAACGGCATCTCAAGACCGATGAGGTGTTCGTGCTTCTGGAAGGTGCCGCAACGCTGATCATCGGGGAAGAGATGACCCGGGTTCCGATGGAGAAGTGCAAAGTCTATAACGTGAAGGCGGGACAGTGGCATCAGATCGAGACCGTTCCCGGCACGCGCTGTCTCATCGTTGAAAACGACGACACGGGCAAGGACAACTCCGAGTACAGGGAACTATGAAAATGGCGGCGGTGCTGTCCGGAATCACCGCCGCTTCAGAGCCGAGGAGGGTGACGGCTTTGCCGCGATCGGCTCGCCCGTCGCATGCATGCCGTCAGTGAGCCTGATGACATCGCCCGCGACAACCTCTTCCTCCGCGAGCGCGGTGCGCAGCCCGGCAATTGTGGAGACGTTATGGGTCGCGGCATCCGCGAACGCCGTGAAACATATTGCAAGCGAGGCTCCGATGAATTGTTTTCTTTTCACGACTCCACCTCAGGGGGCGGCGCGTTGTCGATGGCGAGATGTGCGCGCACGAACGCTCCGGGCGCGTCCCGGTTCAAGAACGCGATCATCTGCTCGCGCACGGCCACGCGCAGGTTCCAGTTCTTCGAAGCGTCTGCGCTGCTGACCAGAATCCGCGCCAGGATATGGCGTTCCCCGGCATCGGTAATCTGGATCGTGGCCAGCCGCCCGTCCCAATCCGGGTTGTCCCGCACCATGCGCTGCAACGCCTCGCGCATCAGCCCGAGCGGTGCGCCGGGGTGCAGATACAGGAAGACCGTGCCCAGAATGTCGGCACTCGTGCGGGTCCAGTTCTGGAAAGGCTTCTCCAGAAAATACGTGACCGGGAGGATCAGGCGGCGCTCGTCCCAGATTTTGACGACCACATAGGTCAGCGTGATCTCTTCGATCCGGCCCCATTCGCCCTCCACCACCACGACATCGTCAATACGGATCGGCTGGGTCATCGCGATCTGCACGCCGGCCAGCACCAGCCCGATGCTTTTCTGCGCCGCGAACCCGACCACGATGCCGATGATGCCTGCGGAGGTCAGCAGGCTGACGCCGATCGCCCTGGCCGTGTCAAAGGTCAGCAGGCACATCACGAGCGCCACGGTCACCACCAGCGAGTCGGCAATCGCCTGAAACACCATGAGTTGGGTCATGCTGCGACGCGCCCGCAGGTTGTCCGGTGTCCGGATGTCGATGGTTTTCTTCGCATACCGAACGCCCGCCCGGATCAGTTGGATCACAAACCATGCCGAGGTCACGATCAGCAGCAGGGACTGGATTTTGCCGAAGGGTGCCGCAAAGGCGTGTCCCGCAAGTTTGATCTGTCCGAAAACGGCTGTGGCCAGCCACAGAAGAAGCGCCAGCGAGGGCATTCGGATCTTGTCGACCATGGAGGCGTCCCATGCGTTCGGCATGGCTTCCACGCGTTGGCGGAGCAGCCGGAAAAGCCTGCGGTACAGGAACAGGATGGCGCCCAGCGCGAGGGCGAACAGCAGCCCGTGCAAACTCTGGCGTCCGAGGGGCGAGGAAAAAAACTCTGCCGGCATGTGTGTTCCTTTCGCAGGGGGTCGGGTGTCTTCCCGGATGACGTTCCGCAGGCTTGCGCAACGCGATTCAAAGTAAGCCAATCACACACGTCAGGCAAGACTCTTTTCGAAGGAACCGGGATCTGCCCGGTTCGCAGGGGGCGGCGCGAAGAGGCTTGAGCGTGAGGGAGAGGGCGTGATAGCATGCGCCCATGTTCATTGGGTTCAAAATGATATGCGGCGCCTGCGGTCTGATCCTGCTGGCGGCCGGCGCGGGAAGGGCGGGGGAGGCGGCGTGCGTGACGAATCGCGTGGCGGTTCCCGCAGGCGGGAGTCATACGGGTGGGGCGTTCACGTACACGCGGGCACTGCGCGGGCAAAACGGGGGGCATGCGGTCTACGAGCTGCGATATCCCTCGCCGGTGGTGACGCCCCATGCGGCGAACAACACGGTGCCGGCCGAGTTGTACCTGCCTGAGGGCCTGACGGGGAAGGGGCCGTTTCCCGCAGTGGTGTGTCTGCACATCCTGCACGGCAATTTCGATTTGGAGCGGATGCTCTGCACGCGTTTGGCCCGGAGCGGGGTGATCGCGCTCTTTTTCAAACAGCCGTTTTACGGGGAGCGGGGCGGGAAGGAGGGCCGGCGGCTTGCGCTGGCCCAGGCACCGATTTTTATTCAGGGGCTGGAGCAGGGGCTTGAGGACGCGCGGCGCGCGGTGGACATCCTGCAGGCCATGCCCGAGGTGAATCCCGGCCGGATCGGGATCACCGGCATCAGCATGGGCGCGATCCAGGCGGCCAGCGTGTGCGGACGCGAGCCGCGCGTAACCAAGGCGTTCCTGACGCTGGGGGGCGGGGATCTCCGGTCGATTCTCCTTCAGGCGCGGGAAACGCGTGCGATGCGCGCCTTCATCCAGGGTTTGCCGGAAGCCGAACAGGAGCGTGTCTGGGCCTGTGTGGACCGGATTGACCCGCTCAACGCGAAAGAGGCGCTGCGGCGGCTCGCCGCTGCAGGAAAGCTGCGGATGGTCTGCGCGGAGCGGGACGAGGTGGTGCCGCCGGCGTGCGCCCGGAAATTGGCCGATGCGGCGGGATGTGCGGACCGGATCACGTGGCTGGCCGGGCTGGGGCATTACACGGCCATGGCGGCGTTCCCGCGGATTCTGGGCGACATCTCCGCCTTTTTCGGCGAGGACGCGCCTCCGGATTGGACGCCACCCGGGGAAAACGGCGAGGGAACGCCAACCGCTCTGCTGGCCCGGTTCCTTGCGGGATTGGCGACGCTGCTGGGGAGCGACCCGCTGGAGCAGACCGCGCATCTGGCTGGCGGGGAGGCGGAGGTCACGCAAGACGGCAAAACCTTTACGTGCTCGTTTGATTTCGCGCGCGGCACACAGGGCCGTTTCCGGCTTCAGGGCGAGTTTCCGGTGGTCGGGCAAGCCGGATTGGGGTACGGTTCCTGCCCGTGGCTGATCGGCGGGGGCAAAACGGTTTTCTGCGGAACCCGGGACGCGGGCGACGGGCGGCCGCTGTCCGCGCGGCTCGCGCCGCAGGGCCTGCTCCGTTACCGGGTTGCGGTCGGCGCCCTGACGGCTGCGGCCCTGGCGCCGGAAGCGCTCGGCCAGTATTACACGCTGCGGGAGGAGCCGGCCGGCAAAGCGGGGCGCCGCATCCGGCTGATTTTGGATTACAGGAAAGCCAAGGGATTCCTGACGCTCACGTTTGCGGCGCAGGCGTTGCCGACCGAAATCGAATGGGATTTCGGCAAGGCGCGGGGGAGGCTGCGCCTGACCCATTGGCGGGTGAACGCGGTGGCGGATGACGCGCTGTTTGAGGCTCCCGCCGGGTTGCCGCGCAGGGAGGTGCGTCAGGAGGATCTGCTCCGGATGTTCGTCTCCGCGGCAGAGTTCGGGCTGGAGGCGATGGAATGAGGCGCTTTGCGATCGGGATGCTGGCGGGGTTGTTCTGCACGGGGCTGTCCGCGCAGGAGTGGAAGCTGACGGCCGCGGACCCGGAGGGCCACGGCCTGCTGTTCGCGGTCGGCGCGAAGCGGGTTCTGGTGGTGGACGGCACGCCCGAGCAGATGGGTGCCGCGCACGGGCGGCTGCTGGCCGGTCTGGTGCCGCGCGTGACATCGCATACGATGTCGCTGGTCGCGGCCGGGTATGCGGTGCGGCAGGGTGAATGGTTCTATGACCGGAGCGACGAGATCTACCGCCGCGCGTCCCCGCACACGCCGGCGCGGTTCCTCCGCGAATGCCGCGCGATGGCGGCGGCGGCGAACATTCCGGAGCGTGACGCGCTGTGCGCCAATTTCTTCCCGGAGCTGTTCCACTGCAGCGGGGTGGCGGTGCGCGGGGCGGCCACGGCGGACGGGCGCGTCATTCATGCGCGCGTGTTGGACTACATGCGCGACATCGGGCTGCAGCGGTATGCGGTACTGCAGGTCTTTGTGCCGCAGGAGGGTTTTCCGTGGCTCTCGGTCGGGTTTGCCGGGTTTTTGGGGACGGTCACCGCGATGAACGCCCAAGGGCTGGCGATCGGCGAGATGGGCGGCAAAGGCGAGGGGGATTGGGACGGGATGCCGATGACCTTCCTGTTGCGGGATCTCGCGGAACGGGCCGCGACGGTGGAGCAGGCGCTGGCGAGGTTGCGCCAGACCCCGCGGACCTGCGAGTATTACTACGTGCTCAGCGACGCGACGCGTGCGATGGCGGGGGTTTACGCGACGCCCTCCGTATTCGAGGTTCTGCAGCCCGGGGGGCAGGATCCGCGGTTGCCAGCCGTCCCGCGCGATACGGTGATGATTTCCGGGGGCGGCCGGGCCAAGACCCTGTCCGAGCGGCTTCACGCGGATTTCGGCAAGATCACGCCCGAGGGGATGACCGAGATCATCAAACGGCCGGTGGCGATGCGTTCCAATCTGCACAACGCCGTGTTCATGCCGGAGACGTTGGAGGTGTGGTTCGCCGACGCGGGCCGCAAGACGCCCGCCTGCGACGAGCCTTACACGCGGGTGAATCTGAAGGCGATTCTCGACTTGGCTGCCGC
Source organism: Kiritimatiellia bacterium (assembly GCA_034003585.1). Lineage (GTDB taxonomy): Bacteria > Verrucomicrobiota > Kiritimatiellia > RFP12 > UBA1067 > JAPXSY01. The sequence continues at coordinate 22,307 of JAVEYH010000029.1, forward strand.
GACGAAACGCGGCCGGCCGGCGCAACCCTCCGGACAGTGAGCGGCCGTCGCGCGCGGGATCACTCCGCGGGATCGTTTGGCTGGCGGGCGAACTTGGGGTTCGCCCCCGCGAACGCCAGCGAAACCTCGCCTTTGACCGGTTTGCCGTCGAAAAGCGGGATCAGTTCCGAGAGGTAGCCGCGGCGGACGCGCTCGTGGGCTTTGGTCAGCTCCATGCAGACGGCGGCCTCGCGGTCGCCGAGCGCCTGGTGCGCGGCTTGGAGCGTCTGGGCGATCCGGAAGGGCGATTCGAAGCAGATCAGCGTGTGGGGCTGGCCCCGCTCCTCTTCAAAAAACCGGAGCAGGGCGCCGGGTTTGCGCGGCGGGAACCCTTTGAAGGTGTAGCTCGATGTGGAAAGGCCTGAGGCGAGCAGGGTCAGATCCACGGCCGAGGCCCCGGGGATCACGGTGAACGGGACGTCCTCTTTCACCGCCCTGCGGATCAGGCGGTAGCCGGGGTCGCTGATGCCGGGATAGCCGCCGTCGGAACACAATGCCACGGACTGTCCGGCACGGACCGCGGCGAGGACCCGTTCGCCGGCGCGCTCCTCGTTGCCCTGGCGGTAGGAGATCAGCTCGGGGCGCGGAATGTGGAAGGCGCTCAGGAGCGCCCAGGTGCGCCGCGTATCCTCGCAGGCGATGAGCTGCGCGGTTTTCAGGGTCTCCAAGGCCCGCGGGCTCAAATCCGCGAGGTTGCCGATGGGAGTCGCCACAACATAGAGCATCGCTGGAGTTCCTCGATCATGGCCCGCTTGAGCAGGTCGAGCCCGTATCCGGTCCGGGCCGAGACCGGCAGGGCGAGCGGGTATTTCTCGGTCACATGCAGAATCGCGCTGTCGGCGGTGCCTTGGTCGCATTTGTTCAGTACCAGAAGGTACGGCACCCGTTCCGCGCCGATTTCGCGGAGGGTCCGGAGGCAGACATCGATATGGTCATCCACCCGCGGGTAGGCGGCATCCACGACCACGAGCAGGAGATCGGCCTCGGCCGCCAGGCTGAGCGTGGAGCGGAACGAGGCGATCAGCGCGTGCGGCAGGTTCCGGATAAAGCCTACCGTGTCGGTCAGCAGCACTTGGCGTGCGGGGCCGAGCCAGACTTGGCGGGTTTTGGTGTCGAGCGTCGCGAACAGGCGGTCATCGACATACGCGCCGGCGGCGGCGAACGCGTTGAGCAGCGTGGACTTTCCGGCATTGGTGTAGCCCACGAGCGAGACCGCGGGCCAGGGCCGTTTGGCCAGGCTGCGGGCGGTCTGCCGTTTTTGGATCGCCGACAGTTTGCGTTTCAGCTCGGCGATGCGGCGCCGCAGCGGCGCGTTGCGGAGGTTCAGGTGGCTTTCGCCGGGGCCGCGCATGCTGGTGCCCCCTTTGAAGCGCTGCTGCGCTTCGGTGACCGGGATGCGCGAGAGCAGGAATTCGAGTTGGGCCAGTTCCACCTGCACCTGGGCTTCGGCGGAACGCGCGCGCCGCGCGAAAATTTCGAGGATCAGTTCCGTGCGGTCCAGGATACGCGCGTCGAGTTCGCGCGCGAGATGGTACGCCTGGATCGCGTTGAGCGGATTGTCGAACACCACCGTGTTCGCGGCGGTCTCCGCCAGCAGGGCCTTCAGATCCCGCACCTTGCCGGATCCGAACAGGGTGCCGCCGTCCGGTTTGATCCGGTTCTGGGTGATCTGCCCGGCGACCTCCAGGCCGGCGGTGTCGGCCAGCCGGCCCAACTCCAGCAGCGAATCGGCGGCCTCGGCCGGATCGGTGCCGGCAAGCACGAGTTGGGCGATCAGGGCGCGTTCGACACGGTGTGTGTCGTACCCCTTCATTGCGGGGGCGGCCAGTGGGCGAGCACGGTGTCGACGATCGCGCGCGCCAATTCGCGCGCCACGCGCGGGTAGGCGTCCTGCATACCGGTCAGCATGTCGCCGTGGGTCAGGAAGGTGGTGTTGGCCTGGACGCGCCGGGCGTCGATCAGCAGTTTGCCGGTGCCGCGTTCGACCAGCGTGATTTCCGCCACCAGGCCGTAGCGGTATTCGGAGGTGCGGGAACCGTAATTCCGGTCATAGTTCAGCGACTGCATCTCGGTTTTGGTCAGCTTCCCGAGGAGTTTCAGCGAGGCCGCGTCCTGCCGGGCGAGGCGGAAGGTGCCCTCGCGCTGGAACTCGCGCAGCACCTGCTGCGTGACCACGGCGTCGATCTCGGGGTACCCCGATTCATTCTCAAAGACCGGAACGGCCAGGGAACGCAACTCTTCCGGCACGGCGGAGGTGCAGGTGTAGGAGGCGCAGCCGGCGGCCAGCAGCAGTGCCGCGGCGGCCAGGGAAACGGTCAGACGCATGGGACTCTCCTTTCGGTCATCGGGCGAGGGCGCCGCCTTGGTCGAGTTCGACGAGGCGTGCGCGGACTGGCTCGGCGTATTTGGAATCGGCGAATTCGGACAAAAAGCGGCGGTAGGCGGCCTGCGCGGCCGTGACATTGCGCTGGCGGGTGTCGTAAAAGACGGCGCGCTGGTAATTCTGCTCGACGAGCTGTTCGGTCAGGGCGTTCAGCCAGACCGTCAGCTGCTCTTTCTGCGGATGGTTCGGCAGGCGGGCGAGCAGGGCTTTGGAGAAGGCGATGGCTTCGCGGCAGCGCGGTTCGTTGTAGGTGTGTTTCACGGCCAGGTCATAGCGGCACTGCGCCGCGAGATAGGCGGCGTGCGTCGCCTGCGGGGAGGCGGGGAAACGGTTCAGGATCCCGTCATACACGGCGATGGCCTCGGGAAGTTCCTGCGCGGAGACCCGGATCCCGCCGATGATCAGCATCACCTCCGGGGCGATGGGCGAACGCGGCGCGTTCCGCACGATCTGTTCGAACCGCTCCCGGATGCTGTCCGTGCCGCTGAGCATCCAGCCGAACATGCTCCGGTTGTTGTGGAGCAGGTGGTTGGCGATGCGGAACTGGCGGTCCAGCACTTCGTTGTACGGGCAATGCCCGGCGAAATAGGTGAGCAGGTACTGGTATTCGTCGAAGGCCCGCTCGAATTTCCCGGTGCGCTCGAACAGGGCGGCGAGGGCCAGTTGGGCCTCCGCGGCCTGGGGGGCCGTGGGCCATTCGCGGACCAGCGCCTCATAGGCTTTGCGCGCGGCGCGGTCCCGGCCGAGCGCCTCCCGCCGCAACGCGTAATCGAGCTGCGCGGCGGCCGTTGCCTCCCGGACCCCATACCAGATCGACTTTTTTTTCTGCGGGAGGCGGTCATCCTGGTCGAGCGCCTCAAACCCCTCGAACGAATCGGTGGCGTATCCGCGGTGGAAGCCGCTCCGCCCGGTCTGTTGCGCGAAAGAAGAGCACCAGGCGGTTGCCAGAACGGCGGCGCCGATTATCCGTATGAATCCCTGCCTCATCATCTGTTCTTCCGATCTGCGAGTTTCGTCCGGCCCTGTTGCCGTCCGGCGTAACGGGACTTGATTCCCGGTCCGCACAAGATTACAGTATCACCCTGTTCCGGACGGCCGGCGGATGGGCCGCGGCCGACCGGGACTGCCAAGCCATGTGCGGTAACGTAGCAAACCCCGGGGAACTGTAGAAGCATGAAAAAAGTTTTGATACCCACCAAACTGGATACCGTGGCGGCCGAGCTGCTGAAGGCGCACGGCGGTTACGAGGTTGTGCAGGACGCCAAGACGCCGCTGGAGGAGCTGGTCAGGGCGCACGCGGACGCTTATGCGCTGATCGTGCGCAGCGAGAAGGTGACGGCCGGGATCCTGGACGCGCTGCCGAACCTCAAAGTGGTGGTGCGCGCGGGGGCGGGGTACGACACGATCGACATCAAGCACGGGCGCAAGCGGGGTGTCGATGTGATGAACACGCCGGGGGCGAACGCCAACGCCGTGGCGGAGGAGGTGATCGCCATGATGCTGGCCGACGCGCGGCACGTTGTGCGCGCGGACACCACCACGCGGGCCGGCGGCTGGGAGAAAAAGAATTACATGGGCCGCGAGATCACCGGCAAGACCGTGGGGATTGTGGGGCTCGGCAATATCGGGCGGCTGGTGGCGAAGCGGCTGAAGGGGTTCGAGTGCCGCCTGCTGGGCTATGACCCGCTGGTGAACAGTGACCGGCTGCGCGACCTCGGGATCGTTCCGGCCACGCTGGAGGAGGTGTTCGCCCAGTGCGATTACGTGACGCTTCACATCCCGGGCGGGGAGGGCACGCGCGGTCTGGTGGGCGCCAAACTGATCGGTCTCATGAAAAAAGGCGCCACCATCATCAACTGCGCGCGGTTCGGTATCGTGGACGAGGAGGCGCTGCGCGCGGTGAAGGCCGAAAAGGGGTTGCGCTACCTCAATGACGTGTACCCGAAAGACGAGGCCGGCCCCAAGAGCATGGCGGACCTCGCGGATCTCATGCTGCCGCATCTCGGTGCGAACACGTACGAGGCGAATCATGTGGCGGCGCAACGCGCGGCGCAGGAGCTGATCGACCTCGATGAGAAGGGCGACCTGAGCTGCATCGTCAACCGGGACATTCCGGAAGGGCTCGAACGTGCCTATTGCGAATTGGCCTTTAACCTCGCCAGTCTCGTGCGCCAGATGTCCGGCACCGAGACGCCGCTCCGGATGATCGAAACCAGTTTCTACGGCGATCTGGCGCCCTTCGGCAAGTGGCTGACCGTTTCGATCCTCTCCGGCATCTGGCGGGATTTTGACCGCTATAACGACTACAAGGCGGCGGTCAAGTTTCTGAAGGAGATGGGCATCGAGCTGGTCAATCGCGAAACGGACACCGAGAAAGGATACGGGTGCGCCATCACGATCGACCTGAAGGTGGAACGGCCCGACAAGAGCCTCCAGAGTTTCAGCGTGCGCGGCACGGTCACCGAAGGCGTACAGACCGTTTCGCGCATTGACGAATTCGACCGGCTTTATTTCGAGCCCGCCGGGGCGACGCTTTTCTGTTTGTATGACGACCGTCCCGGCGTGATCGCCTCGATCAGCCGCAGGCTGGCGGACGCGGGCATCAACATCGAGGACATGCGCAACCCGCACAACGCCCAAACCCGCCGGTCGCTTGCCATCATCCGGCTCAACCAGCCGGTTTCGCAGGATCTGCTCCAGGTCATCAAGGCGGAGATCAAGGCCCACTCGGCCCTCTGCACCGTGGTCTGAGGCGAAAGCTGCTTTTCGTTGCGGCCAAACGGGACTCCTGTCCCGGCCGGGCTCGCAACCAACACGTCCACTTCCCGTTTTTGTGACGGGAACGGAGAGGATCGCGACAACCATGTACGGAACGCCGTCTGAACAGCGGGACGCCCCGCTCACCGTCGTGGGCTGTGCCGTGCCGGAAACGGCGGTGGACGCGCTGTTCGAGCTGTTGGATGCCGAGTGCTTCACGCCCACGGCCCGGTTTGACGTGGAGACGCGGGAGAGCCGGGTGGAAGTTTTTCTTGAAGATCCCGCTTGCGCCGGGACGGTGCGTGCGGCGCTGGTGCGGGCGGGGGAGGCGATCGGCCTGTCGCTGCATCCGGCCCTCGGCGTGTTGGCGCGTTGCGACTGGGCGGAGAGCTGGAAGCGGTTTTTCCACGCCGAGAAGATTTCGGAGCGCGTGGTGGTCCGCCCTTCCTGGGAGGCGTACGCGGCCCGGCCGGGCGAGTGCGTGATCACGCTGGACCCGGGGATGAGTTTCGGCACGGGCCAGCATGCCACCACCCAATCCTGCCTGCGGTGGCTCGACCGCCTCGCGGCCGGGGATCCGGACCGTTCCGTGCTGGATATGGGCTGCGGTTCCGGCATCCTCGCGATCGGCGCCGCCTTGCTGGGCTTCCGCGACGTGCGCGGGTTCGACAACGACCCGGAGTGCATCCGCATCGCCGAGGAGAACGCCGCGGCCAACGGGGTGGCGATCCCGTTTTATGAGGACGGCCTCTCGCACGCGCACGGACCCGCCGACGTGGTGGTGGCGAACATTCTCGCTCCGGTCCTGATCCGGTTCGCGCCGCAGGTGGCGGGCTCCGTGAGCGCGGGCCCGCGCGCGCGGCTGGTGCTTTCCGGCATTCTCGACGAACAGTACGGCGCGGTGCGGTCCGCTTACGAGGGCCAGGGAATGCGCGAGGAGGAGAGTCTGCTGCTCGGCACGTGGCGCAGCGGGCTGTTCCGTCGCGGGTGAACGCGCCGCCGCGGCGCGCCGGTCAGAGCGGCAGCTCGCTCTGGCGTCCGGCGGGGGCAAGGCCCAGGCGGCGGTAGCATGCGGGGGTGGCGACACGGCCCTTGGGAGTCCGTTCCAGATAGCCCTCCTGAATCAGAAACGGCTCGTAGACCTCCTCAATGGTGTCGGGCTCCTCGCCCACCGAGACGGCGATGGTGTTGAGCCCCACCGGGCCGCCGTTGAATTTCACGGCCAGCGCTTCGAGAATCCGGATGTCCATCTCATCCAACCCCTGCGGGTCGATCTCCAGCAGCGCGAGCGCCTCGGCCGCCACCTCCCGGGTGATGTGGTTGCCGGCGCGCACCTGGGCGTAGTCGCGCACCCGCCGCAGCAGGTTGTTGGCGATGCGCGGGGTTCCGCGGGCCCGCGCGGCGATTTCCCGCGTGCCGCCCTCATCGATGCTGACCTCGAGCCGGACGGCGGAACGGGTGAGGATGGCGCTGAGTTCCTCCAGGCAATAGTAATCGAGGCGGTTGGTGATGCCGAAGCGCGAACGGAGCGGGGCCGAGATCAGGCCGCTGCGCGTGGTCGCGCCCACCAGCGTGAAGCGGGGCAGCTCCAGCCGGACCGAACGGGCGTTGGGTCCCTGGTCGATCAGGATATCGATGACGAAATCCTCCATCGCGGAGTACAGGTACTCCTCCACGGTCCGCTGCATACGGTGGATCTCGTCGATGAACACGATGTCGCCGGGCTCCAGGCTGGTAAGCAGGCCGGCCAGATCGCCGGGCTTGTCGATGACCGGTCCGGAGGTGGTTTTGACATGCACGCCCATGGCCTCGCCGAGAATGAAGGCCAGGGTGGTTTTACCGAGTCCGGGCGGCCCCGAAAGCAGCACATGGTCAAGCGCCTCCCCGCGCTGGCGGGCAGCCTCCACCGCCAGCATCAGCCGGTCCCGGACCTTCTGCTGGCCCACAAACTCGGCGAAGCCGGTAGGGCGCAGACGGTTGTCGAACGAGGCGTTCCGGCGGTTGAGTTCCTCTGAGGGACGTGTCTCCATGGGCCGGTATCATGGCAGAAACCGGGGCGGAAAACAATGCCGCCATTTTTGAGTGTCCCCTTTCCGGTCACTGTGTTTTAATACGTCCCGCACCCGACGGAAGACCGGCCGGGGATTCGGAACGCGTGTTCCGTGACGTACGAGAGAGAATCTGCCCATGCGCATCGCCATCGCTTATCCGCCGCTGCCCTCGGAGAAGGGGGTGCCGCTGCTCTCCCAAAACCGCCAGTTCCAGTGGTTCACGCGCCCGACGTACATCTATCCGGTGGTGCCCGCGCTGGCGGCGACGCAGGTGCGGGCCGCCGGGCATGAGGTGGCCTGGCTGGACGGCATCGCCTCGGAGTGGACGCCTGCGGAGTTCGACGCGCGGCTCGACGCGTTTGCCCCGGAGGTGGTGATGCTGGAGACCAAGACGCCGGTGGTGCGGCGTCATTGGGCGTATATCCGGGAACTCAAGGCGCGTCGTCCCGGGGTGCGGGTGGTGCTGGTCGGGGATCATGTCACGGCCCTGCCGCAGGAGAGTTTCGACGCCTGTCCGGTGGACTACGTGCTGACCGGGGGCGACTACGATTTTCTGCTGGTCAATCTGCTGGAGGTTCTGCGCGCGTCCGCGGGCGGTCCGCCGGACACCGCGCGCCTGGAGCCCGGCGTCTACTGGCGTGACGCGGGCGGGACGGTCCGGAACAGCGGCCCCTTCCGGCTCGATCACGATCTCAAAACCCTGCCCCGGATCGACCGCGAGCTGACCTGTTGGCGGCTCTACGCCGAGCGCAACGGCAACTTCCGCAGAACGCCCGGGACCTACATCATGTCGGGCCGCGACTGCTGGCACGGCAAGTGCACCTTCTGTTCGTGGACCACGCTGTACCCGACCTACCGCGCGCGCGACCCGGTTGAGGTGGTGGACGAGATCGGGGATCTGATCAGCCGGTACGGGATCCGCGAGATCATGGATGACACCGGCAGCCTGCCGGCCGGGGCGTGGCTGAAGCGCTTCTGCGGGGAGATGATCGCGCGCGGCTACAACCGGAAGGTCCGCATCGACTGTAATATGCGGTTCGGATGCCTGGACGCGGAGGCCTACCGCCTTATGCGGCAGGCCGGATTCCGGCTGGTGCTTTTCGGGTTGGAGTCCGCCAACCAGGCCACGCTCGACCGCCTCCAAAAGGGCCTCACGGTGGCGCAGATCGAAGAGGGCGCGAGATGGGCCGCGCGCGCCGGCCTGGATGTGCACGTCACGGTGATGTTCGGTTACCCGTGGGAGGGGGAGGGGGAGATCGCCAACACCGTCCGGCTGGCGCGGTCGCTGTTGCGCAAGGGCCATGCCAGCACCCTGCAGGTGACGATGGTGGTGCCGTATCCGGGCACGCCGCTTTTCCGGGAGCTGGACCAGGCCGGCCTTCTGCTGACGCGCGAATGGGATGATTATGACATGCGGCGGCAGGTGATGCGCTCGGGGGTTCCGGAAGAGCGGATCAAGGCGGCGGTCCGCGAGGTGTACCGGGCTTTCCTGCACCCGGAGACGGTGGCACGGCGTCTGTTGTCCACCCGCGATCCCGCGGGCGACGCGAAATTCTATTGGCGCGGTCTGCTTTCGCTCGCCGGCCACCTGCGCGACTTCACGAAGTGACTGTAACGTGATGGCGGAATATAGACAGTTT
>JAVEYH010000030.1:0-30978 GCA_034003585.1 Kiritimatiellia bacterium
TGCCGATTACGCTAACCTTTTTCATCGCTGTTCTCCTTGTGTTTTGCACCTCTGAGTGCGTGTTCTTGGACTCTGGTATTTTGCCAGAAATCCTTTCACAAGGAGAACAGCCTTCTCATCTTACCTACTTTTGCAGAGAGGCACAGTCGAAATCGCTATCGGGACCGCTATCGAATCCCGGAGCCTTTCATCGATTTCGGAAAAAATGCCAGAGTCACGGCTTATTCCTTTGGCCCCGCAGGCGGTCGTTTCGGGGAAACGACCCTACCTGAACATGTTGTTTTGCCCGTTCTTATCGACCCGGCGCGTAAAGAATAAGCCGTGGTGCCAAAGCGCGGACGGCATTGTCCGCGCTTTCCGTGCGCCGGGGGATACGCTACACTCTTTCTGTTTTCCGGTGCGGAAGCGTGAGGAGGCGTATGGGGCGGAGCGGGGCGAACCGGGTGATCGTGATCACCGGCGAAGGCAAGGGCAAGACCACGGCCGCGCTGGGCCTGGCGCTGCGCGCGTCGGGCCACGGGCTGCGGGTGTGCGTTTTGCACTTCATCAAAAACCGCGGGGACACCGGGGAGGCGCGGGCCCTGGCCGCCCTGCCGGGTGCGGAGGCGCACCGGTGCGGGTTGGGGTTCGTGCGGGAGCGGTCGGGCCCCGTGTTCGAGGCGCACGCCCGCGCCGCGCGCGAGGGGCTGCGGCTGGCCGCCGCCAAGCTGCGCGATCCCGCGTTCGGGCTGGTGGTGCTCGATGAGGTCTGCGGGGCGGTCGCGCTGGGTCTGCTGCCGGTGGAGGCGGTTTGCGCGGCCGTGGCCGGCGCGGCGCCCGGAACGGTCATTGTGCTGACCGGGCGCGACGCCGCGCCGGAGCTGACGGAGCTGGCGGATACGGTCAGCCGCATCACCTGCGTCCGGCACGGTCTGGACGCGGGATGGCCCGCTCAGGCCGGCGTGGAGTTCTGAACCGGGTTCCGGAGCGGAAAAACTTTTCCGGGCGGATTGACAGGACGGCCTCCTTGGGGTAATCTAAACAAGTTTTCTTTTTTTCCGGGACTCGGTTCCGGAACGGGGGAAAACAGACATTGGCAAGGTTAGAGGGACTCCTGCACGATGGTCTCAAAGCCCTCCTTGGGGCTGGCGGGCATATTGGGTAAGGGGTTCTTTGCCCCCTTTGGGGGTGAAGGACGAGGCCAACATAGCTCAGTTGGTAGAGCACTTCCTTGGTAAGGAAGAGGTCGGCAGTTCGATTCTGCTTGTTGGCTCCAGCTTTGACGATGGATTTTTTGTCAACTCTCACAGGAGGAAACCAAAATGGCGAAAGAGACATTTGTTCGCGAAAAGCCGCACGTCAACGTCGGCACGATCGGGCACGTCGACCACGGCAAAACCACGCTGACGGCGGCGATCACCAACGTCCAGGCCCTCAAGGGGTACAATGCCCCGATCAGCTATGATCAGGTTGCCAAGGCCTCCGAGTCCGCGGGCCGGCGCGATCCCACCAAGATTCTGACGATCGCCACCTCGCACGTCGAGTACGGCACCCCGAATCGTCACTACGCCCACGTCGACTGCCCCGGGCACGCCGACTACGTCAAGAACATGATCACCGGCGCGGCGCAGATGGACGGCGCGATCGTGGTCGTGAGCGCGGCGGACGGGCCGATGCCGCAGACCCGCGAGCACATTCTGCTCGCCCGTCAGGTCGGCGTGCCGGCGATCGTGGTCTTTCTGAACAAGGTGGACCTGGTGGACGATCCCGAGCTGCTGGATCTCGTCGAGATGGAGATCCGCGAGTTGCTTTCGAAGTACGAGTTCCCCGGCGATGACATTCCGATCGTGCGCGGCTCCGCCCTGCCGGCGACCAAGGCCACGAGCCCGGACGACCCCGCCTGCGAGTGCATCACCAAGCTGATGGAGGCGCTGGACAGCTACATTCCCGAGCCGGAGCGCGTGCTGGACAAGCCCTTCCTGATGCCGATCGAAGACGTGTTCTCGATCGAAGGCCGCGGCACCGTGGTGACCGGGCGCGTCGAGCGCGGCGTGGTCAAAGTCGGCGACGAAATCGAGATCATCGGCCTCCGTCCGACCGCCAAGACGACCTGCACGGGCGTGGAGATGTTCCGGAAGCTGCTCGACCAGGGCCAGGCCGGCGACAACGTCGGCTGCCTGCTGCGCGGCACGAAGAAAGAGGATGTCGAGCGCGGCCAGGTTCTGGCCAAGCCGGGCTCCATCACCCCGCACACCGAGTTCAACGGCGAGGTGTACGTCCTCAGCAAGGAAGAGGGCGGCCGCCACACCCCGTTCTTCAAGGGGTACCGTCCGCAGTTCTACATCCGCACGACCGACGTGACGGGGGACATCACCCTGCCCGAAGGCGTGGAGATGGTCATGCCGGGCGACAACATCTCGATCGCCGTGAAGTTGATCTCGCCGGTCGCGCTGGAGGACAAGATGCGTTTCGCCATCCGTGAGGGCGGGCGTACGGTCGGAGCCGGCACGGTGTCCAAAGTGGTGAAGTGAGCAAGCGAGAATTCCTGTGAGCGTGCCCGTCCGGGGCGTTACGGCGCCCCGGACGCGGCACGGGTTCCTTTACAGGCAGTGAGGCGGATATGCCCAGAGAATTAGCGATTTTGGCCTGCACCGAGTGCAAGCGGCGCAACTATACGACGACGCGCAACAAGCGGACGATGACCAATCGTCTGGAGATCAAGAAGTTTTGCCCGACCGAGCGGAAACGCACGTTGCACCGGGAAACGAAGTAGTTCGACCATACGCTAGGCCAGTAGCTCAATTTGGTAGAGTACCGGTCTCCAAAACCGGGTGTTGGGGGTTCGAGTCCCTCCTGGCCTGCCACGTACCGCTGCGGCAGAGGACGCCGTCCCGCCGGGGAAGCCGCGGGGTTCCGTGTTCTGGAGGCGGAATGAACGAGGTTCCTGAATATGAGTAAGGTGAAAGAGAGCATCCGGAGTTTTGGCGCGTATCTCGGCGAGGTGGGGGTCGAGTTCAAAAAAATCGCGTGGCCTGACCGTCAGGAGCTGGTGGACTCAACCGTCGTGGTGCTCGCGTTCATCGTGATTCTGGCCGTGGTCGTGCTGTGCTGCGACAAGACGATCCTGTTTTTCCTGCAGCTCATCCACGCCTAACCCGGGGGAGCCCATGACGAAGCAATGGTTTGTGCTGCACACGCTGACCGGCCAGGAGCAGAAGGTGAAGCGGTCGATCGAGGCGCGTGTGCGGATCGAGGAGATGGGGGAGTATATCGGTGAGGTGAAAATCCCCACCGAAAAAGTTTCCGAAGTGAAGAACGGGGTGAAAAAGACCGTGACGCGCAAGTTCTTCCCCGGATATGTGCTGATCAATCTGGCGCTGTATGATGACGCGCGCAATGTGATCGAGCCCACGTGGCGGTTTCTCAAGGAGACGGGGGGCGTGATCGGGTTCATCGGAGGCGCGCGCCCGATGCCGCTCTCTCCGGACGAGGTGGACTCCATCGTCAATCAGGTGGAGGAGAAGCAGGAGAAGGTTGTGCCCAAGGTTCAGTTCGAACCGGGCGAGGAGGTTAAGATCACCGACGGGCCGTTCATGAGTTTTAACGGCACGGTCGATGAGGTGGATCCTGACCGGGGCAAGCTGAAGGTCTCTGTGGCGATCTTCGGGCGTACCGCTCCGGTCGAGCTGGAATACTGGCAGGTCGAGCGCGCGGTCAGCGACCACGCGTAAGAAAGCCTGCGGGAACCGGCGCGCGCGGCGCGCCGGCGGCTCGTCAACTGCGGCCCGTTCGCACCGGTGGGGATGCCGGGAGGGTCGCGACAGACACGAAACAGGGTAAGTATGGCAAAGAAAATCACGGGTACCGTGAAACTGCAGATTCCCGCGGGCGCGGCGAATCCCGCACCGCCGGTGGGCCCCGCGCTGGGTTCCCAAGGCGTCAACATCATGGCGTTCTGCAAAGAGTTCAACGCCAAGACCCAGGACAAGGCCGGCCTGATCATCCCGGTGGTGATCACGGTGTATGCCGACCGCAGTTTCTCCCTGGTGTTCAAGAGTCCCCCGGCGTCCGCGCTGCTCAAGAAGGAGGCGGGTCTGGCCAAAGGTTCGGGCGTGCCCAACCGCGACAAGGTCGGGAAGGTGACGCGCGAGCAGGTCCGCAAGATCGTGGCCTTGAAAAAGGCGGATCTGAACGCCTCCAGCGAGGAGGCGGCGATGCGGATGATCGAAGGCACCGCGCGCAACATGGGCATTGAGGTGGTGGACTGAAAAGGGGGGACGCGAAACATGGCCAAACACGGTAAACGGTATGTCGATGCCCTGAAAAAAGCCCCTCAGGGGCCGGTGAGCCTGGAGGAGGCCGTGGCCTTCGTCAAGGCGAACCCGGGCGCGAAATTTGATGAGACGGTGGATGTCGCGATGCGCTTGGGCGTGGACATCAAGAAGTCGGATCAGACGGTCCGCGGCACGGTGACGCTGCCGCACGGTTCGGGCAAAAAGATCCGCGTGGTCGTTTTCGCCGCGGGCAGCCACGCTGATGAGGCGAAGGCCGCGGGTGCGGACGAGGTCGGGTACGAGGACCTGATCGAGAAAGTCAAGAACGGCTGGACGGATTTCGATGTGGCGATCGCCACGACGGACGCCATGAAAGAGGTGCGCAAAATCGCCCGCGTGCTGGGTCCGCGCGGCCTGATGCCCAACCCCAAGACCGGCACGGTGACCGACGATACCGCGGCGGCCGTGAAGGCGGCCAAAGGCGGCAAGGTCGATTTCCGCATGGACCGCACCGGGAACGTCTGCGTGCTCTGCGGCAAACGCAGTTTTGACGCCGAAAAGCTGGTTGAAAACATCAGGACGGTGGTGGAGGCGGTCCGGGCCGAACGTCCGGCCGGCGCCAAAGGTACCTTCATCCGGTCGCTGACGGTGAGCGCCACCATGGGCGTGGGCGTGCGTGTGCTGATCAAGGAAGCCGCGGAATAAGGAGGCGGAAGCATGAGAATCGAAAAGATTTCCATTCTGAATGAGGTGATCGAGCGTGTGAAAGACTCGGATTTCTGCTTCATTCTGAACTACGGCGGGCTGAAAGTGACGCAACTGACCGCGTTGCGCCAGGAGCTGGCGAAACACGGCGCGCGCGCGATGGTGGTGAAAAACACCTATCTGGGCCGCGTCGCGAAAGAGCAGGGGTGGGCGGATGTTTCCGGCATGCTGACCGGTCCGACCGCGATGATCACGGGACGCGGCGATGTGGCCGAGGTGGCCAAGGCGCTGGTCGAGTTTGTGAAGAAAAACGACAAGGCGGTGATCAAGGGCGCGAGCCTCGATGCCGCCGCGCTGTCGGCCGCGGATGTGGAGGCGCTTTCCAGTCTGCCGTCGAAGGATGCGATGCGCGGCATCCTGCTGGGCACCCTCCAGGCCCCGGCCACCAGCCTCGTGCGCGTGCTCAACGCGCCGCTGCTTAACGTCCTGTACGCCCTCAAGGCGTATGAGGAGAAAAAGAACGGATCTGCGGCATAAACCGTGTCGTAAAAACCGCAGGCTGGGGAGGGACGGCGGGTGCCGGCGCTCCCGGGTGCGAACACGGACCCTGCCGCCTGTGAGGCGGTGACACCTGCGGGAACCCCGCACGCGACAGAACGCGTGCGGTTGCACAAAAAAAAGGGACAAAACCATGACGAACGAAGAAGTGATTGACTTTCTGAGCAACCTCTCGGTGCTCGAAATCTCGAAACTGGTCAAGGCGCTGGAAGAGAAGTGGGGCGTGACCGCCGCCGCGCCGGTGGCCGTCGCCGCGGCGCCCGCCGCCGCCGCCGCGCCGGTGGAAGAGAAGACCGAGTTTGACGTGATGCTGGTTGAGGCCGGCGCGAACAAGATCGGCGTGATCAAAGAGGTGCGCGCCATCACCGGCCTCGGGCTGAAGGACGCCAAGGATCTGGTGGAGGCCGCCCCGAAACCGGTCAAGCAGGGCGTGGCCAAGGATGAGGCCGCCAAGCTGAAGGAACAGCTTGAGAAGGCCGGCGCCAAGGTCGAGGTGAAGTAACCCGCCCCGTCTCCGCTGAACAGGCGGGGCCGTCCGCGTGATGACCCGGACGGTCCCGCTTTCCGGCTACCGGACTCTGCGCCGCGAACCGGAGCATGCCCGTGCCGTCATCAAACCGCAACGTTGTTTGAATCGGGAAGAAACGCACCTGAAGCCGCCTGAACCGCGTGCAGCGCAACCGAAGTGTGAATCAGTTAATCAAGTGGCCGCTTACCACACTTCCATTCATAACCGGTTGCCATCCGTCACCGACAGGCGTCTCAGCGGGCGGGCGGGTTTTCCGCCGTGCGGCTCCCGATCCGGCGACGCGCACATAAATATCCAACCTTCGAGGTAGGCAATGGTTGACCGCAAAATCTTTGGCAAGCTGAACCCCGTCACGCAGCCGCCGGATCTGATCGCGATTCAGACCCAGTCGTATCAGGACTTCCTGCAATGGGATGTCGCACCCCTCAAACGCGAGGCCAAGGGGCTCCAGGCGATTTTCCGTGAGGTGTTCCCGATCGACAGTTTCGACGGGCGGTACACGCTCGATTTCGTCAAATACGACTTGGGCGAGCCGAAGATGGACGCGCTCACGGCCCTGGCCGAGGGCAACACCTACGCCGCGCCGCTGCACGCGACCTTCCGCCTCAAGGACGGCGACGAGATCCGCGAAGAGGATGTCTACATGGGCGAGATCCCGCTCATGACGCGCGACGGCGCGTTCGTCATCAACGGGGCCGAGCGCGTGATCGTCTCGCAGTTGCACCGTTCGCCCGGGATCTGCTCCGAGCGCACGCAGCATCCCAACGGCCAGACCCTCTACTCCGTGCGGCTCATCCCCGACCGCGGCTCCTGGATCGAGATCCAATTCGACTCCAGTGACCTGATGTGGGTCTATATGGACCGCCGCCGCCGCCGCCGCAAGTTTTTCGCGACCACCTTCCTCCGCACCCTCGGCTACGGGGCGGACGAGGATATCCTGAAACTCTTCTACACCTTCAAGACCCTGCCGGTGAACAAGGCGGTTGCGCCCGAGGATATCGAGATGCTGGTCATGAAAGATGACCTGATCGATGTCGAATCCCAGGCTGTGCTGGCACGGCGTTACGACCCGATCACTCCGGCGCTGCTCGAACAGATCGGGCAGGCGGGTTTCGGCAAGATCGAGGTGGTCGACATCGCGTTCGACGGCGGCGTGCTGATCAAGACGCTGCGCGAGGACGCCAAGTCGAACATCCATTCCGAAGAGGATGCCCTCAAGGATATCTACAAGCGGCTGCGCCCCGGCGATCCGGCCACGGCGTCCAATGCCAAAACCCTGCTCAAACGCCTCTTCTTCGAGCCCCGCCGGTATGACCTCGGCAAGGTCGGGCGGCACAAGATCAACCAGCGCCTCGGACTGGCCGGTAAAGTCCCCGACACCTTGCGCACGCTGCATGAGAGCGGCGTGGACGTGATCGAGGCGGTCCGGCTCCTGCTGAAGATCTACACCGGGGAAGAGACGGTGGATGACATCGACCACCTGGGCAGCCGCCGCATCCGCACGGCGGGCGAGCTGCTGGAAAACCAGTGCCGCGTGGGTCTGGCCCGCACGGAGCGGCTGATCCGCGAGCGCATGACGCTCTTCGATCCCGCCAGCGGCGTGCTGGCGCCGGCCCGCCTGGTGAACAGCAAATCCCTCTCGGCCGTGGTTCAGGATTTCTTCGGACGCAGCCAGTTGAGCCAGTTCATGGACCAGACCAATCCGTTGAGCGGCCTGGCCCACAAGCGCCGCCTCTCGGCCCTCGGCCCGGGCGGTCTCAGCCGCGAGCGCGCCGGCTTCGAGGTCCGCGACGTGCACTCGTCCCACTACGGCCGCATCTGCCCGATCGAGACGCCGGAAGGGCCGAACATCGGCCTGATCTCCTCGCTGTGCATCTACTCGAAGATCAACGAGTACGGGTTCATCGAGAGCCCCTACCGCGTGGTCCGCAACGGCAAGGTCACGAAGGAGGTGCAGTACCTCTCCGCGGACAAGGAGGAGGAGTTCGTCATCGCGCAGGCCAACTCGGAACTGAAGCCCGACGGCGCGTTCGTGTCGCAGCACGTGACGTGCCGCCACAAGACGGAGTTTGTGGTGGTGGACCGGGCCAGCGTGCAGTACATGGATGTGTCGCCCATGCAGGTGATCTCGATCGCCGCGGGCCTGATTCCCTTCCTGGAGCATGATGACGCGAACCGCGCGCTGATGGGCGCCAACATGATGCGTCAGGCCGTGCCGCTGTTGCGGCCGGAGCGTCCCTTTGTGGCCACCGGCCTCGAATCGCGCGCCGCCGCCGATTCGTGCGTGACGGTGCTGGCCGCGGAGGACGGCGTGGTGGCGTATGCCTCGGCCACGGAGGTCATCGTGACGCCGGACGGAAAGATGCCGCCCAAAACCAAGAAGGGCGAGGCCGCCAAAGAGGCGGGCCGCTACCTGCTGCAGAAGTTCCGCCGCTGCAACGCCGGAACCTGCTTCAACCAGAAGCCGGTCGTCTCGGTCGGACAGAAGATCCGGAAGGGCGATGTCCTGGCTGACGGTCCGGCGACCCACGGGGGCGAACTGGCCTTGGGCAAGAATCTGCTGGTGGCCTTCATGCCGTGGACCGGGTACAACTTCGAAGACGCGATTCTGGTGAGCGAGCGGATCGTCCGCGAGGATGTCTTCACCTCGATCCACATCCAGGAGTTCGAGGTGGGCGCGCGCGACACCAAACTCGGCCCCGAGGAGATCACCCGCGACATCCCGAACGTGGGGGACGAGGCGCTCAAGAACCTCGGCTCCGATGGCGTGGTGCGCATCGGCGCGGAGGTCCGGCCCGGGGATATCCTGGTCGGCAAGATCACGCCCAAGAGCGAAACCGAACTGGCGCCGGAAGAGCGCCTGCTGCGCGCGATCTTCGGCGAAAAGGCCGCAGATGTGCGCGACACCTCCCTGACCGTCCCGAGCGGGGTCTACGGGATCGTGATGGATGTCAAGGTCACCTCGCAGCAGGACGCCCACCGCCCCTTCCTCTCGCTGGCGGCGTCGCCGGAAGAGAAGAAAGAGGTGCGCGACATCGAGGAGGAGCGCAAAAAGAAGCAGGCCGCGCTGGAGGAGGAACTGACCACCGCGCTGAGTAACATCCTGCTGGGCGAGAAAATCCCGCTGGACGTGCTGGATGTCGAGAACGGCGAGATCATCATCCCCGCCAACCGCAAGATCACCAAAACCCTGCTCGCGCGGCTCGCCAAGGCGCATGATCATATCCAGATCGAGAACAGTCCGGTCCAGCAGAAGATCGAGGAGATCATCAACGGGTTCCGGCCGAAATTCGCGGAGCTGACCGAACAGGGAGGCAGCGATTTCGGGGCCGAACTGGACGGCATCATCGATGAGGGCGGGGTGATCAAGCAGGTGCGCGTGTACATCGCCGAGAAGAAGAATCTCTCGGTGGGGGACAAGCTCGCCGGCCGTCACGGCAACAAAGGCGTGGTCGCCAAGATCGTGCCGGATTGCGACATGCCCTTCCTGCCCGACGGCACACCGGTCGATATCGTGCTCAACCCGCTCGGCGTGCCTTCGCGCATGAACCTCGGCCAGTTGTTCGAAACCTATCTCGGCGTGGCCTGCAAAGTCTTGGGCTTCCATGCCGCGACTCCGGTTTTCGACGGCGTGCGCGAAGAGGAGATCGACGCGTTGCTGCGCCAGGCCCGCAAGGTGCAGGAGAAAGAGATCGGCGGTTCCGCATGGATCCGGGAGGACGGCAAGACGGTGCTGTATGACGGCCGCACGGGCGAGCCGTTCGACCAGCGCGTGGTGGTCGGTCAGATCTACATGCTGAAACTGCACCACCTGGTCACCGACAAGATCCACGCGCGCGCCACCGGGCCGTACTCGCTGGTGACGCAGCAGCCGTTGGGCGGCAAAGCCCAGTACGGCGGCCAGCGCATGGGGGAAATGGAGGTCTGGGCCCTCGAGGCCTACGGCGTGGCGTACGCGCTGCAGGAGTTGCTCACCGTCAAGTCCGACGATGTCAGCGGGCGCACGCGCATTTACGAGGCGATCGTCAAGGGGCAGAACACGCTGGATGCCGGGATGCCGGAGTCGTTCTCGGTGCTGATGCACGAGTTGCGCGGACTGTGCCTCGATATGAAATTGTTGGGCAGCGAGACCGCGGGTCCGGCCCCCGAACTTTCGAGAATCTAAGGCGAGACCAGGAGACCCACAATGAATCCTTATGCAGCACGAGAAATGATTGGCGGGACCTACGATGCGAACGCGCACTATGATGCCGTGAGCATCACACTGGCGTCGCCGGAAACGATCCGGTCGTGGAGTCACGGCGAAGTCCGCAACCCGGAAACCATCAACTACCGGACCTACCGGCCGGAGCGCGACGGTCTGTTCTGCGAGCGGATTTTCGGCCCCACCCGCGACTGGGAGTGCAATTGCGGCAAATACAAGCGCATCAAGCACAAGGGCGTGGTCTGCGACCGGTGCGGCGTGGAAGTCACGGTGTCGCGCGTGCGCCGCCAGCGCATGGGCCATATCGAGCTGGCCGTGCCGGTGTCGCACATCTGGTTCTTCAAATGTAGCCCCAGCCGGATCGGCCTGATCCTGGACAAGACCGCCAACGAATTGGAGCGGGTCCTGTACTACGAGGATTACATGGTCATCGATCCGGGCGAGAAGAGCGGTCTGGAGAAGATGCAGTTGATCTCCGAGTCCGAGTATCACGACTACGTGGAAAAATACGGCGAGAGCTTCACCGCGATGATGGGCGCGGAGGCGGTGCGGCGTGTGCTGAACGATGTGGACCTCGACCTGCTGATGCAGACGCTGGAGGAGCAGATCGAGAACACCCGCAGCAAGCAGACGCGCAAAAAGATCACCAAGCGCATGAAAATTGTGGATGGCTTCCGCACCAGCGGCGCGCGGCCGGAATGGATGATCCTCGACTGTCTGCCGGTGATCCCGCCGGAGCTGCGCCCGCTCGTGCCGCTGGAGGGCGGACGCTTCGCGACGTCGGACCTCAATGATCTCTACCGCCGCGTGATCAACCGGAACAACCGCCTGAAGAACCTGTTGTCGCTCAAGACGCCGGATGTGATCATCCGCAACGAGAAGCGCATGCTGCAGGAGGCGGTGGACGCGGTGTTCGACAACGGCCGCCACGGGCGCGCGGTCGCGGGCGCGGGCAACCGTCCGCTCAAATCCCTCAGCGATATGCTGAAGGGCAAGACCGGCCGGTTCCGTCAGAATCTGCTCGGCAAGCGCGTGGACTATTCCGGCCGTTCGGTGATCGTCGTCGGTCCCGAACTGAAGATCACCCAGTGCGGGCTGCCCAAGAAGATGGCGCTGACCCTGTTCGAGCCGTTCATCATCCGCCGCCTCAAGGAGAAGGGCATCTGCCACACCGTGCGCACGGCGCGCAAGATGATCGAGCGCCATGACGAACAGGTCTGGGATATCCTGGAGGAGGTGACCAAAGGCAAGACGGTGATGCTCAACCGCGCGCCGACGCTGCACCGCCTCTCCATCCAGAGTTTCGAGCCCGTGCTCATTGAGGGTGAGGCGATTCGCATCCATCCCATGGTCTGCACGGCGTTCAATGCGGACTTCGACGGCGACCAGATGGCCGTGCACGTGCCGCTGTCGGTCGAGGCGCAACTGGAGAGCCGCCTGCTGATGCTGGCGTCAAACTCGATCTTCTCGCCCGCTTCCGGCAAGTCGATCATGACGCCCACGCAGGACATCGCCCTGGGGATCTATTACCTGACGATTCCCAGCCAGCGCGACAAGGTCGCGAACAAGATCGCCGGCAAAGTGCCGGCCGGGACGGAGCATCTGCCGCTCTTCAACACCACGGCGGAAGTCGATTCCGCACTGGCGGAGGGGGCGATCGATTACCATACCCGCATCCGGTTGCGCAACCCCGATTTCGGGGTGCAGGGCCGCCGCTTCGGCAATCCCGACCCGCATGTGATTGAAACCACGGCCGGCCGCGTGATCTTCAACGAGATCTGGCCGGACGAACTCGGTTTCGTGAACGATAAGATCGACAAGAGCAGGCTGGGGGACCTGATCCTCCAGTGCCACCAGGTTGCGGGGCACGCCCGCACCGTCAAAGCCCTGGACGAGCTCAAGACCCTCGGGTTCAAACACGCCTGTCTGGCCGGCGTCTCCATGGGCCTGAAGGATATGATCCGCCCGAAGAACAAGGATGAAATCATCACCCAGGCCTACCGCGAGGTCGAAAAGGTGGAGGCCCAATACCAGACCGGTGTCATCACCGACGGGGAACGCCACAACAAGATCATCGACATCTGGACCGCCGCCACGGAAAAGGTTTCGGACGAGTTGTATAAGGCGATCGACCGCAACGTGACCGAGACCGTGCCCGCGCCGAACGAGACCAACCCCGTGTTCATGATGGTGGACTCCAAGGCCCGCGGCTCCAAACTGCAGATCCGGCAGCTTGCGGGCATGCGCGGCCTGATGGCCAACCCGTCCGGCGAGATCATCGAACGCCCCATCACGGCTTCGTTCCGCGAAGGGCTGAGCGTGTTGGAATACTTCATCTCCACGCACGGCGCGCGCAAGGGGTTGGCCGATACCGCACTCAAGACGGCGGACGCCGGGTATCTGACCCGCAAGCTGGTCGACGTGTCGCAGGACGTGATCATCACGATCCAGGATTGCAACACGGTGAACGGCATTGAGGTCGAAGCGGTGGAGGAGGGGGATGAGATGCTGATCCCGCTGCGGACCCGCGTGCTCGGGCGCACGGCGCTGTACGATATCCGCCATCCCGCCACCGCGGAGCTGCTGATTGCGGCGAATGCCGAAATCGACGAGGCCGCCTGTAAGCTGTTGGAGGATGCCGGGATCGAACACGTGTGGATCCGCAGCGGGCTGACGTGCGACGCGCCTCACGGCATGTGCGCGAAATGCTACGGCCGCGATCTCTCCTCCGGCAGACTCGTGGAGATCGGCACCGCGGTGGGTATCATCGCGGCCCAGTCGATCGGCGAGCCCGGAACGCAGCTCACGATGCGGACCTTCCACATCGGCGGCACGGCCTCGACGGTTTCCAAGATTCCGGAAATCGTGCTGAAGAACGCCGGGTTCATCAAATATGTGGATTTGCGCATCGTGCAGAACGACGAGGGCAACACCGTCGTGCTGAACAAAAACGGCACGATCGAGATTGTGGACGCGAACGGCAACGAGATCGACACCTACAATCTGCAGATGGGCACGGTGTTGTTGGCGGCCGACGGCGCGGCGGTCAAGGCCGGCCAGCGTGTGGCCGTGTGGGATCCCCACTCGGTGCCGATTCTGGCGGAGAAACACGGCGTGGTGTCGTTCCAGGATTTCATGGACGATGTGTCGGTCCGCAGCGATCAGGATGCCGAAACCGGCGCCACGACCCTGCTGGTGCTCGAGACCAAGGAGGAGCTGCATCCGCAGATCATTGTCACCGATCCCAAAACCGGCGAGATCCTGGGTTTCTACCACATCCCGGCGGGCGCCATCGTGATGGTGAAAGAGGGCACGAAAGTCTCGCCCGGCATGCTGCTCGCGAAAACGCCGCGTAAAGAGGCGAAAACGCGTGACATCACCGGCGGTCTGCCGCGCGTGGCCGAACTGTTCGAGGCCCGCCAGCCCAAGGATGCGGCCGAGATCTCCCGGATCGAGGGCGTGGTCGATTTCGGCGAGCACCAGCGCGGCAAACGCTGCCTGATCGTGCGCGACGAGGGCGGCCACGATGAGGAGCACCTGATCCCCATGGGCAAACAGGTGGTCGTGTTCAAGGGCGACCGGGTCAAGAAGGGCCAGCAGCTCACCGAAGGTCCGGTGGTGCCGCAGGAGATTCTGGATGTCTGCGGTCCGCAGGAACTGCAGCGGTACCTGGTCAACGAGGTGCAGCAGGTCTACCGTCTGCAGGGTGTGGAAATCAACGACAAGCACATCGAGATCATTGTGCGCCAGATGCTGCGTAAGGTCCGCATCACCAATCCGGGCGACACGGACTTCCTCTGGGGCGAGCAGGTGTCGCGTCAGAAGTTCCTGGAGGTCAACGAACAGGTGCTGGCTTCCGGCAAGCGCGCGGCGGAGGCGCAGCCCGCCCTGCTGGGCATCACCAAGGCCTCGCTCGAGACGGACAGCTTCATCTCGGCGGCTTCGTTCCAGGATACGACGCGCGTGCTGACCGATGCGGCCACCATGGGCCGTGTCGATGAGTTGCGCGGGTTCAAGGAGAATGTGATCCTCGGGCATCTGATCCCGGGCGGGACCGGATTCCCGCTGCACCGCCACATCAAACTCGTGCCGTTGGCCGAGCCGATCAGCGAGGAGGAGATGGCCGCGCTGCAGGTGGACGCGCAGGCGCAGTTCGACGAAGTGTTCAACTGACCTGTACGGTTGAGAACCGGACGGCGGGCGGGACGCGGCGCGTCCCGTCCGCCGTTTGCTTTTCCGGTTTACGGGCGCACCGGCTGGAAAGGCTGCGCATACGCGGGCAGGCGGATCGTAAACACCGTTCCGACGCCGGGTTCGGATTGGACGGCGATCTCGCCGCCGTGCTCGGCCAGGATGGAGCGCGCGATGCTCAGGCCGAGCCCGGTGCCCTTGCCCCGCGGTTTCGTGGTGTGGAAGGCGTTGAAGATCTTCTCCGTGTCCTCCGGCCGGATCCCCTCGCCCGTGTCGCGCACCGCGCAGGTCAGGAACACCCGTCCCTCCGCGGAGGCGCGGCTGATCTCCACCGTCAACTGACGCGTGTCCCGCTGGGCCATGGCGTCACACGCGTTGGCGAACAGATTGAGAAACACCTGTTCGAGCTGGTTCGGATCCCCGAAGGTCCAGAATCTGGCTTTCACGATCGGACAGGTGACGGTGACTCCGACGGCCTTGATCTTATGCCCGAGGATGAAGAGCGCGTCGTTGATCGGCACGAACAGGTCTACCGGCACATGCTGTTCCTTGACGCCGCGCGAGAAATCCCGCAGGCGGGCCACGATTTTCTCGATGGTGTCCGTGGCCTCCCGGATCATGATGGACAACTCGGAGGCCTGTTCGCGGACCCCCTCGGAGAGCGCGGTCTGCTGTTCCACCCACTGCTGCAGCATGCTGTTCGCGAGGGAGGCGGCGGTCAGCGGGTTGTTGATGTCGTGCACGACGCCCGCGGCCAACTCGCCGATCGCGGCGAGCCGCCCGGCATGCAGCATCCCCTCCTGCATCTCCTTCAGCTTGCGGATGTCCCGTGAGATGGTGAATGTCTGGACGAAGCCCCCCTGCTCGTCGCAGATCACCACCGTGCGCTGCTCGACCGGGATGCGCGTGCCGTCTTTGGCGACGAAAAGCGTTTCCACACTCTTTTCGCCGGTCTGCTTCACTTCCACGAAACCCTTCTCGACCGCCTCCAGCACTTCGGGCGCGTAGAACCGGCGGAAGTGCAGGCCGGCGAACTCCTCGGCGGTGTATCCGAGCAGGTCGAGCGCCGTGCGGTTGAAACTGATGATCTGGCCCTTGTCATCCACGGAATGGATCATGTCCGGGAAGAAGTCGAGCAGATCATTGAACAGATTCGGTGTGTTGACCGGTTTTCCCTCGCGTTTTAAGAACATGGTTCCGTCTCCCTTTTGTGTGCCACGCGGCTCCCGCCCTTCGCGGATAGTTTACGCCAAACCGGGTTCCGGACGCAACGGAAACCGGACTGCGTCAGTTCCGCCGAGAAGTGCAATAGGCATCTATGGGAGGGCAGTGAACGGCGCGGCAAACTTCACATCAACCCAATCAGCCGTTCACCTGTAAAAGGACTTACACCCCCAAACTTCCCCCCGGGTTGATTCCAGACAGGGTACGGCGCATACTGACACCCATGAGATGCCGAACGGACAAAACGGCGGCGGGTCTGGCCGGAGACGAGGCGCTATTGCGCGAATGGTTGGAAGCCGTGCGCGGCGATATCGAAGCGGCGGCTCCGGACAGTGCCGTGCGTGAACGCCCGCCGCTCGGCTATGCGGCACCCGCGCCAGTCTGCCACGCCGTCGCGGGAGCGAACGGTTCCGGTAAAACGACGTCTATGACGCCGGAACTGTCGGAAGAGACCAAGCTAGTCGTCCAGGCGATGGAAGAGGCGACGTGGAACGCCATCGAGGGCTACCGCCAGACTGGCCTGCCCGTGCCGGTTTGGCAAGACGGCAAGGTCGTGTACCTGTCGGTTGACGAAGCGCTCGCCGCCCGGCCCGACTATGCGCGCCGCATGGCGGAGAAAGAGAAACGCTGACGGACGGCGGATTCGAATCCGCGTCGGTCAAAAGTAATCCATGCGGTTTTCTGTTAGACCGGACACACGCCACCGAACAACCGGCGGTAATGGTCGCGCATTTCTTGCAGACCGCGCGGAAGGTCATTTTCGTGGTTCCAATATTCGAGAATCTCGTTAACTTTTGCCAAATCAATATGGCTGCAATCCATCATTACCTTCAAAAGATCCAGCGTAAGCCAACATTCGATACTATGGATCTCGGCGACTTGCCTGACACCGCGATCATCGCTGACAACAGGAATATTCCGGGCAAAACCAACAGCGAGGGCTTTCAGATCTTCAGGCGCAACCGTCAAACAGTTCGTTTTTGCGTATGCCGCCAAATAAGAGAATGCGTTGTCGGCGTCCTTCGTATTCTTCCTCTGCAGACGTACCGCTTGCTCAGTCTGTCGTTCTTGTATTCCTCTGTATTCACCCATTCGAATTTGTGTCTCAACCTTGAACTCGTCAAATACTCATCGTCCAGCGCAGCCAACACAAACAGCGAGTACGGCGGTGGCGGGCCAAAGGTCGGTGCCAAGAGCGGACGAATGGACCGCGCCAACCGGAAGTAAGCGCAACTGTCCAGCAGAACCACTCTTGGCGCGGGACTCATTTCCGGAGCACCTCCGCGAGCGCTTTAGAGTCGGGCAACGGCAGTCCTAGAACTTGGTGGATGTAGTGCTCACATCCTTCTTCGACCTTGCAAAAAGCCGAGAGCGCGGAGAAGAACGGACTATTAAAAGCGTCCTGTCCACACGCCGCGTAATTTGCGGGCTTGGGCACATCGGCTTTAAAAAGCGTTTGGGTAATCGTCTTGAAGCCTTTGCAGAAAAACTTCACGCTTGCCATGAATGGCCCGACTGCGCCGAGGTCGAGCGGTTCAAGCCCATTTGCCACCTCGTACGCTTGCACCGCAAGGCGAATCGTGTAAGGCGAAATGACATGAATCTTGGCCTCATCATGAAGCCGTTTGATGCGCACCTTAACGTTGGGATCTGTTGCGAGTCTTGCCCTTAACGGGGCTACGTACGCCTCCGGATAAAGCAGAGCCTGGGCGAAAGCGTCCGCGAATGTCTCCCCCGCCTCTCCATCGAGGGACGGCGAGAGAGAATGCCCCAGCTCATGCGCCATCCAAAACTTGAAATCGACCGCGTTGCTGTCGAGGTTCAGAAAGACCCACGTGATGCACGAGTCAGGCAGATAGATGTTCAACGCATTCCCGTGTTGGTCACGCGTACCCCAGAGAGCAGGAACGATGACGGCGTGGAGCCGGTTGAACTTCCCTATCAAATCGCCGAAAGCAACAACCGGCTTACCTTCCAACCCCATCTCCTTGCGGACATCGGCGGCGACTTTCTGCACGTACCCATAGTCCGAGCGCGGCTCTTTCAGAATCGGTGCCTGCGTGAGCGGAACTTCCGGCATATACTTGACAAGTCGTTTCAGCAACTCTCCGGTTTCCCGCGCATTATCGAGATGCACATCTTTCGTTTTCCGAGCAGCCTTGCGGCGGAACGATACGACCGGAACCGCCTCCGGAAACGCCGTGACCACCATCTGATCAAACGTGAGCCCCACGAGCATCCCGATCCGCAACAGTTTATCCGGCTTCGGTATCTTCTCGCCACTCAGCCAACTCGACACCGCCTCGCGACTCACGCCAAGCGCCTTCGCCAAACCGGCAGGATTCATCCCTGCCCGAGGCAACGCCTCCTCCAACGCCCGCACGTTGAGAGCCTTAATCATGCGCACCCCCGCACCGCATCCCACCCAAACACATCCCACAACAGCACCGTCCGTCGACGAATGCCCCTTCCCTTCTCGCATTCACGTCGTCACTGTCGCAAAAAGAGGCCGCTTTGTCAACTGTTGTCAACCTCAAACGGCAAAGACGATTCTTTGTCGGGGCAGACGCTTGATTATTCGGCATAAGAGAATGGGTTCGAGAATGGGTTCGTCTCATCTATGCCGATGCGTAACGGCAAGTTCTTAAGCTTCATAGCATGGATAATTTCACACTTGTCCAGTTTGTTTCTTAGCTTTCCGAGAGCGCTTATTTCGATCTATCCGCCCGTTATTTTCTGCCGGAACTGTTCGGGCGTCACAATCGGACAGGCGGAAAACCCATTCACCGAAAGAAGATCCGCATCGCCCGTGACCAGAAAATCGGCTTTTCCCTGTGCGGCCAATGTTAAAAACATTTCATCGTACGGGTCACGGCACTTTACCTTCATCGGCGCCTTCCTTGCTGTTCGGTTACGTATTCGTATAACTCCCGAATGACTCTGCTGTCACGGAGGGAAAAATATCCGAACATTGAGCGAACGTTTTTGACCGACGGGCAAGACAGGATGCCTGATTGTGTGTTCCCCTGTTCGCGCAGAGGAAGATTCGAGGCAAAGGGCGGGGGAGAAATGAGAAAGGAGGAGTTAGGAAGGAGGAAGGAAACGTTCAACGCGCAACGTTCAACGCGCAACTCAAGTAAAAACCCGTGGGGCGTGGCCGTTGTTCGCAGTTCTCTTACCTTGAGCGTTGAGAGTTGAAAGTTGAACGTTGAGAGTTTTTTCGTTTTTGGCGCAGTCAGGACATAGGTAACAAACCAGGTCACGGGACTACCGCGGCGGCCGCGGCCTGGAAGGCGCGGCGGGTTTCGGAGGCGTCGGCGTTGGGGAAATCGGCGCGCTGCACCATGAGGATGTAGGCGGCCCCGCGGACCGGATCGATCCACGCCTGGGTGCCGTACGCGCCGCCGTGGCCGAAGGTGCCGGGGGAGAGCATCGATGTCACGCCCTGCGGCCGGCGCACCAGTCCGCAGCCGAGGCCCCACCCCATGCCGTCGGTGAACCCGGTTTTCAGCTCACCGCTCTGCAGCGAGGAGAGGGCGGTGACTGCCTCGGGGGAGAGGATGCGCCGGCCGCAGGCGGTGCCGCGGTTGAGCAGCATCCGGCAGAAGCGGCCGTAGTCGGCGGCGGTCGAGTAGAGCCCGCCGTTGGCCGCGGGGTAGCGCTCCGTGCCGCGAAAACAGTCGTACAGCGCCCAGACACTGGTTTCATCCAGCAACCCGCCGGTCTGCCGGTACGTTTTCGCCAGACGCGCGCGCTGGGCGGCGTCCGGATAAAAGGTAGTGTCGTCCATGCCGAGCGGGTCGAAGAGCCGGGTCTTCAGGAATCCGGACAGGGTCTGTCCCGATACGGTCTCCACGATGCGCCCGAGTGCGTTGATGCCCGACTGGCTGTACTGCCATTTCGCGCCCGGCGCGAAACGCAACGGCTTGGAGGCGATGTGCGGCATCAGTTCCGCCAGGGTGCGCGAGGAAAGGGCCTCCGCCTCGGTCGGCTCGGAGAGCCCCGAGGTGTGCGTGAGCAGGTGTTTCAGGGTCGGCGAACCGGCGCGGCCGTCCGCGGTTTTCATGTGGCCCAGCTCGGGCAGGTAGGTCGCGGCCGGCGCGTCGATCGAGAGCCTGCCCTCGTCCTGCAGCATCAGGACCGCGCTGGCGATCACCGGTTTGGTCATGGAGGCGATCCAGAAGAGCGCATCCCGGGTCATCGGTTTTTTCGCGGCCAGATCGGCATAGCCGCAGGCGTCGAAGTGAAGGGTTTGGTCCGCGGTCAGGACGAGCGACACCGCGCCCGCCACCTCGTTGCTGTCGAGGCTGCCGCGCAACGCCTCGGTAATGGCGGGGCACACGGGGTCCGCCACCGGCGTCAGCCGCACCGCATGACCCCCGTTTTGGGCCATGTCCGCAGTGAGCGTGTCGGCGGCGGTCACGATGCGTGTGGCGCAGGCCACGCGCGTGCGGTCCGAACCGTCCGGCGCGGCATCGCTGTACAGGAATGCGGTGTAGCGCACGTTGGGAGAGAGGAACGAGAGCGGGAGGCTCAGGCTGCGCCGCTCGAGCGCGTTGATCGATCCGATGAACCAGGTCTCGCCGCTGCGGCGGGCGATGGAGGCGTAGGCGCCGATCCGGGCGTGGAGCACGCGGGTATCGTCCCATACGGTGGGGATCTGACGCCAGAAGTCGAGTTCGGGTTCGGCCCGGTACATCGAAGGGTTGTCATACCAGAAGAGGAACTGCCAGGGGCTGAAGGTGACCGCGGCGAGCGCGAGCTGGTGGGCGCGGGTGTTTTGCACGCGGCTACTGTACCAGCAGGGCGTGTAGTCACCGGGCCCGCACAGGTAACGTGTGAAGGGCAGGGCGCAGTTGTTCGCCGCGTCCGGCATCTCCTCGTTGCCGCGGATGCCTTCGACCGTCATGACGTTCGGCCAGGTGCGCTGGTTGCCGGTGAGGCGGTATTCGTCGTGGATATCGATCATGATGCGGGCCTCGCCGGCCTTGCGGATGGCATCGTGCAGCCAGGTCGTCCAGGTCTGGCTGCCGACCTGGACGAAACCGTATTTCATGCCGGCGATCCCCCAGGAGACGTAAAGCGGCAGCAGCTCGTCCAGGCGGCGCTCGAGTTCGCGGCGGTTGACGTACACGATGACGCCCACGCCGTTGGTCTTGGCGTAGCGGATGACCTCGGGCAGATCCAGCGGCCCTTTGGAGCGTTTGGGGTCGAGGGTGACGGTGCGCGCGTCCGAAGCGTCATCGTACTCGTGGCCGTACCAGCCCGCGTCGAATTCGACGAACTGGAGGTTCATCGTTTTGCAGAAATCGACGCAGGCTTTGCCGCCTGCGGTGGTGAGCGAGGTTTCACGGATCACCTTGCCCGGCCGGATCCAGGAGGTGTCGGCGATTTTGGAGGGGTCATTCAGGTTCAGCAACAGGTCGTTCTGTTCCAGCAGGCGCGCGGCGTTCTCCGCCACCATGATGAAGCGCCAGGGTGTCGCGCCGGGCAGCGGCAGCGCCGCCTGGCCGTCGAGACGGGCGGTGAGCGCGTGCGGCGTGCCGGCCAGCGGCGCGAACTTCATGCGCGCGAAGGTGAGGAGGCCCGCCTCGCCGATCGCGGCCACGGGGCCTTCGGCCGTCTCCACGGTCAGCGGCCGCTCGCACCCGTCGCGGATCTCGCTCAGGCGCGCGGGCTTGTACGCGGCCTGGGCAGAGTAGGCCGGCCAGGCGGGATGATCCCCGGTAAAAACGAATTCGGTTTTTTCCTTCGCGAAAAGAAGTTGCTTGAGCGGCTGCTGCGGAAACACATAGCGGAAGGCCAGCCCGGCGTCATAGGCGCGGCACTCGAGATGCAGCGTCACCCCGTTCGCCGCGCGGTTTTTGAGAACGAGCGTCAGCGCGTTGTAGGCGTCGGTCACCTGCGCGCGCTCGCCGAAGGAGTTTTTCCAGGTCTGGTGCACGGTGGCGCGCTTCGCCGAAACCAAAGCGTACCCCACGGTGAGATCCGTGCGGTCGGCGGTGAGGAAGCCCAGCTTCGAAGGCAGGATCACCGGGATGCCGCCGAAGGTCACGCGATAGGTGAGGGTCCCCTCCGGGGAGAGTGCGAATCCGGCCCGGACCTTCGCGTCCGGGGATTCCAGGGTGAGTTCCCCGGCCCGCAGAAACGCGGTGGTGAGAACAACGGTGGAGAGCGCGGTGGCGGCGCGAGCGTGTCGGATCATTCCCTTCCTCCCTTTCCAAGCCGGTTGACGGCAGAATCATGAAAAATTCAGGATACCGGTTTTTCGCTTATGGCACAACGGCGCCCGCAAGGCTTTCGAGAAGCGTGTCGGGTGATGCGGCGCGCAGAATGAGCGGGGCAGGGGCGAGGGAGAGGAGAACGTGACCGGCGGCATCGCGGGAGACCGTGCGGCGGTTTCCCGCGATATCGTAGACCCGCGTATCCGCGGGAAGCGCCGCCAGGAGCGCTCCCCCCTTCTTGTAGCCGTATTCGACCTCGTGCTCGGTGGTCCATACCGCGGCCGCGCCGGTACCGTCCGAACGCGTGAACACGTATCCGCGCACCGAGTCGCCGTGGCGGAAGTCGCCCTTGTGCGCGGCGTCGCCGAAATGGTGCCCGAGCGTATTCACGGTTTTGCAGAGGAAAAGGGGTGTGAGGTCGCAATCCAGATAAGGCGTGCTCACCCAGATGTTGATCGCGAGCAGGCGCGGATGGTATTTGAGACCGATAAGTTGCGCCCGGGCCGCGGAAGCGGCCTGGAGGGACTCGCGCAGGCCCCAGTCGTAACCGGGCTTGCCGGCCTGATACGCGTCGTAGGACCCGTTCGCACCCCACTGCGGCAGGTACGTCTCGGGGATGTTGAACATCTCGGTGTTGAGGATGGGCGTCGTGATGGGATAACCGTGTTTCGTTAGGGTATCGAGGAGCCGTTGCGTCTCCTCGTCCATGTCGAGTGCGCCGAGCGTGCCCTTGTCGATGTTTCCGTACTGGTGCACGGCCACGGCGTCGTAGAAGACACCCTGGCGCGCCGCCGCGCCAAGGTACCCGTCGATCGCGTCGTAGCCGCGGAGCAGCGAATAGCCGCTCGTGCCGCAGGTGGGGAGCACGAGCGCGTTCGGGTTCGCGCGCTTCACGCCCCGGTAGCAGGCGAGCTGCGCCTTGGCGTATTCGTCGAAATTCTTTGCTGCGCAGAGGGGTGATGAGCCCTCCTCCTCATTGCCGAAGGCCCACACCGTGAAAAAGGCGTCGTTCGTGCGTACGGTGTCGTACGCGACCTGCTCAATGCGCGCGGCGATCTCTTCCGTCACGTTCGTCCAGGTCAGATACTGCGACGTGACAGGATCTTCGCTCTGGATCGGCCGGAAGAAGTTATCGATGCCGTATTTTTTGCAGAACGCCAGCAGATGCCGGTTGGTCGCCATGTCCGCCGTATTCCCCCAGGTGGTCGCGCCGAACCCCCAGTCCCGCAGCTTGGCGGCGAACCGCTCGCCGCACCCGATGCGGTCCACGGAGGACACGAGCGTGCCGAAGAGGTTTTTCGTGGCGTGCCGGTTCGCGAGCGGGGTCATGACCGAGAACCGGTGGAAATCGCGCCAGGCCGCCTGTTCGGGCAGACGGTACTCGACCCGCAGGACAAACACGCCCTCGCCCAGCCGGAACGGATCCAGCGCGAGCGGCACGGATGCGCGTCCCTGAGCATCGAACAGCGCAGGGACGGTCGCTTCGAACACGGTCTCGCGGAACGCGTTCTGCACGCGGAACCCGAGCGTGAGTGCGGCATGCGCCGGTCCCGTCATCACGTACCGCGCGTTGAGGCTTGCGCCGGTCACGAGGTCGTTGTGCGGATCGGAGGTGACGAGCACGCCTTCCACGGGATCTCCGGCCCATTCTGTGGCCGCGTCCCCCTCTTCGAGCTGCAGGCCGTCCATCAGCCACTCCATCCCGCCGATCTGGATCATCAAGCCGCCCGCGTCCGCCGTGAACGTCCGCGCATAGCGCGCCCACGTTTCCGTGATGACGAACTGCGACTCCGGCGCGCTCTGCTGCGGATACCATTCGAACTTCCCGCCCGACTGCGCCGCGCTCGCGAGAGACACCGACACGCTGCGGTTCCCGGAGAGCGACTTGGCCCAGAAGCTGAACGTGTACGTCTGTCCGTCCCGCGTCGGCACCGGGAACGTGCGGATGCCCGAGGAGTAGCCCTGTGTCGCCTGAATGCGCAGGGCCTTCGTTCCGAAGAGCCCCTCATCCGTCACCGTATACCGCTCCTGCCCCGGAGGCACGGCGCGGTATGTCGCGCCGCCGGGCGTGTACCGGAAATAGCGTAACCCCTGCTCGAATGAGGCGTTCGGCAGCAGATTGCGCGAGGGCCGTCTCGGCACCTCCATGGCGTCCGTTCCCCAGAAGTCGATCCCGTCCACCGGTTCCGGCGCGTCCGGATCCGCCTTGAGCGCCGGGCCCAGATCGAAAACCAGCGTGCCGCGCGCCGCGGAGGACGCGCGCAGGATGAGGGCGTACAGTTTGTTCGAGTAGGCGGCCGAGAACGAAAGCGACTCCGTGAGCGTGCCGGCGCCGGGCGGCAATTCGATCGTGTACCCGCGGCCAGGATTCTCCGCATTCGCGGCGAGATTGCCAGAGACTTCCGTCTGGATACCGTTCGGATTCGCGAGGAGGACGGCATCGGATGCTGGCGCGTAGACCGCCCCGCCGAAGGCGAGAGAGCCCTCCCGCCATGTGTTCGGCGCGAAGCTCCACCATGGTGAAACCGCGTCGACGCCGGTTGTCGCCCCTTCCGGCGCGCCGGTGTCCCATGCCAGTTCCACCCGGCTCGTTCCGCACGGCGCGAGCGTCCAGGTGAACGTGCGCCGCTCCCCGTTCTTCGCGAGGTACGGCTTCGTGTAGGTCGTTACCCCGGTCGCCGCGTCATGCGCCCATGCCGCCGGCGCGTCCGCGAGGGCGGCGAACGGATAGCCGAAGCCGTTGGTGTTCGATCCCCAGAACATCAGGCACCCGAGATACGTCCGGCCGCGCCAGAGATAGACATTGTTGTAGTGCCACGGATCGTCCCCGCCTTGCGGACGCGACACCGCGAGCCGCTTGTCCCCCACGGCGTAAACCGGTTGCGCGAAGACGCCGGACGCGCGGTTCGTCGTGTTGTTCTCCGTGCCCGAGTACGCGAACGTCCGCGGCAGGTAGACCGGGTCGGCGTGCGCGTACTCCCCTGTCGCGAACGGCGCCAGAGCCGTCGGCGCCGTGCCGCGGAGCTCCGCGGCACGGTTCTCATCCCCTGCGTCCCTGCCCGCACACGTCACCACCGTTCCTGGCAGCCCGCACGGACGCAGAAATTCCTCCGGCGCGAGCACCCCGCGCGAAAAACGGAACTCGTCGAATAACCCGGAAAGGCCGCCGGTCATCCCGGAGTTGAACGAGCTCTGGCTCGAGAGCGCGAACTCGGGGTCGCCTTCGTGCCACAGCTCCGCGCGGTCTTCCGGAAGCGTCCACGGTTCGGACGCCCAACGCGTCCGCCCGTCCGAAAGATAGGACCGGAACGTCCGGGCCGGCGCGTCATACGTGACCGCCGCGTGGTACCACCTGCCTGTTTCCGCCGCGAAGGGCGTCATGGCGGCCTGCTGACTGCCCACGCCCTGGAGATAATGGCGCACGGCGAGACGCCCCTGGTTGAGGAACGCGCACCATCCCGTATCCAGGCCGGCCCCCGCCCCCTGTCCGAAGAGCGGCAGCACGTACATCGCCACATTCTCCGCCTTAAAAAACGCCTCGGCGGTGAAACTCCCGTGCGGCAACTCGGGCGTGCACCCCGCCCGCAACCGGAAACAGGCGGCGACGCCGTTCGTGGCGGAGGAAAGCGACGTCGCGTTGCTCCGCTTCGCGCCGTCTTCCTCCAAAGAGGGGAGCATCAGGTCGCCGGAAAATTCAGCCGTGGAAGCATTCGCCGCCGCATACGCGTCGTACGCGGGAAGCGGATTCGCCTCGTTGCGGAACCAGCGCGGCGTGCCGGCCGTTCCCGCCACCGCACCGGTCATGCCGTGGAAACGGTAGCGGAGCAGCGTGCGGTCCGCCGGATCGTTCCGCGCCACGAGGAAATCGCGGCGTGCGAGCGCCTTGTCCGAAAGCCGCACGCAGGCGACGGACTGCGCAAAGTAGCTGCGCGTGGCCACGCCCAGGGTGCCCGAAAGCTGGAAGACCGCGTCCGGTCCGATCTCAACTCCCGGCGAGGTATTGACGAGGCGATAGTCCTGATAAAAACGGCATACGCCGCCTTCCCGCACACACACGAGCGCGCAGTGGTGCCACGCGTCGCTGGTCCCGAATGTGCGGCCGGAGGGCTGATTGTTCAACCACCGGGATATCTCCGTCCCGTTCGTGCGCACATTTCCCGCCCCGTTCACATACGCGTCGAGCTGCCACACCGGATTGCGCGCCGGGTCCGCATGCGTCACGCCCGCCAGAAACCCGTTCACCCATGCGCCGATGTTGGTTTCCGAATGGACGAACCATTCCACCGTGAAGTCGCCGTCCAGCCCCCCGAGCGGCATCCGCAGCGCGTTCGCCGTCCTGCGGTCGGAGGAGGTGTCCAGCCGCACGGACTTCGCGAACGCAAAGTAGTTGCTGGCGAGCGCCCCGTCCGGAAAGAGAAATGCAGCCGGAACGTCATCCGTGTACCGCGCGTCCGGCACCGCGGCGGGCGTCGCGGACGAGGAGGACGTGAACGCTTCAAGGCGGAACCCTGAGCCCGCGATGCGGTTCGGGAGAAGCGAGGGCACGGCACTTCCCGTTTGGCCGTCGAACGTCCACAGGCCCGCCGTCCCGCTGAACGCTGCGCCGCCGCACCACACAAACGCGGATAGAATGATTGCCGTGCGCATATCAGGGCTTTTCCCGCACCATGCTGAATTCCATGAGGTGCCGCCATTATGCGGAGGAAGGCGAACCAAGTCAACACGCCCGGGAAGATGGGCGCATTACAGTACACGTGGTTCGCGCGCACGTGCCGGTCACTCACCGGGTTCCCGCCGGCGAGGAGACGTAGTCCTTCCGGAAAAAGAGCATCAGGGTGAGACCCGTCATCACCGCGCCGAGCAGCGAGACGCCGGACATCAGGCCGATGCCGCGGCTTAAGCCCAGCGTGCCTTTCATCCAGCCCAAGATGACCGGCGCGAGGGCGCCGATCAGCAGGCCGAAGGAGATGACGAGTCCCTGGCCGGAACTGCGGTAGCGGATCTCCAGCACATCGAAAAGTCCGGCGAAGAAGGTCGAGTCGCAGATGCCGCGGAAGAGTCCGAACCCACCGAGGCCGATTACGCTGAAGAGCAGGCTCGGACTGTTCCCCATCAGATAGACGAACGGGACGCAGAACAGAAACCCCAGCGCCGCCACGATCAGACGTCCGTCCCGGCGTCTGAGCGCGAGCCGGTCGGAGAACCGGCCGCCCGCCATCACGCCGGCAAAGGCGCACACCACATGATAAAACATGGAGGAGAACCCCGCCTGCGCCAGCGTCAGGCCGAACTTCTCGTGAAGCAGGGTCGGCATCCAGGTGACATATCCCACGTTGACGAAGACCAGACAGCCGAAGACCCCGCAGAGCATGAGCACGCTCTTCTTGCGGAACAGGGCTTCCGCCGTCTCGCGCAGAGGCACGCGGTTCTTCCCCCCTTCCGCTTCCGGATGCGTGGCCGCAGGATCCGCCAGCCGGAAAAACATCAGCGCCGCCCAGAACAGCCCCAGCGCGCCGAACAGCGCGAAGGGGCATCGCCAGCCGTACCGGTGCCCCAGAAAGCCGGCGATCGCGCCGCTGCCGATCATGCCGCAATAGAGGGCGGTCTGATGGATCGACATGGCGAACGCCCGGGTTCGGCTGTGATACTGACTGATGAGCGCGTTGGCCGAAGGCAGGTAGAACGCCTCGCCAAAACTCAGACTGGCGCCCCGGAAGACAACCAAGTGCCACATGCGCGTGCTGAGGCCGGTCAGCAAGGTCGCCAGGCTCCAGGTGGCGATGCTCGCCACCACGACGCGGCTCCGGCGGAACACATCCCCGGCATACCCGGCCACCGGCGCCAGCAGCCCGTAGCAGATATGGAACACGGAGGCCACAACCCCCAATTGCACGTCGCTCAGATGGAGATCCGCCTTGATGAGGGGCATCACGAAACCGAACATCGCGCGGTCGGCCTGATTGAACAGGAAGGCGAACCAGAGAAGCGTCAGCATCTCCCACTTGTACGCGATACGGAATTTTCCCGGCATGCGATTCCCCTTCAGGCGTCGAGCAGCAGGCCCCCGCTGCAATTGAGGCAAGCCCCCGTGACATAGGTGTTCTCTGCCAGAAACAGGGCCGCGTGGGCCATCTCCTCCATCGTGCCGATGCGGTGCAGCGCGATCTCCCGGCAGACCTCCTCATGGCGTTCCGGCGTGATCCGCGACATCAGATTCTCGGTCGCCACCGCACCGGGCAGCAGCGCGTTGACGCGGACGTTGTACGCGCCCGCCTCTTTCGCGAAGGAGCGGGTCAGGCTGATCTGCCCGGCCTTGGCCGCGCCGTAGGGGATGCGCAGCGGCTCGTTCGGGATGATCCCGCGGATGGATGAGACGTTGAGGATCGCGCCGGACTGCTGCCGCTTCATGATCTTCAGCGCCTCCAGCGTGCACAGGTACGTGCCTTTCAGCGAGACATCGAGGTTTTTGTCCCACCATTCGCCGTCCGAGATCCCCTCCTCCCGTTTGGAGGGATCGAACCGTGCGTTGTTGATCAGCACGTCCAAACGCCCGATGCCGCTGAACATCTGCCGCACCGCCGCCTCGTCGGAGATGTCGCCGTAAACCCGCTCGCCCGGGCCGAACAGCTCGGCATCTTGGAGATAGCTGCCGGCGTACACGTAGTAGCCGTGTTCGGAGAACGCTTTCGAAAAGGCCCGGCCCAAACCTTGGTTCGCGCCTGTGATCAATACGGTTTTTCGCATACTCGCTTTCCTGGGAGGGGGAGGAACAAAGGGAGGGTTACCACTGGAATTTTTTCGGGCACCAGTTTGCCGCGCGCTGCGGGTCTTTCTCATACCCTTCCTCCAGCCCCGCCTTGCGGTTGGCCTCGGCATAGCGCGCGAAACGGTCCAAATCGAGCTCCACGCCCCAGCCCGGCTTATCGGGCGCGGTCATGGTGCCCTGATCATACTGCATTTTTCCGCCGACGAGAATGTCGTCCGCCAGATGCGGGTAATGCGTGTCGATCGCATAGGTGAGGTTCGGCGTGCAGGTGGCGAGGTGCAGCTTGGCGACCTCGGAGATGCCCAGTTCCGCGCCGGAGTGGACACACAGCCCCCACATCAGGGTATCGCACACGGCGGCGAGTTTTTTCGAGGCGAGCATGCCGCCCCATTTGTGGAGGTCACCCAAAACCACGTCGATGGCGTTCAGGCGGAACGCCACCGGAATCTGGTCGAAGTCCACCACGCACATGTTGGTGGAAAGGGGGATGTTGATGTCGCGCCGCAGGCGGGACATGGCCTCGATGCCCCAGGTCGGGTCTTCGATATACTCAAGGTTGTACGGTTCCAGTTGCTTGCAGATATAGAGCGCGGTCTGGGGCGACCACGTCCCGTTCGGGTCAATGCGCAGGCCCGTTTCCGGGCCAAAAGCCTTGCGGAACATCGCGATGGTCGCTATGTCCACGTCGGGGTGCGAAGCCCCGACTTTGAGTTTCAAATTCCTGAATCCGTGCTCGTTCACGAGATTCTTGCTGAACGCGAGCAGCTCCTCCGGCGTGGTCTCGCCGCCCTCGCCCGTGACCTCGTTGCGGGCTCGCGTGAACACGTAGCCCGAGATATGGATTTTCGTGCGGAAACGCCCGCCCATCAGTGCCCAAACGGGTTTGCCGAGTGCCTTCCCCATGATATCCCAGCACGCCATCTCGATTCCGGCGATGAGGCCGTGACCCGCGTAGCCGAAGAAATAGGGGCGGGGGCGGAAGAACGCGAGAATGCGCTCGATGTCAAAGGGATCTTCGCCGATGATTTTTTGCGCCTCGTAGCGCACGTTGTCCGCGCCGACGCGGCCCATGGTTTCGCCGATTCCCGTGATCCCCTCGTCGGTTTCGATCTGGATGATCAGCCGTGTGGTCTCCTTACGCACACCCCATGACCAACGGATCGGGGCGGCGAGCGGGACATTGACGGCGGTGGCGGTGACTTTCGTGATTTTCATTTCAGTTTCAGTTGGTGGGTAGGGGTGTCTTTCCCCAGTTTGATTTCGAACGCCTGTGTTTTGTCGCCGATCCGGGCGACCACATCGTATGTGCCGTAAAAGCCCCGGAACGACGCTTTGCCCTGCGCGTCGCTGACCGTTTGCGCCTGCGTGTTCCACTCGCGCTGGATCAACCGGCAGAGCGTTTGGTAGGCCGGCTTCTCGCGCATCTGCGGATCGAGCAGTCCGGCGAGGGTGCGGCCTTCCGTTTTCCAAGCCGCCCCGTCGCAAAGATTCCAATACGTGATACCCGCCATGGCAGGTACGCTGAACCATAACCGGTAGAGATTTTCCACGGCGCAGGCCTGAAGCGCCTCACCTTCCGCGCCGGACGCAAGCGTGGTCGGGATGGTGATTTCGGAGATATAGAGCGGACGGTTGAGCCGGCCGTATTTCACGTACGTCTCGCGCAGCGCCGCGGGATGCCGCTTGAGGTCGAAATGGGCCTGTAAGGCATTTGCGCTAAAATAGTGAACCTGAAACCCGATGCCATCGAGCCGGATGCCCTTGTCGAGAAGGGCTTTGATTTTTCGGAAATAGGCGTCACCTGTGGCGGCTTCGTTAATCGTGAGCCTGCACTCGGGCGGAAAGAGCGATTGCGCTGTCTCAAAGGCCCACTCGACATAACCGAGGTCTTCGGTATAGAGCGGGAAATTCCAGCCTCTCCGCTTATTCCGGCCTTTGCACAAGAACGCCTCGTTGACGACATCGAACATGAGGACGTCTTTGCCGTAACGTTCCGCCACGCGCGTGAAATATTCCCGGTACAGGGCGCGGGCGTCATCCGGGGTCATTTTTTTGGCCCATTCCGGATGCCAGGAGTCCGCCAGCAGCGGTTGCCCTTTCATCGCGATGCCGTGTTTCCGGCAAAAGGCCAACACCCGGTCCGGCGGAGGGCGGCGCCATACGTTGGTCGCATTGGCGCCGAACCGGTACTCCCCCTTCTCGGAACGGTATTCGCTGAGGCAGAACGTCGTGGTCGCCAAGTTGAAGAGCTTGGCGAATTTCTCCTCATACGCCGCATTCCATTCTCCGAGCTGGCCGAGAGGCAGAATGTTACAGCCGAAAAG
>JAVEYH010000031.1:0-22157 GCA_034003585.1 Kiritimatiellia bacterium
CAACAACGCGAGCCTGAATATCATCGGCGGTTCGGAACCGTTCACCAACACGATTCACAGCCTGAACCCGCAGGCGGGGTGCGCCGGCGTGGTCAGCATCTCCGGCGCGCCCGGCACGCGCTTCAACCTCGAGGGCACGGCGACCTGCGGCATCGGTGTGGGGGAGACGCTCGACCTGCGCATCCAGGAGGGGACAGAGCTGAACATGTCGCTCGCGAATTATGACGGCGCCGATATGCTGAACAGCCGGATGACGTTTGATCACGGCAGCGCATTCGTGACCAAGGTGGCGTGGAACAACGGCGCGATCATCCCCTTTACGGCGGCGACCTCCGGCTGGGACAGCGCGACGGCGCGGCATACCGATGTGACGGACACCACCCCGTCCGCCGTGCCGGCGGACGCGCTGGTCCGCACGCTGCGCTTCAACGATCCCGCCGCCGCGCAACTGACGCTGCAGGGGGATCTGAGCCTCGCCAACGGCGCCATTCTGGTGACGGCCGCCATGGGGGCGAACGAGACGGTCATCCAGGGCGGCACGCTGACCTCGGGTCAGAACAACGAGCTGGTCGTGCACCAGTACAACACCCAGGCGGTGCTGCGCATCAGTTCGATCCTGACCAACACGCCGGCCGGCAGCAGTCTGGTCCTCACCAAGAGCGGTCCCGGCACCCTGGTCCTCGAAGATGTGCCGAACACCTTCTCCGGCACGATCTATGTGCTCGGCGGGGTTTTGGAGGTGGCGAGCGCGCAGGCGTACGGCGCGACCAACCGTGTGGCCTACGTTTATAACGGGTCGACGCTCCGGTTGCGCGGGGAGACCTTCCTCGGGGTCAAGGGCTCGAACTGCATCTATTGCAACGAGGCCGGCGGCACGGTGGATGTCCCGGACGCGACGGACCACGTCTTCCTGCGCGGCCGCCCCGGCATGCAGACGCACGCCCTGTTCACCAAGACCGGCAAGGGGATGCTCTCGCTTGACGGGGACTGGACAACCCTTTCGAACGAAAGTTTCCTGGGCATCCCTTCCTGGTTCTTCTCTCTGGAGGACGGGACGGTCAGCATCCACGGCAACGCCAAGGGTCCGATGAACTTCAACGGCGAGAACACGGTCACCGTGCGGGTCAAAAACAACACGGTGCTGCGCGGCGCCGATTTCCTGAAGGGGGTCAGCATGAACAACGGCGGCGGCGCGGTGGAGGATGAGCAGGGGTCCTACCACCTGTATGTCGGAGAGACGGGGGCGGTCGTGGATTTGTACGGCGTCTCGATCGACATGGGGCGCTCGGGCCAGGCTGGTGTCCGGTCCATCGATTTCATCTCCGGACCCGGCCGGCTGACGATCACCAACAGTCTGGAGACTGCGGCGACCGCCTCTTTCGCGGGCGCGCACTTCAACCGCTTCACCGGGATTTTTGACGGGGCGGCCTATTTCTTGCGCAGCGGGTATGGCGGGGGCGTCCCCGTCGGCGAGTTCACGGTGCCGGAAGGGACGGAGATAGACTTCGGAAGAGCGTATTTCCCGTACGTCACGGCCATCGGCCGGCTGACGGGGGCCGGCCGCTTCGGCGGGGACAACGCCGCCAACAGCCACGCCACGCCGCCGCTGCTGGTGGGCCGGGATGCGGAGGAGACGTTCGAATCCCCGGGCCACCTGTGGGGAACGTATTACAGCACGTCGTACAAGGCGTTCCCGTTCCGGTACACGAAAGTCGGTTCGAACCTCTGGCGGATCTCGGGCGCGACCAATGACATCATCGGGCCGGTGACCGTGCGGAAAGGCGGGATTCTGGTGGCGGCGGATTCGCCGGGGCAGGGTGCGGTCGGCGCGCTGGGCACGGGACAGGTGGTGCTGGGCGAGGCGCAGAGCGGCAGCGGCCCCGCGTCGCTCCTGACCGACGGACCCTACACGGTCGGCAACGCGCTGGCCTTCGCGGAAACGGCGGCAGCCGTGACGGTCGGCGGCAATCAGACCGCCGGCGCCTCTCTCTTCACGTCCGACCTCACGCTCACGCGTGACGTCTGCCTGCACGCCGAAAACGCGGATTCGCCGAACGGCGTGACCTTCTCGGGCGCGGTCACCGGCCCCGGCGGGATCATCAAAACCGGCCCCGGCACGGTGTATCTGACCGGGGCGGTGCAGCATGCCGGGCCGAACACGGTGGTGGAGGGAACGCTGGAGATCGGCGGGAACCTGTCGGTCACCAACACCCTGACTGTGGCGGCGGGTTCAGCGGGCGGCGGCGTGCTGGCGGTGGCGGGCGATCTGACGCTCGGGGACGGCGCGGTCATCGCCGTGTCCGTCACAGGGGAGCTGGTCCGCGGCCAGAGCTATACGCTGCTGACTTGGACCGGCACGCGTACCGGCACGTTCGCGCCGGTGTCCGGTTTGCCGGACGGATGGCACGTCGGGTATGACGCGGACCGCGTGATCCTGTACTACGCCCCGCCCGGGACACTGATTAAGCTGCTGTAACGCCTCCGGCATGGATCGCTGCGCCAGCTCCTCCCGGAAAGCCCTTGGCGGGCTTTCCGGGGGCCGGGGTTTTCCCGTCCCTGCGGCGACCTTTCCCGTTTTTCGGAAAGCGTGCATTTCATTTTGCACTTCGCCTGCGGGAAAACCGGAACCGCCGGGATTGCGGGTTCTGCCGTGTTGGGGTAACATGGCACATCAAAAGAGCACAGGGAGGACAGGATGCCGGAGACGCGTTGGATTCGCACCTTGATGATCATTGTGTGCTGCGCGGGCGCGGGTTCGCGGTCGCGGGCGGCGGAACTGACTCGCTGCAACGGGTTTAACGACGCGCAGACCGCCTGGGCGGCTGTGGCTGCCGGGTCGGATGTCCCGATCCCGTTGCGTCCGCTTTCGCCCACCGTTTTCCTGCCGGACGGCAGCGAGTTCCTGACATGGGAAATGCCCGCCGCGCCGCTGCGCACCTTTTATGTCGCGCAGCGCGACCCGCGCGCCGCGGACAGCAACCCTGGCACGGAAACGCGGCCGTGGAAGACGATCGGAAGGGCAGCCTCAATGTTGGAGCCGGGGGACCGGGTGGTCGTCCGCGAGGGCACGTATCGCGAATGGGTGCGGCCGCGCCGCGGCGGCACGGGGCCGACCCGGATGATCACCTATCAGGCCGCTCCGGGTGAGACGGTCATCCTCTCCGGCGCCGACCCGTTTGCAGGGGAGTGGGCGGCATCGGCGCGGCCGGGTCAGTCCGCCGTCGGGCAGGCGTGGATGGCCGAGCTTCCGGACGGGATGTTCGGGACGTATAATCCTTTTGCGGAAACGAACTGCACGGCCCACATGACGGGGGGGCTCAAAGGCATGGCCGCAAGGTTCGGCTGGCTCAAGCCGCCGTACACGTTGTCGCGCGGGCTCCTTTTCCAGGACGGGAAACGGCTCCATCAGGTTGCCGAATACGGCGATCTTGCCCTGACCAACGGCGCGTACTGGGTGGAGCCGGGGGGAGGACGCGTGCACCTCCGGACGCCGGACGGACGCCCGCCTGCCGGCGCGTCGTTCGAAATCACCACGCGGCCCTTCGCGTTCGCGCCGGAGCAGAGCGGGCTGGGCTTTATCCGGATCACCGGGTT
Source organism: Kiritimatiellia bacterium (assembly GCA_034003585.1). Taxonomy (GTDB): domain Bacteria; phylum Verrucomicrobiota; class Kiritimatiellia; order RFP12; family UBA1067; genus JAPXSY01. Next base: position 3,595 of record JAVEYH010000031.1, read on the forward strand.
TCTTGTCGAGCGTGTGGCCAACGCATATCCCGTGCCCCAGCGCGGGGCCATCTCCACGATGCAGGGCCATCATTGGATCATCGACAAGAATATCGTGCGCGAAGTCAATGCGCTGGGGCTCGATTACGGGCGGCGCCAGACGTTCATCCCCTACGCCGTTCCGGAGGACACGCCGAAACTGGCCGGGGTGGGCACCATCGTTCGCGGCAATGCGTTTTACGCCTGCGGGGTCTGTTCGCTGTCGGGCCTGGGGCTCATCGGAGGAGTGATCGAGGACAACCTTTCGGAAGGGTGCGGCTGGCAGCGCGTCATGGGGCTCTGCGAGGCCGGCGGCTTCAAAATGCACTACATGAAGCACTGCCTGATCCGCGGGAATGTGGTGCGGGACGTGGTGAACGCGCACGGGTTGTGGGTTGACCACAGCAACCACAACACCCGCATCACCCGCAATGTGGTGGCGGGCGGAGGCCTGTATCTGGAGGCGACCTACGGTCCCACGCTGATCGACCACAACATCATCTGGAATGGCGGCATGCTGTTGGAGCATAGCGGCAACACCCTGATCGCCTGCAATCTCATCGGAAAGTGCGGCGGCCTTCCTATCCGCGTCGGCCGTCCCAACCCCGCCAAAAAACGCCAGATCGACATCGAGACCCGCCGGTTCTCCTCCGCGGAACAAATCCGCATCCTGGGGAACGTTTTCTACGGTTTCGCCGACCGCGGACCCAGCCTCACGAACGATACGGGGAACCTTTCCGATTACAACCTGTTCGTCAATCCTCCGGGCGAAAAGTCAATCGACCTCGCCGCGCGGCAGAAAAACCTCGGCTTTGAGACCCACAGCCGTACGGCGACGGCCGAGATCACCTTCTCACAAACCGGCCGCACGGTTCAGGGGAGTTGGCCGGTTCTGTCCGTTCCGGGAATCACGAACCTGACGCACGATTTCTTCGGGATTCCCCGCGCGGGGGTGACGGAGGCCGGCCCCTTTGTTCAGGCGAACCGGAACCCTCGGACCCCGCTTTGGCGGGGCCGGGAGGCGCGCGTCCCGATCCCGGTGGTGGAGGGAGGTTTCGTTCCTGTGTACGCGCCGAGGGGGGATCTCTTTTCCGGACCCGACACGCAGGATCTCAAGGCCGGAGTCTTTTACGACGCGTGGCAACCGAATGACCACTGTTTCGTGAAAGGCCCCGACGGACGCTGGCACGCCTTCGGCATCACGCATCCGGAATCGCGGACGGGGCAGCGGCGGCATCAGGGCGAGTACGCGCTGTTCCATGCGGTCTCCGGCGCGGACACCCTCGCGGGATCGCTTTCGCCGCAGAGCTGGGCGGACAAGCCTAAAGTGCTCGCGCCCTCCCAACGGCTCGGCGAGAACATCAATTGCCACGCGCCCACCATCATGCGACACGACGGCCGCTACAAGATGATCTACGGCCCCTGTCCCTTCCGGCTGGCGGTTTCGGATGACCTGTCGGCGTGGACCCCGCAAGGCCCTGTCGGCGTCAATGAAAAGAGCGGGCGCGACCCCAGCCTGTTTTTCTGGAACGGCACGCACATCCTGGTTTATTGCGCGGGAAACGCGGTCAAGGCGGCGACCTCCACGAATCTGACCGACTGGACGGAGCCGGTTGAGATCTATCGCGGTGCGGTGAGCACGTATCAGTGCGAATCCCCGACGATCGTGGCGCGCGACGGCGTGTTTGTCCTCTTCTGGTGCCTGTGGGACACGGCCAACAAGCGGCACGGGAACGGCTATGACGAGCTCTCCTTCGCGGTCTGCTCGGACGATCCGCTGGACTTCCGGGGACAGCCGGTGATCGCCGAGCTGCTGACCCATGCGCCCGAGGTGTTTCAGGACGAGCGGCAGGATTGGTTCCTCTCCAGCGTCCAATACCCCGCGCGCGGTGTCAGCCTGGCGCGGCTGTCGTGGAAATGATCAGAAAAACAGGGGGATCCGAAAGATGAACAAAGCCAAGTTTAAACATGTTTGCGCTTCGGTCGCGCTTGCGGCCGCCGCGATCGCTCCGATGTATGGGGCGGACAAACCGGCGGCGACGGCCACCAACGCGGTTCCCTCCGGGGTCGGCAAGGTCTCCCCGGAAGAGTGGGCCGCCTACCGCGCGTGGGAGGCCGCGCTTCCGGCCGACCGGCAGGCATGGGAAAAGCAGCTTCAGAAATATCTGGGAGGCTACTATTTCCCGCGATATCTCACGGGGCGCCTCGCGGGACGCTACACGCTGGAGGAGCCGCGTGATTGGGGCTTCGTGCCGGACGATCCCAAACTGCCGCGCGTATTGCTCATCGGCGACTCCATCTCGCACATGTACACCGAATCCGTGCGGCGTCTGCTCAAGGGACAGGCCAACGTGCATCGCGCCCCGGCCAACTGCGGGCCGACACAAATGGGGCTGAAGGCCATGGACGACTGGCTGGATGAGGCTTCGGGCAAGAAGTGGGACCTGATCCATTTCAATTTCGGGATCCATGACCGGGGCAAGACCGCGGCGGCGTACGCCGGGAACCTGGAGAAGCTGGTGTCCCGTCTGCAAAAGACCGGCGCGATTCTGGTTTGGGCGCGCACCACGCCGTTCTTCAACGATCCCCGGGCCGGGGAGCAGCTCACGATGCTCAACACCACCGCTGACGCGATCATGACCCGGCACGGCATCCTGATCAACGACCTGTACGCGACCGTGGCGGATGATCCGCACCGGTACCTCAACAACGACAAGGTGCATTTCAATCAGCATGGCGTGCGGGTCCAGTCTGAGCAGGTCGCGAAGGTGATCCGCGAGGCGCTGCGGGTGAGCCCGCCGTCCGCGGAACGGAAATGAGCGAAAAAAAGGGGGTGGGGATGTCCAATGTCTTGTCTTGGTTGACGGCAATCCTGTTCGGCGCGGTGTGCGGGGTGGGGAGTGCGGTTCAGGGCGCGCCGGAGTCGCGACCCGAGGCGGGCGGAGCGGAGGCGTCCGCAGGCATCCCGGATGAGCCCAACGCGTTCCTTTTCGGGGCGCGCATCCCGCGGACCATGACCCTGCTGGCGACGAGCAACGCCTCCCGCCGCAATCCGGTGCGCATCCTCTGTTACGGGCAATCCGTCGTGGCGCAGCGCTACGTTTCCAACGCGCTCGACAACGAGTTGAAACAACGGTACCCGTTTGCCGAGATCACGGTGGAAAACCGGGCGATCGGCGGATATATGGCGCCGGTTCTGGTCCGCACCGCGGTGAACGACCTCTATCCGTTTTATCCGGATCTGGTGGTTTTTCACGTCTATGGCGGGTATGACACCGGAGAGCTTGAGCGGATCGTCAGCAACATCCGCAAATACACAACCGCAGAAATCCTGATGTGGACGCATCACTATTCCAACTTCGGCGAGGGCGGGACGGGGCACCTTCAGACGGAGAGTGACGGTTCCGGCTTCCGCCGTTATCTGGCGCAGAAATATAACTGCGAACTGGTCGAACTGCGTGAGGCGTGGCAACGGTATTTGGAGTGTCATAAGCTGACATATCAGGATATGCTGGTAGACGGCATCCATCTCAACAAACGGGGAGGCGCGCTGCAGGCGGCCCTGGTTTTGCGGCATTTCCGGTTCAATACGCTTTTCCCGTCAGAGTGGATGAATACGGTCCGCACGTATGAGGCGCGCCGTCCGCTGGAAGAGCGGAACGATGAGATCACCTTCACGGGGGAGCCGTGGCGGCACAGCGGGGCCGGTGTGGCGGGGGAGCGTCCGGACAGCGCGCTGCGGCTGGCGTTTCACGGCAACCGTGTGGATGTCATCGCGTCGCGCGTCGGCGCGCGACGCGGCACGGCGCGGGTTCTGATCGATGGCCGGCCGCCCTCCGCTTTCCCGCAGGCATATGCCGTCACGCGGCCGAACCGGAACCCGCTCAGCGGCCGGCCGATGATCAATCGGATCGAAGTCGGTGACCGGCCGGTGGATGAGGAGTGGACCCTCCGGGTCCGCGACATCACGCCGGACGGCCGGAAGTTCCGGTTCGCGCTGACCGGCAGCGTGACCGGGCCGGATGGCGAGGGCACCCACGGGGAGCCCTTCACCTCCGCGTCCGGGCGGCTCCGTTTCCAGCCGGCCGAATTCACCTTTGCCGGAGCGGTCAGCCAGTGCAAGAAGCCCTTCACCAACGAGGTCACGGTGGTGTTCAAGACCGTCCTCATGGGCACGGACGTCTACGCGCCGGCCAGCAATGCGGTGGCGGGTGCGATCCAGGCAACCACCCTGATCCAGGGGCTGGACAACCGGCCGCATGTGCTGGAGCTCATTCCGAATGGTGACGGCCCGGTTCCGGTGTTTGAACTCGTTGCCCACCGGCCGCCGCTGGAGTGATTCCCCGTCATACGCGCGGATAGGGGACGCCCGGATGGAAATGGCCCCGACAGTTCCGATGGCGTCCCGGGCATTCAGACACAGATTGGTGAGAAGCTGACGGGATCGGAGGAAAAGAAGAATCGCGGGAATCCCGGCTTTGGGGTTGGCACACCTTCGCGTGAAGGGTATACTGAAGGCAACACGAGGAGGTGAACAGGATGAATGCGCGTCTGATGATACTGATCGGGGTGCCTGCGTTGCTGGTGATTTGGGCGGTGAGCCTTTACAACGGTTTGGTTGCGCTGCGCAACCGGTTCAAGAACGCCTTCGCGCAGATCGATGTGCAATTGAAACGGCGTTACGACCTGATCCCGAATCTGGTCGAGACCGCTAAAGGGTATCTCCGGCACGAGCGCGAGACGCTCGAAGCGGTGGTTCAGGCCCGGAATCAGGCGATGGCGGCGGCGAAAGCGGCCGCGGCGGCGCCGGCCGACGCGTCGGCGGTGCGCGCGCTCTCCGGTGCCGAGGGAACGTTGCGCGGGTCGCTCGACCGGCTGATGCTGGTGGTGGAGCAGTATCCGGACCTCAAGGCGAATCAGAATATGATGCAGCTTCAGGAGGAAATCGCCTCAACGGAGAACCGCATCGCGTTCGCGCGGCAGGCCTACAACGACGAGGTGATGGCATACAACATCAAGCGGGAAATATTTCCCAATTCGTTGGTCGCCGCGCTGTTCCGGTTCGACCCGGCTCAGCTTTTGGAGCTGGAGTCGCCCGCTGAGCGTCAGGCGCCGCAGGTCCGTTTCTGACGGGACGCGCCATGGATTTCTTCGCCAGTCAGGAGTCCGCCCGCCGACGGACACGCCGGTTGCTCGCGTATTACGCGCTCGCGGTGCTGGGGATGGTGGCCGCCTTCTACTTCGCCTCGCGCGCGATCGCGTGGCTGGTGCGGGTTGGCATGGGCCCTGAAGAGGCGGGGCACAACGGATGGGTTCCCGGCAACGGGTTCCGCATCGCGGTGTGGGATCCGTTCTGGATGGCGGTGACGGCCGGCGTCACGCTGACGGTGATTCTGGGGGCGACGCTCTGGCGCCGCGCCACCCTGGCCGAAGGCGGTGCGGCGGTGGCGCGATCCGCCGGGGGGCGGGAGATCGGCACCGCATCCCCCACGGCGGAGGAGCGCAGGCTGCTCAATGTGGTGGAGGAGATGGCTCTGGCGTGCGGTGTGCCGGTGCCGCGCGTGTTCGTGCTGGACGGCGAACCGGGGATCAACGCGTTTGCGGCGGGATTCACCCTGCGCGACGCCGCCATCGCCGTGACCCGCGGCGCGCTGGACCGGTTGAACCGCGATGAGCTGCAGGGGGTGATCGCCCACGAGTACAGCCACATCCTGAACGGCGACATGCGGCTCAACAGCTGGCTCCTGGGTGTGCTGTTCGGAATCCTGGTGACGTCGGTGTGCGGTCGGCTGCTGATGCAGACCTTGCGGTTCGCGCGTTTTTCCGGCTCCCGGAAAAAAGGCGGCGGGGGCGGGGTGGTGCTCGTGCTGTTTCTCTCCGGGCTCGCCTTGTGGGTGATCGGCAGCATCGGCGTGTTGTTCGGCCGGCTTATCCAGGCCGCGGTTTCGCGGCAGCGGGAGTTTCTCGCCGACGCCTCGGCGGTGCAGTTCACGCGGAACCCTGTGGGACTGGCAGGCGCGCTGAAACGGATCGGCGCGATGGCCGCGGGCGGGAGGTTGCGGTGCGCCAACCGGAGCGAACTGTCGCACTTGCTTTTCGACTCGCCGGTGCGGGCGGGGTTCAGCGGAAGGATGGCCTCGCATCCGCCGTTGGTTTCGCGCATCCGTCGGCTGGAGCCCGCGTTCGACGGCGATTTCCGTCCGTGGGGGGTGCGGCCGGCTGCGACGGTAACCCGGTCGGCGGAGAAAACGGGGTCCGGCTTGGGAACTGCGGCGGGAATCCCGCATCTGCCGGGAACCGGCCGGGGAATGATCGGCGCGTTGGCGTTTCTGGAGCGGTTGGCTCCGGAGCTGCGCGCATCGCTGACTCAGGCGGATGCCGCCGGCGCCGCGCTCTACGGGTTGTTGTTTCAGGAGGAGGAGGAGATTCGGGGACGTCAGCGCGCGCGGGTGGCTGCGGACGAGGGCGAGGTTCTGGCCGGTGCCGCCGAACGCTGGTTTGCCGCGCTCCGGGGTCGGGACCGGACGGAACGCCGCCGGATTGCCGAACTGGCCGTGGCCGCGGCGCGGGGGCGGCCTGCGCCCGCGCGGGAACGCTGCATCCGTCTGGTGCGCGAACTGGCGGCGGCGGACGCGCAGGTGTCCCTTTTTGAATTCATGCTGCAAAACCGTGTCGCGCGCGGGCTCGCGCCGGAACGCGCGGTACGCGAGGCGGCAAGGGCGCCGGTGCCCCCGGCCCGGGTGGGTCCGGAAGCGGCCCGCCTGCTGGGCATGCTCGCGCGCGCCGGACAGCCGCATGACGCTTCGGCCGCGGCGGAAGCATGGCGCGCGGGCGCGGTGCGCGCCACCTCGTTCGGGGTCGGCACCGAACCGCCGGCGTGCGAGACCTTCACCGCGGACGGTCTGGAGGAGATTCTGGCGCGACTCAACGGCTTGATCCCGTTGCTTAAAGGCGAACTGCTGCGCGCGTGCGCGGCGGTGGTGCGCGCGGACGGCGCGCGGACGCCGGATGAGACCGAGCTGCTCCGCGCGGTGGCGGACCGCCTGGATCTGCCGCTGCCCGCGCTGGACACGGACGCGCCGGCTCAGTGAAAACGTGACGCGAGCAGGGCCTCCGCGGCGTTGACCCACTCCGGATCGAAACGTCTGCCGCGCGGCAGGCGCACGAAGAGCCGGCGCGCGCACAGGCGCCGGCGGCCGGGCGGGGAGACCAGGCGGTCAAGCCAGTGCGGCGGCAGGGAAGCGAGCGTGCCGATCAGAAAATCAAGGAGGTCGAGCGGCTCTTCGTTTTCGGGGCAGAGCACGAACTGCCAGAGGATATGCGGCTCCGCGCGCACCCTCTCGCGGATGAGCGCGGCGAGGGTTTCCCGGCACGAGTAAAGATCCGGCCCGGAGAGGATGAGAGCCTGACGGTTGGAAGATGCGGATGGTAGGGACGCCTCCCCGAGGCGTCCGCTGGTCAATGGTGTGCCTGCGTTGTGGACGCCTCGGGGAGGCGTCCGCAACGGGTAACGGATCCTGTCCGGAAAAAGATCGGGCAGGCGCGCGCCGACGAAACGGCGCGTGGGGGAGTCGAAGCCGCCGAGGCGTTCAAGGGCCTGCACCTCGACCGCGGCCAGTTGGCGCGCGGAGAGGACATCCGTTTTCCGGACGCGGTACGGCGGCAGGCGTTGCGCGCGCAGGCCCAGCTCTGCCGCACGGTCGCGCAACTCCGTTCCGGGCAGCAACAGCGTGGGCAGGAATTGCGGATGGATGGCGTCACCGTACCGCGCGAGCCAGTCGAGCGAACGCCGGATGTCGGCGGCATCCTGGCGCGGCAGCGCATACATGAAATCCAGAGTGGGGCGGATGCCGTGCCGCAGCAGCAGGTCGATGCCGTGCCGCATCCGTTCGGGCCTCAGGGGCCGCCGCAGGATTTTGAGCACGGCCGGATCGGTGCTTTGGATGCCGACCTCCGCCTCCGCGACTCCGGCCGCCGCGAGACGCGCGGCCTGGTTTTCCGTGAGGGTGTCGGCGCGGATCTCCACAAAGAAGGCGATGGCGCGGTCGCGGTTCTCCGCAGCCATGATGGCGAGGATCTCATCGAAGCGGGGATGGGCGTTGAAGGTGGGATCCACCAGCCGGATCTCGCGCGCCCCGCGGGCGCGCAGCACGCGGAGGCGCGCCGCGACATCTTCGGGTGGCAGGCAGGTCGTGACGGTGCGGCGCAGATTGTAGCAGCAGAAGGCGCAGCGCATCGGACAGCCGCGGTGCGTTTCGAGATACGCCATGCCGGAGGCGTCGGGACGATTGGCCGGGTGGTCGGGCGCGGGCAGCAGGCGCCGCAGTTGCGCGGAGGGCCTCGGACGCGTGCCCGCGGCGAAACCGGCTGTTTGATCGCGGCGCCAAAAGACTCCGCGCAGATCGGGCGCGCGGCCGGTGCGGAAAAAGGCCAGAATCTTAGGGAAGACCGGTTCGCCCTCACCCACCACCAGGCTGTCCGCCGGAAACAATTTGCAAACGCCCGGTGTTGCCGGTCCGCCGGAGGACGTGAAGGGCGGAAGGAGCGGATGCCCGGCCGCGATTTCGGGGCCACCCATCACGATCCGCACAGGGGGCAGCCGGCGTTTGATTTGCCGCGCCAGGTGCAGTGTGCGCTCGATGTTCCAGAGGTAGCAGGTGAAGGAAACGGCATCCGGACGGAGGGTCGCGATCTCGCGCAGCAACGCCGCGTCGGGTGCGGTATCCTGTCCCGTAGGCGGACCGAGAACCTCCCAATGGGGGCCTTCGGGCGAGCGTTCGAGCGCCGCTTGCAGGCAGGCGGCCGCGGGCATAAGGTTCTCGCCCGGCGCGGTGACGTCGGGATCGAGGCGCGGTAGTTGAAGGAAGAGGAGTCGCATGGACGCGTTCCGGTTGATGGCCCGCATCATGGGGAATCGGCGGCCGAAAAGCAAGCGGCGGTTTCAGGAACCGTCCCGCCCGCCTGACCCACGCGGCGCGGCTTGACGCCGCGCGGGTCAGCGCCTACCATACCGGGCTTTTGTTACCGGAATCAAACGCACATGACTGTTTCCCCATCCGTTCGCCGGCAGACGGCGCAGCTTCTGGCGCTCACCTTTGCCCACACGGTCGCCGACACCTATGTCGGGATCATCGCTCCGGTGATCATCCCGATGCGCGACCGGTACGGCGTGTCCGTGGCGGCGCTGATCGTGATCACCTCGCTGCTGGCTTTCAGTTCCAACATTTTTCAGATCCCTGTCGGCCAGATGCGGGCCACACGCGGCACTCCCCTCCCGATCTGTTTCGGCGTGTTGCTGGCCGGGGTCTCGGTGCTGATCCCTTCCCTGCCGCCCGGCCGTTTCAGCGTGGTCGGCATGGCGGGGCTCGCCCTGCTCGCGGGCTTGGGCGTGGCGATCATCCATCCGGAAGGGTTGCGCGCGATCCACGGCTTCGACCGGTTGCCCTCCTCGCTGACCACGTCGCTGTTCATGGTCTCCGGTTTTATGGGTTTCGCGGGAGGGGCGATGCTCTCTTCGGCACTCACCGAACGGTTCGGCTTGGCCAGCCTGCGTTGGCTGTATGCGGCCGCGCCCGTGGCAGCGTTGTGCCTTGGGGGCAGCGGCCTGCGTCTGCCGGTGGAAAACGAGATGGCGGTCCGGGAGGCCACGCCTCCCGAGCGGATCCCGGGCGTGCCGTTTGCGCCGCTGTTCATCATGGCCGCCACGCTGGCGACCTGTTCGCAGATCCAGGCCACGCTGTTGCCGTCGTATCTGCATGAGGAGGCCGGCTATTCGCTCTCCTTCAGCGGGTTTTCCTTCACCCTTTTCGGCATCGGCGGCATGATCGGCGCGCTGGTCTGGGGCGCGCTGGCGCCGCGGTTCGGGCATCTCCGGGTGATCTTGTACTCGGCGCTGGCGGGCGCGCCGCTCACCCTGCTGTATCTGATTTTGGCGCCCCGCGCGCGGGCGGCCTCGATTTTGCTGGCCTTCACCGGCTTCATCGTCTACACCGGCTTCCCCCTGTGCATCACGCTGGCGCGGTACGCCTCCTCGTCCCTGCGCTTCACGCAGCGCATGGGGCTGGTCAGCGGCGGGTCTTGGGGCATTGCGGCGGTGGTGATGTGGATTCTGGGTCCGGTTTCGGAGCATACGGGGATGGGGCCGTTGCTGCACCTCATTTGGGTCGGGTATCTGGTGACCGTGCTGCTGACCCGCATCGAAATCCGCAGGCAACGGCCGTGCGCGTGACAGGGCATCTTTCAGCAGGGCATCTTTGCATTGCAGTCGGACCGGCGCCGTTTTATACTTCAGGCCGACGATTGCAGTCCAAACGGAACCTAACATGGGAGAACGCAGCAGCATGGCCTACGAGCACATTCAAATTCCCTCTTTCGGCGAACCGATCACCCAGGGCGGCGACGGGCGTCTGCGGGTGCCGGATTGTCCGGTCATCCCGTTTATCGAGGGGGACGGCACCGGTCCGGACATCACGCGCGCGGCACGGATCGCATGGGATGCCGCCGTGCGGGCGGCGTATGGCGAAAAGAGGAAAATCGCCTGGATGGAGATCTACGCCGGGGAAAAGGCAAACGCGGTGTACGGCCCCGGCACCTGGCTGCCCGCCGAGACCCTGGAGGCCTGCCGGACGTACCTCGTCTCGATCAAGGGTCCGCTGACCACGCCGGTGGGCGGCGGCATCCGGTCGCTGAATGTGGCGCTGCGGCAGGAACTCGACCTCTATGTCTGCCTGCGTCCGGTGCGCTGGTTTCAAGGCGTGCCCTCGCCGGTGAAACGGCCCGAGCTGACCGACATGGTGATTTTCCGCGAGAACACGGAGGACATCTACGCCGGGATCGAATGGATGGCGCGGAGTGATGAGGCGCGCAAGGTTGTCGCGTTTCTGCGGGACGAGATGAAGGTCACCAAGATCCGTTTCCCGGAGAGTTCGTCGATCGGCATCAAGCCGGTCTCGGTCGAGGGTACGCAACGGCTGGTCAGGGCGGCGATCGAGTATGCGATCGACAATGACCGCGAGAGTGTCACGCTGGTTCACAAGGGCAACATCATGAAGTTCACCGAGGGCGGGTTCCGGGACTGGGGCTACCAGCTCGCCCGCGAGGCGTACGGGGCGCGCGTGATCGGCGACGGGCCGTGGTGTCAGTTCCGGAATCCGAAAACCGGCCGGGAGATCACGGTCAAGGATTGCATCGCGGATGCGTTTCTGCAGCAGATCCTGACCCGGCCCGCGGAATATGATGTGATCGCCACGCTCAATCTGAACGGCGATTACATTTCCGACGCGCTGGCGGCGTGCGTGGGCGGGATCGGCATCGCGCCGGGCGGGAACATCAACTACACGACGGGGGTGGCGGTATTCGAAGCCACGCACGGCACAGCCCCGAAATACGCCAATCTGGACAAGGTCAATCCCGGTTCGCTGATCCTTTCGGGCGAGATGATGCTGCGTTACATGGGGTGGACCGAGGCGGCGGACAACCTGATCGGCGCCATGGACCGCGTGATCGCGAACAAGACGGTCACCTACGATTTCGCGCGCCTTATGGAGGGGGCGACCGAAGTCTCCTGCAGCGCGTTCGGGCGCGCGCTGGCTGACGCGATGCGGTAGGCGCGCGGCGCGTCAGACCGGAGTCATGCCGGAAACCAGCGAGGACAAAAGGAAGGCGGATGAAATGAATCGGAACCATTGTGGTACGGTCCTGTTTCTGTTGTTTGCGGGCTGGATCGCTGCGTCCGGGTGCGGCAAACGGGAGGCCGCGGCCGAGGGCGGATCGCGGCCGGTGAACCTCACGTACAGCGTTTTCTTCCCGCCCACGCACACGCAGGCCAAACTCGCCGAGGCGTGGGCCGAAGAGATCGGGCGCCGCACACAGGGCAAAGTCCGGATCACGGTTTTTTGCGGCGGGTCGCTGACCAAGGCCGACCAGTGTTATCAGGGTGTGGTGGACGGCATCTCCGATATCGGCATGAGCGCCTTCGCGTACACGCGCGGACGGTTTCCCCTGCTGGAGGGATTGGATCTGCCGGTGGGGTATGCGGATGGGGTCAGCGCGACACGGATCGTGAACGAGCTGTGCCGCGCCTTCGCGCCGAAAGAGATCGGCGACGTGAAGGTGCTGTACGTGCATGCGCACGGGCCCGGCATTCTGGCCGCCAAGCGTCCGGTGCGCACGCTGGCCGACCTGAAAGGGGCCAAGGTCCGGGCGACCGGGTTCTGCGCGAAAGTGGTGGAGAGCCTGGGCGGTTCGCCGGTAAGCATGCCGCAGGGCGATACCTACGAGGCGCTTCAGAAAGGCGTGGTCGATGCCACCTTCTGTCCGGTCGAGACGCTGAAGGGGTGGAAACAGGGCGAGGTGGTCCGCAGTGTGACCGACTCGCGCTGCATCGGGTATACCACCGCCTTTTTCGTGGTGATCAATCCGGAACGGTGGGCCTCCCTGCCGGATGAGGTGAAACAGGTCATGGAAACCGTCAGCCAGGAGTGGGTGGGGCGCCACGGACAGGCGTGGAACGAGGCGGATGACGAGGGGATGGCCTTTGTCCGGTCGCTGGGGCGGGAGGTGGTGCCGCTCGAGGCGTCGGAGCAGGCGGTGTGGCGGAAACGGGTCGAGCCGCTGCTGCAGGAGTATGCGGTGCGCGCGGAAGAGAAGGGCCTTCCCGGCAAAGAGTTTCTGAACCGGCTCACCACCGCGGTCCGGGAAGTCCAGGCGGGCCCGTCCCGGTGAGTCCCGCGCAGAAACCGGTCCGGAAACCGCTGGGTTTGTTTTGGCGTTCGGTGGTCGGTCTGGGCCGGCTGATGACGGGAATCGCCTGCTGCGGCCTGGCGGTCATGATCGCGCTGGTGTGCGTCGACGTCCTGCTGCGGATCGCGGGTCACCCGGTCAAAGGGGCGTATGATCTGGTGCGCATCGCGGCCGCGGTGACGATCGCCTGTTCCCTGCCGATCACCACGGCGATGAAGGGACATGTGGCGATCGAGTATTTTTTCCGCAAGCTGAATCGTCCGGGCCGGATCGCGGTGGACTCGGTAATGCGGTTGCTGATGATCGCGGCGTTTCTGTTCGCCGCCGCGGAATGCGTGGGGTACGGGTTGCGTTTCCTGCGCAACCGGCAGGTGTCGGATACGATTGAGGTGCCGATTTTCTGGGTGCCGTGGGTGATGGCCGCGGCTTTTGCCGTGACGGCACTGGTGGTGATGTTCCATCTGGTCTATCCCGGGCGGGAAATGGTGAAATCATGACGCCGTTGATGTTCGGTGTGATCGGATGCGTCGCGCTGTTCGCGCTGCTGCTCTGCAGCATGCCCGTCGCGATCGTTATGGGGCTGGTCGGCGTGGTCGGCTACGCGGCCGTGGTCTCCGGCAAGGCGGCGCTCGCCATGCTGTCGGCGGACCTGTACGATGTGTTCTCCAGCTACAATCTGACCGTGATCCCGCTTTTCATTTTTATGGGGCAGGTGGCGTTCCACACCGGGATCAGCGGCCGGTTGTTCGCGGCGGCCAACAGTTGGCTTTCCGGCCTGAAGGGCGGGTTGGCCATGGCGACCGTCGGCGCTTGCGCGGCCTTTGGCGCGATCTGCGGTTCCGGTCCGGCCACGGCGGCGACCATGGCTGCTGTGGCGTTGCCCGAGATGCGGAAATACAAGTATGACGACGCCCTGGCCAGCGGCACGGTCGCGGCGGGCGGCGGGCTCGGGATGCTGATCCCGCCGAGCGTGATTTTCATCGTGTACGGGATCCTTACCGAACAGTCTATCGGCAAGCTGTTCATCGCGGGAATTCTTCCGGGGATTGTGGTGGCGCTGCTTTTCTGCCTGACGATCGGCGTGCTGTGCCTGGCTAACCCCAGTCTGGCCCCGGCTGCGGTGCGGACCCCGTGGCGCGCGCGTTTCCGGTCGCTCTTCGGGGTTTCGGAGACTGTGATCCTCTTCGCGCTGGTGATGGGCGGAATGTTCGCGGGCTGGTTCACGCCTACCGAGGGCGCGGCGGTCGGTGCGGCCGGCAGCGTGGCGATTGCGGTCTGCGGCGGACACGGGTCGTGGGCCCTGTTCCGGCAGGCCGCGCAAGAGACCATCCGGACCTCGTGCATGGTGCTGGTGATTGTGGCGGGCGCCACGATGTTCGGCCATTTCCTCGCGGTCACGGGGCTGCCCACACAGTTTGCCTCCTGGCTTGCGGCCCTGCCGCTGCCGGCGTGGGTGGTGATGATCCTCATCTTCCTCTTTTATCTCTTCGCCGGGTGTTTTGTCGATTCGCTGGCGCTGATCCTCCTGACCATCCCGATTTTCTATCCGGTGGTCATGGGCCTGGGCTACGATCCGATCTGGTTCGGGGTCATGATCGTGCTGGTGACGCAGATGGGGGTGATCACGCCGCCGGTGGGGGTCAATGTCTATGTCGTGAGCGGCATCGAACGGGACATCCCGCTGCAGACGGTTTTCCGCGGCGCGATCCCGTTCCTGTTCGCGCTGGTCGTGGCGTGCGGAATACTGATGGTTTTTCCCGGTCTGGCCACATGGCTGCCCGGGGTGGTGCGGTAGTCAATCCGGAAGGAGGACGTATGGACGGATCATCGACGCGGTACGGAAATTACCGGAAGATTCTGTTTTGCACGGATTTCTCCGAGAACGCGGACTTCGCGTTTGATTTTGCGGTGGACGCCGCCCTGCGGAATGCCGGGTGCACGCTCTACCTGCTGCATGTCATTCCGGAGCCGGACGCGCAATTCTGGAAGGGATACATTTACGAGGTCGGTGATATGGACGCCAAGGCGCGCGCCGATATCGACCGCACGATTGATACGGTTTACCGTCCGCGCGTTCCGTCCGGCGTCACGTTCCAGGTTGAGATGCGGATCGGCGACGCCGCCCGGATGATCCTGGATTTCGCGGAATCCCGGGATGTGGATCTGATCATTCTCGGCAGGCAGGGGCGTGGCGCCATCACGCAGTGGTTGCTGGGGAATGTGACCGGCAAAGTGGCCCGCAAGACCACATGTCCCGTGTTGGTTGTTCCGCTGGCGTTCAAAACCCGGCAGCCGGAACCTGCCGCGGCGGACTCGCGCTGAGCGGGCGGCGCGCGCCGGGCCTCATTGTTTTGCGAAGGCCTGACGCGCGGCCGCCGCGGTCAGGCCGCGGAAGGCCACGCGTTTGAGCCGGCCGGTCTCGCCGGACAAAAGCGCGACGGATCGTTTGGGCACCTTCGCCGCTTCGGCGAGGAGCTCGATCAGGGCCGCATTGGCCTTGCCGTCCGCCGGCGGTGCCTGCAGGCGCACGCGCAGCCAATCCGCATCGGCCCCGGCGATCTCGGAACGGCTTGCACGGGGCGTGGCCTTGACGGTCACGATGCACCCGTCGCGGGTTTCAACGACCCAACGCATCTTCACCTCAATTGAATAACGGGGAGTGGATCATCCCGTACAGCCCGCGGCAGATGCCGTTGTACAGAAAATCCACAACAAAAAAATAGATCAGCGGCGTGAAATCGAAGCCCATTGCGCCGGTGCCGCGCCGGGCGAAGCGGCCCAGCAGGAGATCCGCCCCCTCGCCGCATAAAACGGAGAGTCCGCGCGATTGGATGAGGGCCGCGCCGAGGCTGCCAAGGATCAGCACAAAGAGCGAGCGCGTCAGGAACATCAGGCCGTCGGCAAAAGAAAGGACCGCGAGCCAGCCGGTTTTCAGGAGCTGCAGAAGGAGGGGGCCGGTCAGGAAGGGCGAGGCGTCGGTCGCGGCGGGCGTTCCCGTCAGCCGGGTCAGGAGCCGCAGATCGGCCGTGCGGGTGAGGGCCAGGGCAAGCAGCCCGTGGAGCGCCAGAAGCAGAAAAGGCTGGAACCGGAGGGGGACACGGGAGAACGGACGCGCGAAGAAGGCCAGGGCCTCGGTCGCGCGGGTGACGCGGAAGGGCGGCGTGATCAGGCGGACCAGCAGATAAACGGTCCAGAGGCGCACCAGAAACAGGGCGGTTTGGAGCAGGGTGAACGGGAACAGCAGGAAGGGGTTGTCGGGCGCGGCGGGCGACGTGAACCGGAAGGCCGTGCCGAGGGTCACGCCCAACGAAAACTGGAACCGTGCGGCCAGCAGCGTCTGAAACAGGGTCACGATGCTCAGAATGACCAGCGCGGCCATCGCCTCGGGCATCGCGAGCACTGGGCGCAGGAACTGAATCACGCGGTCGGTCAGATTGATGGTGCCCGACACAAACGGATTGAAATAAAACTCGCGTTCCGGTGCGGACCAGAGCCGCAGCCAGAACAGCAGGAACACGAAATGGAAGAGGAGAAACAGATAAAACATATGACACCGCGGACCGTTTGCCGTATGGAGGGATCAAGCGTAACAGGAGACGTATGGCCTGTCGAGCGCAACAGGTAATCGGGAACGCCGCCCTCAGGCGATGGGGTGGAAGAGATTGAAAAAATTTTCGGCGAAGCGGCGGAGCCGCGAACGATGCCGCCAGTCCGAGTAGAGGACTTCGCGGGATTGGGCGAAATCGTGCAGGAGGACACGTTTGATACAGGCGGCGAATTCCGTGGCGAAGACCACCAGATTGGTCTCGTAGTTGAGGAAAAGACTGCGCGGATCGAGATTCGCGCTGCCGATGATCGCGATTGCGTCGTCAACCAGAAACGCTTTGGCGTGGAGGAAGGGGGGGGCACGTTCAAAGATGCGCACGCCGGCTTGGATGAGATCAGTGTACAGGGCTTGCGAGGCAAGCTGCAGGGTGGGGTGGTTGTTGACCGACGGCACCAGCACCTTGACCTCCACACCGCGGAACGCCGCCTGGCGCAGCGCGAGAATCAGCGGTTCGGGCGGCACGAAGTAGGGGGTGACCAGCAGGATTTGGCTTCGGGCGAGATTGACCGCCGCGAAGTACGCGTCGAGAGCGGCGCCGGTCTCGTCGCGGGTGGGGCCGCTGTTCTGCAGGCGAACGGCGCAGCTTCCCGCTGATTCCGGCGCGGGGAAAAAGCGGGCC
Source organism: Kiritimatiellia bacterium (assembly GCA_034003585.1). Taxonomy (GTDB): domain Bacteria; phylum Verrucomicrobiota; class Kiritimatiellia; order RFP12; family UBA1067; genus JAPXSY01. Next base: position 20,580 of record JAVEYH010000031.1, read on the forward strand.
GCCAGAAGTTTCTCCGGCGGGGCGTCGGTCATGTAATACCAATCGCGCAAAAATGTGTACTGGAGTTCGAGCACGGCCGGACCGCGGATGCGGAAATGGTAATCCAGCGTGCCCGGTTTGTTGTGCCGGGGCAGATACACGTCGTGAAAATTGATGCCGCCCGTGAAGGCCACCGTGCCGTCGATCACCAGGATTTTCCGGTGGTTGCGCAGGTTGAGCTGAAACTTGCGTTTAAACACGTTCGCTTGGGAAAACCCGACCAGACGCAGGTTGGGCACACGCCGGTGGCGCCAGAAAAAGAGGCGCAGGCTCGCGCCCGCCGAACCGAACGCGTCATACAGCACCCGGACTTCGACGCCGGCGGCGGCGCGTTCCGCGAGCAGGGCCATGAGGCGCCGCCCCACGGCGTCGTCATTCAGGATGTAGGTGGAAAGATGGATATGGCGGGTCGCCTGCCGGATCGCGGTAAACATCTCCTCCAGGGCTTCCCCGGCCGGTTCGAGAAGCTCAATCGCGTTTCCCCCCAGCAGCGGGTGATTGTTGCTGAGGCGGTCGAGGATGCGGTTGAACGGCAACGTTCCGGGATCGGTCGGTGTGACCCGCAGGGCGTTTTTCCGTGCGGACATCGAGGCCAGCGGATGGGCATGGCGCAGGTTGAGGCGCTGGCGTTTTTGGAAGAGGCTGTCGGAATACTGTTTCTGCCACCCTTTGTTGGGCACGGTGTTGATGCCGAAGAGCACATAGGCGAGCGGGCCGAAGAAGGGGAAAGCGGTGGTGAAAAAAATCCAGAGCAGGGAGGTGCGCGCGTCCCGTGGCTTGAGCAGCAGGTGGAGGCAGACCAGCAGCGACAGCGCATAATGGAGAATCGTGCCGTATCCGAGTGGCGTGTTGAGGTCTAGGCTTTGCGCGGCCAGGCATCCCGTCATGTGTCCTCCTTTCGCTGCGGGGATGCGGCGTCGCGCCGCTCGGGTCCGGCAAGCGAGAGATCCCCCACGATCTTCCAAAGGGTTCCGTCGCGTTGGACCCGCATGCCGCGTCCCGGCAGCGCTTCCTCCAACCCCTCCCGGATCATCCGCACCGCGGCCGCCTCGATTTCGGCGCGCACGTCTTCAGACAGCGGTTCCAGCGAAACCGGCTCCATGGAGAGGACATATCCCTTGCCCAAGCTGGAGCCGAACCCCGCGGTGAACACGGCGGTGATGCGGAACAGTCCGTCATGCTGCGGGTTGGCGGTGGCGCCATGCGGCGGGCGCGCGGGGTGGGGCGTCAGCAGGGTGCCGAAGCGCTCTTCCAGCGCATGGTCCACCCGTTTCAGCAGCGCGTTCAACCGCGCCTCCCACTGTTCGACACGCTGATGTCTCATGCGGCCACCTTACCACAATTCTCCTGACACCTAAAATGCGATTCTTGTTTCCGGCTGCAATTCTGCCGTATACTGCCGGAAAGCGAATACAACGCTGGGAGGAACCGATGAGGGATTCTGGTTTGCGGGTCGTGCTGTGCGCCGTTGCCGGTCTGGCCGCGGCGGCCGGCGACCCGGCGGGGTTGCTGGCGAACGGGGGGTTCGAGGCGGGCGCG